>JAEWBU010000239.1 GCA_023390985.1 Pseudomonadota bacterium
GGCCCAGCACGGCCACGCCCGACAGCACCCTGCGCGCGCGGCCGCGCAGCGTGAGCGTCCACACCAGCAGGCTCATCGCCACCAGCAGCGCGCGCAGCGCGCCGGCGCCGTCGACGCCGCTCTGCTGGCCCAGCACCCAGACCAGCCAGGCGACCGTGGCGAACATCGGGAAGGCCATCAGCTTGCGGAACACGTCCATCCACGCGCCCGGCCGCGGCAGCCAGCGCGCTGCCGCGGGCGTGAGGCTGGCGGCGAGGTAGGGCAGGGCCATGCCCAGGCCGAGCACCGCGAACACGGCGAGCGCCTGCGCCGGCGGCAGCGTCACCGCCAGCCCGAGCGAAGCGCCCATGAACGGCGCGGTGCATGGAGAGGCGATGGCGACGGCCAGGACACCGGACAGGAACGCGTTGCCGACGGGATGCTTCGCCTCCAGCGACGCGACCGCCGTGGGCAGGAACGAGCCGAACTCGAACACGCCCGCCAGGTTGAGCGCGATCAGCGTGAACAGCGCGGCCAGTGCCGCCACCACCAGCGGCGACTGCAGCTGGAAGCCCCAGCCGAGCTGCTCGCCGGCCGCGCGCAGCGCCAGCATCAGACCGCCCAGCGCCACGAACGACAGCACCACGCCGGCGGTGTACGCGGCTCCGGAGAGCCGCCGCGCCCGCGTGTCTCCGCCGTGCGTCGCGAAGCCCACGACCTTGATCGCCAGCACCGGGAACACGCAGGGCATGAGGTTGAGCACCAGGCCGCCGAGCAGCGCGCCGAACAGCGCGGCGAAGAAGCCGATGCCCGGGCCGGGCGCGGCGGCCCTGCCCGCGGCGTTGTTGCGCAGCGCCTCTTCCAGCGCGGGCGAAACCGCGGCCGGCGCGGCCGTCTTCGGCCAGCTGCCCACCACCTTGAGTTCCGCGCGCCACCCCGCCTGGCCGTCGCTCACCACCACCGGCATCACGTCGGGGCTGGCGCTGCGCTGCGGCGACAGCGGCACCTTGGCCGTCCACACCGCGCCGTTCCAGTCCTGGGTCCAGGCGCCGGCCGTCTGGATCACCTCGGGCGTCTCGGGGAAGAACTCCAGCTTCTTGCCGCGCACGGAAGCCGGCAGGCCTTGCACGCGCACGTCCAGCGCGTCATTTGCGATCTCGGCCGTGCTGTTCGGGATGATGCCGCCGGGCGTCGTCAGCACCGGCTTGGGCTGGGCCGCGAACGCGGCCTCGAAGGCCTGCGCGTTCAGCGCGGTGCTGCCGCGGACCGGCAGCTTGATCGTGAACTCGCCGTCCTCCGGGATGCACTCCTTGCGGCAGACCAGCCAGCTGGCCTTGAGCCGGACGTCCAGTTCCTGCGCCAGCATCGACGGCTTGAAGTCGGGCGCGATCTCCAGCGGCACCGGCAGCAGCACCGTGCCTTCGTAGCCGTAGTTGGCCAGCGTGCCGATCGGGATCTTCTTCGGAACCGGCCACTGGATGTCGCCGGCCAGCACGCCGGGCGGCAGGGTCCATTCCAGCTGCGTGGGCAGGCCCGAGTCGCCCGAGTTCTTCCAGTAGGTGTGCCACTCGGGCGCATGCGTCAGCTGCAGGCCCAGCCAGACCTTCTTGCCCGCCGCCACGCCTTCGGGCGCGTGGGCGAGCAGCTCGGCGCGCACGCGCTCGGTGGTCACCACCGACTTGCCCTGCGCCTGGGCGTGCGCGGACGCACCCAGCACGAGGAACCAGGTGGCGAGCAGCAGGCGGAGGAAGGCGGACATGGACGGGGTTCGAAGCGCGACGGTGCGGGAAGTTCCGGCGCGTTTGTTTCAGGCGAAGCCGAGCACCACGCGGCGGGTGGTGGCGGACTTCTTCTCGATCTTCGTGACGACCACGCCGCCGATCTCGGCCGTGTTCGCCACGTGGGTGCCGCCGCAGGGCTGGTAGTCGATCAGGTCCTGGCTGCCCACGCGGATGGTGCGGATGCGGCCGGTGCCGCGCGGCGGCTGCACCGACATGCTGCGCACCAGCGCGGGGTTGGCGTCCAGCTCCTCGTCCGTGATCGAGCCCACCGCCACCGGATGGCCGGCCGCGACCAGGCGAGCGATGCCCTCGGTGAGCAGCTCCTTGTCGAGCGCGTCCGTCATGTTGAAGTCCAGGCGCGCGTACTCGGGCGTGATCGAGCAGCCGTTGACCAGCTGCGGCACGAGGTGGCACAGCAGGTGGGTCGTGGTGTGGAAGCGCATCAGCCGATGGCGGCGGTCCCAGTCGATGCGGGCCGTCACGCGCTGCCCTTCGCGCAGGCCCGCCAGGAGGTCGTCCTGGCCGGGCGCGGGCACGTGCCAGATGTCGTTCGTGGGCTGGCCCTGCTCGTCCTTGGCCTTGCGCGTATCGGCGATCGCCAGCGTGCGGCCGTCTTCCAGTACCAGCACGCCCGCGTCGCCGGCCTGGCCGCCGCCCAGCGGGTAGAACACGGTGCGATCGAGGACGATGCCGGATCCGCCCACCGCCATCACGGTGGCGGCGCATTCCCGCAGATAGGCGTCCTGGCGGAACAGATCCTGGGTCATGGATGGGATGGGAGGGGGAAGCCGAACACGAGATTCTGGCGGTTTTCCTACATCCCCTCGGCCTGCCCGGCGGCAAGACTGGTTCCATGACGTCGCCAAGCCAAATCACACTCGTCGCGATCGCCTGCGCACTGGTCGCCTGCGCCTCCGGTTCGATCGCCCAGGGCCCCCTTCCGGGCACAGGCCCCGATCCGCAGTTGCCCGCACCGCAGCAGAGCGGCCTGGTCCCCACGGTCAACATCGCACCGGCGCAAGGCTGGCCGCAGGGCGCGATGCCGACCGCGCCGGCGGGCTTCAAGGTGACGGCGCTGGCGACCGGCCTGGCGCATCCGCGCTGGGTCTACACGCTGCC
Source organism: Pseudomonadota bacterium (assembly GCA_023390985.1). Classification (GTDB taxonomy): domain Bacteria; phylum Pseudomonadota; class Gammaproteobacteria; order Burkholderiales; family Burkholderiaceae_C; genus Ramlibacter. The sequence continues at coordinate 2,880 of JAEWBU010000239.1, forward strand.
CAACGGCGACGTGCTGGTGGCCGAGAGCAACCAGCCCAAGCCCGAGCCCGGATCGAAGAACGTCCATGCCGAAGGCGTGAAGGGCAAGGCGATGGAGGTGGTGATGAAGCGCGCCGGCGCCGGCGTGCCCAGCGCCAACCGCATCACCCTGCTGCGCGACCAGGACGGCGACGGCGTGGCCGAGACGAAGTCGGTCTTCATGAGCGGATTGAACTCGCCGTTCGGCATGGCGCTGGTGGGCAACGAGCTGTTCATCGCCAACGCGGACGCCATCGTCAAGGTGCCCTACCAGGCCGGCCAGACCCAGGTGAGCGCCAAGCCGGTGAAGGTGACCGACCTGCCGGCCGGGGCCAACCACCACTGGACCAAGAACATCATCGCCAGCGCCGACGGCAGCAAGCTCTACGCGACCGTGGGTTCCAACAGCAACGTGGGCGACAACGGCATGCAGGCCGAGGAAGGCCGCGCCGCCATCTGGGAGGTGGACCGCGCCACCGGCCAGAAGCGCCTGTTCGCGGGCGGCCTGCGCAATCCCAACGGCCTGGGCTGGGAGCCGCAGAGCAAGGTGCTGTGGACCGTGGTGAACGAGCGCGACGAGCTCGGCGACAACCTGGTGCCCGACTACCTCACCTCGGTGAAGCAGGGCGCGTTCTACGGCTGGCCGTGGAGCTACTGGGGCCGCAACGTCGACGAGCGCGTCAAGCCGCCGCGCCCCGACATGGTGGCCAAGGCCATCGCGCCGGACTACGGGCTGGGCTCGCACGTCGCGCCGCTGGGCCTGGTGTTCTCCGACGACCGCATGCCATCGAACTTCGCCAGCGGCGCGTTCATCGGCCAGCACGGCTCCTGGAACCGCAAGGACCTGGCGGGCTACAACGTGGTGTTCGTGCCGTTCTCGGGCGGCCGGCCCGCCGGCCCGCCGCAGAACTTCCTGACCGGCTTCCTGAACGACAAGGGCGAGGCCCTGGGCCGGCCGGTCGGCGTGGCGCTGGACGGAAAGGGCGCGCTGATCGTGGCGGACGACGTGGGCAACACGGTGTGGCGGGTGGCGGCGGCGCGGTGAGGCGATGGACAGCCTGCGCATCGTGCTTCCGGTCGCGGCCCTGGCGCTGGCCGGCTGCGCCTCGCGCCCGGGCACGCCGGTCGCGCCCGACATCGACACGCTGACCGCGACCGAGGCGGCGCGCCGCGTCTGCGCGGGCCAGTTCAGCAGCGAGGCGCTCACCCGCGCCTACATCCAGCGCACCCAGGTGCGCACGGAGCTCAACGCCTTCATCACGCTCGATGCCGTCGGCGCGCTCACCGCCGCCCGGGCGGCCGACCAGCGCAAGGCCGCCGGCGCGCCCTGCCTGCCGCTGCAGGGCGTTCCGGTGGTGGTGAAGGACAACATCCACGTGGCACGCCTGCCTTCGACGGCCGGCACGCGCGGGCTCGCGAACTTCACGCCGACCGCGGACGCGCCGGTGGTGGCGCGCCTGCGGGATGCGGGCGCCGTGATCCTCGGCAAGACCAACATGCACGAGCTGGCCTTCGGCGTGACCGGCTACAACCCCGCCTTCATCGCGCCCGGCAACGGCGTGGGCGTGCGCAACGCCTACGACCCGACCAAGGTGGCCGGCGGTTCCTCGTCCGGCACGGCCGCCGCGCTCGGCGCGCGCATGGCGCCGGCCGGCCTGGGCACCGACACGGGCGGTTCGGTCCGCATCCCGTGCGCCTTCAACGGCTGCGCCTCGCTGCGGCCGACGGTGGGGCGCTATCCGCAGGGCGGCATCGCGCCGATCTCGCACACCCGCGACACGGCGGGGCCGATGGCGCTGTCGATGCGCGATGTGGAGCTGCTCGATCGCGTGGTCACGGGCGCGGCGCCCATGCCGCCGGTGGCGCTGAACACGGTTCGCCTGGGCATCGTCCCCGGCATGCTGGCCAACCTCGATGCCGACACCCGCACCGCATGGGAGGCAGCCACCGCGAAGCTGCGCTCGGCCGGCGTCACGCTGGTGCCGGTCGAGATGCCGGAGCTCGCCACGCTCAACGCGGCGGTGAGCTTCCCGGTCGCGCTGTACGAGGCGTACGACGACATGGTGGCCTACCTCGGCAGCAACGCCACCGGCGTGACGGTGCAGAAGCTCGTGGCCGGCATTGTCAGCCCCGACGTGAAGGGCACGTACGAGGGCCTGGTGCTGCCGCGCAAGCTGCCCGCGCCTTCCGGCGGCGTGGTCGATGCCGCGCCCGCGTACCGCGCGGCCATCGAGACGCAGCGGCCTCGGCTGGTGAAGCTGTACGCGGACACCTTCGCGTCGCAGCGGCTCGATGCGCTCGTGTTCCCGACCGTGCCGCGCACCGCCTTGCCCGCCGACGAGAAGGCGAGCAGCCTGGAGAACTTCCTGCTCCTGATCCAGAACACCGACCCCGGCAGCAACGCGGGCGTGCCGGGGATCCAGTTGCCGATGGGACTGGGCGCGAGCACGCGGTTGCCGGTGGGGCTGGAACTGGACGGACCGGCGGGGAGCGACCGGCGCCTCGTGGCGATCGGCATCGCGCTCGAGGACCTGCTCGGCCGGCTGCCGCCGCCGCGCTGAAATCCGTCATCCCCGCACTCTTCCCGCCACCCCCGCACTGTCCCCGTCATCCCCGCACTCTCCCCGTCATCCCCGCGGAGGCGGGGATCCAGTGCTTCCTTGCAGCGGCGATGAAGACGAAAGCTCTGGATTCCCGCCTTCGCGGGAATGACGGATGGTCAGCGGCGCCCCCTCCAGCTGCGGCGCCGGCGGCAGTCCCGTCGCCTGCAGGATCTCCTGCTCGGACAAGGTCTCGCGCTGCAGCAGCGCGGACACCAGCCCGTCGAGCGCGTTGCGGTGCCTGCGCAGCAGCGCCTTCGCTTCCTCGTGGCAGCCGTGGATGATGCCCTGCACCTCGGCGTCGATCAGCGCCGCGGTCTGTTCGCTGAACGGCTTGTCGCCGCCGAAGCCGCCCCCGGTGCCGAGGAAGCGGTTCTCGCGCGGGGCCAGCTGCACCATGCCCACCGCCTCGCTCATGCCCCAGCGCGTGACCATGTTGCGCGCCATCTGCGTGGCCTGCTCGATGTCGTTCTCGGCGCCCGTAGTCTTGGTGCCGTACACCACTTCCTCCGCCGCGCGGCCGCCCAGCATGCCGATGATGCGGGCGCGCAGGTACGCCTCGGGATAGTTGTAGCGGTCGGTCTGCGGCCGCTGGTACGTCACGCCCAGCGCCTGCCCGCGCGGCACGATGCTCACGCGGTGCACCGGGTCCGCGCCCGCGACCACCAGGCCCAGGATGGCGTGGCCGCTCTCGTGGTAGGCGATGCGCTCGCGGTCCTGCTCGGTCAGCAGCAGCGGCCGCTCGGGGCCCAGCACGATCTTCTCCAGCGCGTCGAGGAAGTCCTTGTGCGCGACCGCCGCCTCGTTGCGGCGCGCGGCCAGCAGCGCCGCTTCGTTCACCAGGTTCTTCAGGTCCGCGCCCGAGAAGCCGGGCGTTGCCTGCGCCAGTTCCTCCAGGTGCACGTCGGCGGCCAGCGGCGTCTTGCGCACGTGCACGCGCAGGATGGCTTCGCGGCCGGCCTTGTCGGGCAGGTTCACCACCACGCGGCGGTCGAAGCGGCCCGGACGCAGAAGGGCACGGTCCAGCACGTCGGGCGTGTTGGTGGCGGCCAGCACGATGATCCCCTCGCGGCCGGAGAAGCCGTCCATCTCGGTGAGGATCTGCTGCAGCGTCTGCTCCTGCTCGCTGTGGCCGCCGCCCATCACCATGCCGCCGCGCGCGCGGCCGATGGCGTCGATCTCGTCGATGAAGATGATGGCCGGAGCGCTCTCGCGCGCCTGCTTGAACAGGTCGCGCACGCGCGCCGCGCCCACGCCGACGATCATCTCCACGAACTCGGCCGCGCTCATCGAGAAGAACGGCACGCCGGCCTCGCCCGCCACGGCCTTCGCCAGCAGCGTCTTGCCGGTGCCCGGCGAACCGATCAGCAGCACGCCCTTGGGCGCGGTGCCCCCCAGGCGCGTGTACTTGTCCGGGGCCTTCAGGAAATCGACGATCTCCACCAGTTCGGCCTCGGCCTCGTCGATGCCGGCCACGTCGTTGAAGGTGATGCGGTTGGCCGGGTCGGTGGCGTCGTAGCGCTTGGCCTTGCTGCGCCCCATCCCGAACATGCCGCCGCCCATGCCGCCGCCGGCCCCGGAGGCCCGCCGGTACATCCACACGTAGAAGCCGATGATCAGCAGCGCGGGACCGAAGTACAGCACCGTGCTCCAGAACCCGCCCTGCTGGATCGGCACCGCGCTGATCTCCACCTTGTGCTCGATCAGGAAGTCCTCGAGGTCGCGTGCGTGGAAGGCCGGCAGCTCGGTGATGAAGTAGGCCGACGTCTTCGGCGGCGGCAGCAGGCGGCGGTCCAGCGCGTTGGGCCGGGGCGGCTGGCCGCCGACCCGCTTGACCTCCTCGGGCGTGGGCCAGGTCACCGGCTGCATGAACCGTCCCTCGATCGTGTTGCCGCGGCTGTAGAGGGCCGACACGTTGCCGGCGGCCACCTGCTGGCGGAACTCGGTGTAGGGCACGGTCACCGGCTGCTCGCCGGGGAACAGGAAGCGGATCAGCAGGTAGTTGGCCAGGAAGATCAGCGCGAAGAGCGCCAGCGACTTGCGCGGCGGCATCCGGCCGAGCGGTTTGACGCCGGGCGGGATGGTGGGCTTGCCGGGGCTCTGCGGAGAGGGCGGAGAACCGTTCATGCCGCCATCTTGCGCAGACGGGCCGCGGCTGAGCGTCAGCCGGAGGCGCGAAATGCGTGCCGGGCAGGGCGCGCGGGGCCGCAGCCCGGCTCATCCGCCGCCCACGCATGCACGAGCATCCAGGCCGTGGCGGCCAGACCCGCCGCCGAGACCGCGAACCACATCAGCACGAGCAGCTGCGGCGTCACCGGCGCACCTCGAACACGAGGTTGAACGGCGTGCGCGCCGCTTCGCGGAAGTGGGTGAACCCGGCGCGGCGGAACACCTCCCGCAGCCGCGCCGGTCCGGCCTGCGCGCCCAACACCAGGGTGCCGCCCTCGCTGATCGCGTGCGCGCAGCAGATCAGCGCCGACGCGCTGTAGAAGAGGCGCCCCACGGTGCCGCCGTTGTCCTCGACGCGGTCGTTCGCGAACGGCTCGACCAGCATCACGGTGCCGCCCGGCGCGAGGGATTGCGCGGCATGGCGCGCGGCCGCGACCGGGTCGCCCAGGTCGTGCAGCACGTCGAAGAAGCAGATCAGGCCGTACTGCCGGCCGGGGTAGTCGGTGGCGCGCGCGAGGTCGAATCGCACGCGGTCCCGCAGCCCGGCCCGGTGCGCCAGCGAGCCGGCCTCGGCGATCGACGCGGCATGCGTGTCGAAGCCGTGGAAGCGCGACGCCGGAAAGGCCTCGGCCATCAGCAGCGTGGAATGCCCGTGGCCGCAGCCCACGTCGGCCACTTCGATCCCCGCGGCCAGCTGCTCGACCACGCCGTCCAGCGCCGGCAGCCATTGCGGCACCAGGCTCGCCCTGTAGCCGTTGCGATAGAACGCGGCGGAGCCGCACGACATGCGCTCGTGGTGCTCGCCCCAGGCCACGCCGCCGCCGGTGCGGAAGGCTTCCAGGCTCTTGCCCTCGTCGAACCACATCGACGCCGGCACGTTCCAGGCGTGCGGGATGAAGAAGGGGCTGTCCTCGTCGGCCAGCACCGCGGCCTGCGCGGGCGAGAGCTCGTAGGTGTCGCTCGCCGCGTGGTAGCCGACGTAGCCGGCGGCGGCCTGCGAGTTCAGCCATTCGCGCACGTAGCGCTCGGCGCAGCCCGAGCGCGCCGCGACTTCTCGCGCGCTCAGCGGGCCGGCGCCGGCCAGTGCCTTGTACAGGCCGAGCTTGCTGCCCAGGCTGACCATCACGCCGGTGTAGCCGGCGGCGATGTCGTCGATGCTCTTCAGGGCGAAGGCCATCAGCGCGTCCTGGTCGGTCGAGCTGGTGGCGGAAGGGGTGGTCGAAGCGTCCATGGCGGGTCCTTTCGGGTCGGTGGGAAGGTGCTCCGATGGTTCCGGCCGCGGCCTTGTGGCGACAGGGGCGGAATCGCCCGGGAACGGTCGCTTCGTGCCATCCTTTTGCCCGCACCGCCATGGCCTCATCCGTTCGCGCTCCGACTGCCGGCTCGCTGCACGTGAGCCTGCTGGCGCTGCCCGAGGCCTCGGTCTCCACGCTGGCCGGCATCTTCGACGTGCTGCATGGACCTGCGCTGCTGGGCATCGGCGCTCCGGACGCGCCGCCTTTCCGCGTGGACGTGGTCGGCGAGGCGCAGGGCCCGATGGCGCTGGCCAGCGGCGTGCCGTTCGAGGTGCGCCGCGCGGTCGAAGGCGTAGCCGCCACCGACATCGTGATCGTCCCTTCCGTCGTGCTGCCGCCCGAAGGCTGGCGCGTCGGCCGCTACCCGCGCCTGGTGGAGTGGCTGCGTCGCATGCACGAGGGCGGCGCGATCCTGTGCTCGGCCTGCTCGGGCATCTTCCTGCTGGCCGAGACGGGCCTCTTCGACGGCAGGGACGCCACGGTGCACTTCTGGTACGCGCGCAGCTTCCAGGCGCTGTACCCGCGCGTGACCATCCATCCCGAGCGCGTGCTGGTCATCTCCGGGCTGCGCGAGGAGCTCGTGTGCTCCGGCGCTTCGACCACCTGGCACGACCTGGTGCTGTACCTGATGGCGCGGCATGCCGGTGCGACGGTCGCGCAGGAGGTCGCGCGCATGTTCGCGCTGCAGTGGCACCAGGACGGCCTCGCGCCCTTCATCGTGTTCGAGGGAAGGAACGACCACGGCGACGGCGAGATCCGGAGCGCGCAGCAGTGGCTCGCGTCGCACTTCTCGGTGGCGCATCCGGTGGAGGAGATGATCAAGCGGTCCAAGCTGGCCGAGCGCACCTTCAAGCGCCGCTTCACCGCCGCCACCGGCTTCGCGCCCATCGCCTACGTGCAGCGGCTCCGCATCGAGGACGCCAAGCGCCGCCTGGAGCGCACCGAGGCGCCGGTGGACGAGATCAGCTGGCGCGTGGGCTACGAGGATCCCGCGTTCTTCCGGCGCTTGTTCCGGCGCACCACGGGCATGGCGCCGGGGGCGTATCGCAAGCGGTTCCGCATCCCGGAGTTCGCGCGCGCGTGAGAGGCAAAATCGAGGGTTTTCCGCCGGAGCCCATCGAGTGAAATACCAGAGCGCGCACGACTTCCTGGCCCACGTGGCCGACCGCAACCCCGGCCAGCCCGAGTACCTGCAGGCGGTGGGCGAGGTGATGGAGAGCCTGTGGCCCTTCATCGGCCGCCATCCGAAATATTCCGAGCACGGCCTGCTGGACCGGCTGGTCGAGCCCGAGCGCCTGATCCAGTTCCGCGTGAGCTGGATCGACGACAAGGGCGATGTGCACGTCAACCGCGGCTACCGCATCCAGCACAGCTCGGCCATCGGTCCGTACAAGGGGGGCCTGCGCTTCCATCCCTCCGTGAACGCCTCGATCCTGAAGTTCCTGGCGTTCGAGCAGACCCTCAAGAACGCGCTCACCACGCTGCCCATGGGCGGCGGCAAGGGCGGCAGCGACTTCGATCCCAAGGGCCGCAGCCCGGGCGAGGTGATGCGGTTCTGCCAGGCCTTCGTCACCGAGCTGTTCCGCCACGTGGGCGCCGACACCGACGTGCCCGCGGGCGACATCGGCGTGGGCGGCCGCGAGGTCGGCTTCATGGCCGGCATGATGAAGAAGCTGACCAACCGCGCCGACTGCGTGTTCACCGGCAAGGGCCTGTCGTTCGGCGGCTCGCTGATCCGGCCGGAAGCGACCGGCTACGGCACCGTCTACTTCGCGCAGGAGATGCTGCAGCGTTCCGGGCGCGGCTTCGCGGGCCTGCGCGTGAGCGTCTCGGGCTCCGGCAACGTGGCGCAGTACGCGGTGGAGAAGGCGATGGCGCTGGGCGCCAAGGTCGTCACCGTTTCGGATTCCAGCGGCACGGTGATCGACGAGGACGGCTTCACGCCCGCCAAGCTGGCCGAGCTGATGGAGGTGAAGAACCATCTCTATGGCCGCGTGAGCGAGTACGCCGAGCGCACGAAGAGCCGCTTCCACGCGGGCACCAGGCCCTGGGGCGTGAAGGTGGACGTGGCGCTGCCCTGCGCCACCCAGAACGAGCTGGACGAGGACGATGCGCGCACGCTGGTGAAGAACGGCGTGCTGTGCGTGGCCGAGGGCGCCAACATGCCTTCCACGCTGGGCGCGATCCAGGTGTTCGAGGACGCGCGCGTGCTGTACGCGCCGGGCAAGGCGAGCAACGCGGGCGGCGTCGCGACCTCGGGCCTGGAGATGAGCCAGAACGCGATGCGCCTGTCCTGGCCGCGCGAGGAGGTCGATGCGCGGCTGCTGGACATCATGCGCGGCATCCATGCGGCCTGCGTGCAGCACGGCCAGCGCGACGACGGCACCGTGAGCTACGTGGACGGCGCCAACATCGCGGGCTTCGTGAAGGTGGCCGACGCGATGCTGGCGCAGGGCGTGGTCTGAGCCCCCCCATTTCCGTCATCCCCGCGGAGGCGGGGATCCAGTGCGTCCGCCTTCGGCGGCCTGCCGGAAGCCCTGGGTTCCCGCCTCCGCGGGAACGACGGGTCCTGATGGCTCTTTCGGGCCATTCCCCGCAAGGCTGAGCTGTCCTGCCTATCGTTGAACCGCAATGGCTCAGCCAGGAGGTTCGACATGGTTTCCGCAACGCAGATCGCCAGCCAGATCCCACCGGAATTCCAGGGCGAGGCGCTTCGCCGGATCGAGGTCCTGCGGGCCCTCGTGCTGGAAGGGGAGCGCCTCGCGCTCCATGAAGCGCGCATCTGCGGGCCCAGGCTGCGGGCCGCGGCGAGGTGGCGGTTCATCTCCGGAGTGATGCTGCTGATGGGGCTGCTGGCCTTCCTCCAGGACTTCTTCGTCAGCGCCAACGGTCTGGCCTATGGCGCGCTCCTCGTCGGCCTGGGCGGCCACTTCATCGCCGAGCAGCGGCAGGACGAGCTCCTGGCCCTGCGCGACCGCCTGTTCCAGCAGGAGAAGCAGGCCCTGTGCTCGCGCTGGGAGCACCTCGGCATCACCGCGCCGGCGATCGGCGAAATCGCGGCCTACGTGCCGGAAGCGCGCTCGGCGTACGGCTGGCCGAGCGGCGACGTGACGCTGCAGGCCTTCATCGATCAGGCCGAGGCCTGCGTGGTCGACGGGCTGCGCAGCAACGCCAGCTCCCAGGCCACCTTGGGCGCGGCGTAGCGCGCGATCTTGGTTTCGCGGCAGGACAGCCAGGTCCACGATCCGCGCGGGAACAAGCGCTCCAGGTCGGGCCGGTCGAAGAAGCGCTTGTCCTCGCTGTAGGTGCCGCGCACGCGGCGCAGGCCGGGCTCGATCTCGACGCCTTCGTTGGCGCCGTGGTTCACGTCACGCACGGAGTTCGCGCGGAACAGCAGCAAGCCGTCCGGTTCGAGGCAGCGGCGCACTTCGGCGACGGCCCGCTCGGTGGTGGCCCAGTCGAAGTAGTGCAGGCAGAGGCTGGCGACGATCACGCTGAACGCGTCGTCGGCAAAGGGCAGGGGGCGGCGCAGGTCGAACTGCAGCAATCGCGCGCCGGGCGCCCCGCCTGCGCAATACCGCAGCGCGGGCATCTCGATGTCGCCTGCGACGACGTCGAATCCCTGCTCGCACAACCAGGCGGTGTCACCGCCGATGTCGCAACCGAGTTCCAGCAACGGGCCCTGGCCGGCGGCACGCATGGGCCCCAGCCAGGGATTCATCCAGCGATCGTCCCGCGCGCTCATCGCGCGAGATCATGCACGCTTCAGCGGCGCTGTTCGCCGCTCTTGCGCTGCCAGTTGGCGTAGGCGTCGTCCATGCGCGCCTGGCGGTCATGGTCGCCGCCCGACATGCCCGCGGGAGCCGGGCCGGCGCCCATGGCGGTGGTCGAGGACGACATGCCCGGCGTGCCGGTTTCGCCGCTGGAGCCGCGATTGGCCTGGCGGGTCTGGTCAGGGGCCGGCGGCAGCTTGCGCTCGATCGACTGGCCGGCGCTGCGCGTGGCGTCGGCGGCGCGGTGGGCGGCGCTGCCGGTCACGGCGGCGGCCTTCTTGGCGCCGCGCTTGGTGGCGTCGCCCACGCGCTCGGCGCCGCGCTTGGTCTTGTCGACCATGCTCGAATCGTCGGCCTTGTTGGCCGCGTCGTGATGGTCGCCCTTCTTGTGCGCCTTGGCGGGATGGTCGTCCGTGCGCTTGTACGTGTCCTGGCTCTGGGCCATGGCGGTGCCACCGAAGGCGAGGGCGGCGGCGACGAGGATGGGGGAAAACTTCATGGCGATCTCCTGCATGTTTGCATTCGGATGCCCTGATCAGAACCGCCAGCGCGTCCTTGGAGCGTCAGAACGGGTTGTAGTCGCGTGTGCGTCGGAACCGCATGTTCACGCGGGCAGAGGCAGCGCCGTCTTGTAGCGGACCTGCTTGAGCGCGAAGCTCGACCGGATCTTCTCGATGCCGTGGATGGGCGTGAGCTGGTTGAGGATGAACCGCTCCAGCGCCGCGATGTCCGCCACCGCCACGCGGATCAGGTAGTCGCTGTCGCCGGTCATCAGGTAGCACTCCATCACCTCGTCGTGCTCGGCGATGCGCCGTTCGAACTCGGCCAGCGATTCGCGCGACTGTTCCTTCAGGCTGATGCTGATGAACACGTTCAAGCCCAGGCCCACGGCCTTGGGATCGGCCAGCGCCACGTACTGGCGGATCACGCCCGCGGCCTCCAGCGCCTTCACCCGCGCCAGGCACGGCGAGGGGGACAGGTGGACCCGCCGCGCCAGTTCCACGTTGGTGAGCGAGCCGTCCTGCTGCAGCTGGGCCAGGATCCGCAGGTCGACGGCGTCGAGTTGCATCTTGTGCTATGAAGTCGGTTGTGGGCGGCATTTTATGCCGCCGAGCTCATCGAGAGGCCGATTTTTGACACCTCATTCGGCTGCGGTCGGCCTACAGTGGCGCGCATGACCGACCACAGCATCAACCGCTTCCTGCTCGCGCCGGGCGCCGACATCGATCCGGCCGAGACCGCCGAATGGCGCGAGGCGCTGGCCGCGCTGGTGGCCAGCGAAGGGCCGGAGCGGGCGCGCTTCATCCTCGACCAGCTGGCCGCGATGGCGCGCGCGCCGCAGGTCGGCTGGTCGCCGGAGCTGGTGACGCCGTACGTCAACACCATCCCGGTCGAGCAGCAGCCGCCTTTCCCGGGCGACCTGGCGATCGAGGAGCGGCTCGCTTCCCTGATGCGGTGGAACGCGCTGGCGATGGTGGCGCGCGCCAACACCGCGTACGGAGAACTGGGAGGGCACATCGCCAGCTACGCCAGCGCGGCGGACCTGTTCGAGGTCGGCTTCAACCATTTCTTCCAGGCCAGGAGGGAAGGGCATGGCGGTGACCTCGTGTTCTTCCAGCCGCACAGCGCGCCCGGCGTCTACGCGCGCGCCTTCCTCGAAGGACGGCTGACCGAGAACGATCTCGCGCACTACCGCCAGGAGATCACCGCGCCGCAGGCCGATGCGCGCGGGCTTTCCAGCTACCCGCATCCCTGGCTGATGCCGGATTTCTGGCAGTTCCCGACCGGCTCCATGGGCATAGGCCCGATCAGCTCGATCTACCACGCGCGCTTCATGCGCTACCTCACGCACCGCCAGCTGCTCGATTGCGGCGGCCGCAAGGTCTGGGGCGTGTTCGGCGACGGCGAGATGGACGAGCCCGAGAGCATGAGCGCGCTCACGCTCGCCTCGCGCGAGAAGCTGGACAACCTGGTGTGGGTGGTCAACTGCAACCTGCAGCGGCTGGACGGCCCGGTGCGCGGCAACGGGCGCATCGTCGATGAACTGGAGAAGCTCTTCCGCGGCGCCGGCTGGCACGTGATCAAGCTGCTGTGGGGCAGCGACTGGGACGGCCTGTTCGCGCGCGACATCACCGGCGCGCTGGTCAAGGCCTTCGCCCACACGGTCGACGGCCAGATGCAGACCTTCGCCGCCAAGGACGGCCGCTTCAACCGCGACAACTTCTTCGGCCAGGACGAGGAGCTGGCGCGCCTGGCGCAGGGGATGACCGACGAGCAGATCGATCGCCTGAAACGCGGCGGCCATGACCTGGTGAAGATCCACGCGGCCTACCAAGCGGCGGCGAGCCACGGCGGCCAGCCGGTGGTGATCCTGGCCCACACCAAGAAAGGCTACGGCATGGGCAGCGCGGGCCAGGGCCGCATGACCACGCACAGCCAGAAGAAGCTGGACGAGGCCGCGCTGCTGGAATTCCGCAACCGCTTCAACCTGCCGATCTCCGACGAACAGGCGCGCACGCTCGATTTCTTCAAGCCCGCGGAGGACAGCGCCGAGATGCGCTACCTGCACGAGCGCAGGCAGGCGCTGGGCGGGTACCTGCCCAAGCGCTTCTCCGATGCGCCCGCGCTGCCCGTGCCCGAGCTCGCCTCGTACGCGAACTTCGCGGTGCACGCGGCGGGCAAGGAGATGTCGACCACGATGGCCTTCGTGCGCCTGCTGGGCAACCTGCTGAAGGACCCGGGCCTGGGCCCGCGCATCGTGCCGATCGTGGCCGACGAGGCGCGCACCTTCGGCATGGCCAACCTGTTCAAGCAGGTCGGCATCTATTCCAGCGCGGGCCAGAGCTACGAGCCGGAGGACATCGGCTCGGTGCTCTCGTACCGCGAGGCGCTGGACGGGCAGATCCTGGAAGAGGGCATCAGCGAGGCCGGCGCCATCGCCAGCTGGACGGCCGCGGCCACCAGCTACAGCGTGCACGGGCTGCCGATGCTGCCGTTCTACATCTACTACTCGATGTTCGGCTTCCAGCGCGTAGGCGATGCCATCTGGGCCGCCGCCGACCAGCGCGCCCGCGGTTTCCTGCTGGGCGCCACCTCGGGCCGCACCACGCTGGGCGGCGAGGGCCTGCAGCACCAGGACGGCAGCAGCCACCTGGTGGCCGCGACCATCCCGAACTGCAAGGCCTGGGACCCGGCGTTCGCGGGCGAGATGGCGCTGATCCTGGACCACGGCATGCGCGAGATGCTCATCGACCACCAGGACGTCTTCTACTACCTGACGCTGATGAACGAGAACTACGCGCAGCCCGACCTGCCGCCGGCGGCGCACGAAGGCGTGGTGCGCGGCGGCTACCGCTTCGCGAGCTTCGGCGAGGGGCCGGCGAAGGCGACGCTGATGGGTTCGGGCGCGATCCTCACCGAGGTGCTGAAGGCCGCACGCCGGCTGGCGGACGAGGGCATCGCCTGCGAGGTCTTCAGCATCACCAGCTGGAGCGAACTGTCGCGCGACGGCCTGCATTGCGAGCAGCGCGCGATGCGCGGCGAAGAGCACACCACGCCCTGGCTGCACCGCATGCTGGGCGAGTCGAAGGCGCCGATCGTCGCGGCCACCGACTACGTGCGCGCCGTGCCGGAGTCGGTGCGCGCCTTCCTGCCGCAGGGCCGCCGCTACCTCACGCTGGGCACCGACGGCTTCGGCCGCAGCGACACCCGCGCGGCGCTGCGCGGGTTCTTCGGCGTGGATGCCGACCACATCGCGAAGGCGGTGCGGCACCTCTGTTGAATATCGGCTCGCATGCTCGCGACTAAACATTGTCCGAGTTAATCTGCCAAAGGTGCCGATCCGAAGCGGCACCCGGCGCGTTGCCTACTTTTTCATTAGGCGTAGTTCCCCCTCCCACATGCGCTAGAACCGCGCTAGCATGAGTTACTCAACAATGGGAGGGGGCATGAATGGCACTCGCGCAGGGACTTATTTTTGTCAGTTACTGCCGAGACGACCAAGCTCTAGTCCAAGAAAAAGTTGAGGATCTCGAACGCGCAGGGCACGAAGTCTGGTTTGACCAGAAATCTCTGAGTGCCGGGGACAACTGGCCACATGCAATCGACCACGCAATTTCGAAGGCCCGCCAGTTCTTGGTTTTTGTCTCCGAGCACTCTGTCCATAACTGGCGAACGCAGCAAGACGAGATCAACAAGGCCTTAGCGCGCGAGCAACGGGAGGAGCTCAGGAACTGGATTCTCCCGATTCGCTTGTCGGAATGCCGACTTCCTCGTGGGCTTGAAAACAGGCACGCGATCGATGCGTTCCATCCTGGCGTGTGGCGTGCTTGGGTTCAAGGACCGGCAAGCAAGCTGAAAACCGGCCTCACTAGAGCGAGCACCCTCCCTGCAGGCGGAGTGGCTCTGAAGTTGCCTGTTTTCTTCCCGTCGCTCTCAACTGCCGCAAAGACTACCGTGGGAGTAGAGCAGCACATGGAGCTGCTGCTGGCCCTAAAGCATCCCCAATTCTTGGTTTCTGCGGCCGACATCTACTTCCTTAGAAAGAACCGGCAAACCGAATCAAGAAAGATTGCTGAACATCTGACGCGGGCTCGAAATCAGCGGCAAGTTGTTTTGCTCGATTCAGGCAACTACGAGAAGTATTGGCAGAAACTTGACTGGACTGTTGAGCAATTTCATGAGGTGCTCAGCTACACGCCGGTGTCGCTTGCGTTCTGCTTCGATGACTTGGAGCCACCGGACTCGATCGAGAAGAGCATTGTGCAGATCGAGCAATCGACTGCTCGTGACCGCCGAGAGAACGAGATGGAAAGTATGCTCCCGATTGTCCATGCGCAAAAGCGAGGTGACTTTCCTTTCGTTTGTAAGGCGATCGCTGAGCGGCTCCAACCGATCCTGATCGGTGTCCCGGAGCGCGAGCTTGGGGCCGGCATTGTTGATCGGGTGCGGAGCGTAGTTGCCATCAGAAAAGAGCTAGACAGTACAGGGCACTACCACTGCCTTCACCTGCTTGGGACCGGGAATCCGATCTCTCTGCTGGCGTTCTACCTCGCCGGAGCAGACAGCTTCGATGGCTTGGAGTGGTGTCAGACGGTGGTGGATGTAGAGAGTGCGCGGCTCCATCACCTTTCTCACTACGATCTGGTTGAGCATCAGAGCCCGTTCGGAGAGTTGGATGCGGGTACGGCGGCGAAGTGCTTGGCACATAACCTGCGCTTCTACCGCTACTGGATGGCATGGCTACAGAACTCTCCGCGAGAGGAGCTGGTCTCCGCATTAGCTCGCTTTGTAGGACGGCAGGCATGGTCAAGACTGGCAAGAGCTCTGAATGAGGCGTGATCATGTCCAATGAAATCGTTGTACTTGCATCCGGTGGGCTCGACTCTTCGCTGATGGGGGTGATGCTTCGCAACAGGGGTTGGGACGTTCATTCATTGTTTGTGGACTATGGACAACTGGCTGCTCAGAAGGAATGGGCTGCATGTCGTCAGGTGCATAGATCATTCAAGATGAGGGCGCCCACGCGAATCCGCGTGCCTGGCTATGGGCGCTTCTTCCAGTCCGGACTTGTGCACCGTGAGCTTGACGTGGTTGAAGACGCATTCCTGCCTGGCCGCAACATGCTGTTCCTTCTGTGCGCTGCCGGCTACGCGGTCGAAAGGGGCATTGGGAAGATCGCTATCGGGCTGCTCAACGAAGAGCACCACCTTTTTAGTGATCAGACTTCGGCCTTCCTTTCTTCGGCCAGTGAATGTTTGAGACATGCTGTTGGAGCCGAAATCACGATCATGGCTCCGCTAATCGCACTGAACAAGCCAGATGTCTACTCTCTGGCCAAAGGACTCGGCTTAGTAAGCACGTATTCATGCCACAGGGGCGGCGATCGGCCGTGCGGACACTGCATCTCCTGTCGCGAGTTCAGTTTCTTGAAGGGATAGCGTATGGGCGGCGGCGGCAGTTGGAAGATCGGTCAGTCGGATCTGGGTAAGCTGGAGCGAGTGGTCTCCGAAGGGATGAAGCCCAGTGATTCCGACGGGCGAAAGAACGTCTTTTTGAGCTTCGAGTCAGGTGATCTAGACCAGGTCAACCTCTTGAGAGGCCAAGCAAAGAACGAGAGCTCTGACCTGGAGTTCAATGACTGGTCACTCCGTGAGCCGTATGACAGTGTCAACGCGGCTTACATCAGGCGGGGCATCAAAGAACGGATTCGGCAGTCATCAGTCACGCTGGTCTTTGTCGGCGAGAACACGCACAAGAGTCAGTGGGTCGACTGGGAGATTCGGACGAGTCACGAGATGGGGAAGCGCATTGTGGCGATGCATACGAATCCAAATGTGCGCCTGCCGGCTGCGCTTCAGGAATTGGGGGTGAAATCTGTTCCTTGGACTCATGGCGCACTGATGAAAGCGATTGGGGGCTAAGTGTCTGAGTCCGATTTCCCTGCTCTCTATCGCGAGGCGGATAGCAGCTCGAGGTTCTTTCAAAGAACGCATTTCATCCTGCTCGCTGTGAATATGCTCGCGCTCCTCATCGCGACTTGGATGACGGCATACCCGCGGCTGACGGGGGAGTGGTGGTTTGTTGCGGCTCTTGTGACCTGCCTCGCTTTGCTCGCTGTCGGCTCATCCATGATCTGGAAGCCGCAGAGCAAGTGGTATGAGTCTCGCGCTATTGCTGAGTCAGTAAAGACAATGTCGTGGCGCTATTTGATGAAGGCGAAGCCTTTTGAAGGTCCCGATGTCGAGTCGCGGCGACTTCTTCTGGAGCGAATGCAGAAGGTGCTTAGTGAGCACAAGGACTTGGCCGGTAGCCTGACTCCTGTGAGCGGAGTGGGTCAGATCACTGGGGCAATGGAGCAAGCACGCAAGATGGACGCCGCGTCACGATTGTCGTTGTACGTTTCGAAGCGAGTAACGGATCAGGGCGGCTGGTATGTGAAGCGTGCCCGGCAGCACAAGGCACGGCTCTATGTACTGCTTGGATTGTTCGTGGTTGCGGTTTCAATTGCGATCGTTCTGCTGTTTCACAGGGCCATTGCGCCTGCACAGAGTTCCGGAGTTGTCGACTTGGCCGTCTCGTTCGCCTTGGCGCTTCTGGCATGGCTGCAAGCAACTAAGTATCCTGAAACCATCACAAGCTATTCCCTTACCGCGCACGAGATCGGCATTGTCGAAGCCAAAGCGGCCGACGTTGTTGATGACGCCTCGCTTTCGGAGTATGTCAGTGGAGCTGAGAATGCGTTCTCTCGCGAACACACGCAGTGGATCGCGCGTCAGGACAGT
The DNA here is from genome assembly GCA_023390985.1 of Pseudomonadota bacterium. Lineage (GTDB taxonomy): Bacteria > Pseudomonadota > Gammaproteobacteria > Burkholderiales > Burkholderiaceae_C > Ramlibacter. The sequence goes on from JAEWBU010000239.1 coordinate 20,018, forward strand.
TGATGCCGGGGATGGCGGCCGGCTGCTGAGTTTCAGACGTCGAGAAGCGGCGACCTAAGATATAGCCATGAGCCTGAAATCCCGCTTCTGGGCCGACCTCACCACCCGCGACTTCGCCCAGTTGCGCACCGGCGGCGCGATCGAAGAGGTGGTGGCCGTGCTGCCGGTGGCCGCCATCGAGCAGCACGGGCCGCACCTGCCCCTGAGCGTGGACACGGATCTGGTCGAAGGCATCGTCGCCGCCGCCCTGCCGCAGCTGCCGGACGACCTGCCGGTGCTGTTCCTGCCCACGCAGCAGGTGGGCCGAAGCATCGAGCACATCCGCTTTCCCGGCACGCTCACGCTGTCGGCGGAGACCATCATCCGGCTCTGGACCGAGATCGGCGAATCGGTGGCGCGGGCCGGCGTGCGCAAGCTGGTGCTGTTCAACTCGCACGGCGGCCAGGTAAGCGTGATGGACATCGTCGCGCGCGACCTGCGCAGCCGCAGCGAGCTGATGGTGTTCTCGGTCAACTGGTTCAACCTGCCGCTGGGCGAAGCCGTCGACGGCCTGTTCACGCAGGAGGAGAACCGCTTCGGCATCCACGCCGGCGACGTCGAGACCTCGATGATGCTGGCGCTGCGTCCGCAGACGGTGGACATGGAGCAGGCGCGCGACTTCCGCTCCAGCTCGCAGGATCGCGCGGAGCAGTTCGAGATCCTCGGCAACGGCCGCAGCGCCAAGCTCGGCTGGCAGATGCAGGACTACAACCCCATGGGCGCGGCGGGCGACGCCACGCTGGCCACCGCGGACAAGGGCCGCGCCGTGGTCGAGGCCGCGGGGCGCCAGCTGGCCCTGCTGCTGCAGGAAGTGGCGCAGGTGCCGCTGTCCACGCTGGTGGCGCGGCCGGACCTTCCGCGCTGACTGAGCGCGAGCCAACGGCCGCGTCCTACGACGGCTTGCGAGGCCGCCGATGGCGCGCTCGGGGCGGGTGCCTAGATTGGGAGCCTTCCCCCATTCAGGAGCGACCCCGCCATGGCAACCGTAGAAGACGTCATGACCCGCAACCCGCGGACCATGAGCCCCCAGGACACGCTGGCCGACGCGGCCAAGGTGATGGATGAACTGAACATCGGCGTGGTGCCGGTGTGCGACGGCGACCGCCTGTGCGGCATGGTCACCGACCGCGACATCGTGGTGCGCGGCCTGGCGCGCGATGTCGATCCCCGGACCGGCAAGCTGGCCGACGTGATGAGCGGCCACGTGCGCACCGCGCGCCAGGACGACGACGTCGACGAGGTGCTCAGCGAGATGGCCAACGCCCAGATCCGCCGCATGGCGGTGGTGGACCAGCAGGAGAGGCTGGTGGGCATCCTCTCGATCGGCAACATCGCCGCCAAGAGCCCGGAAGACGAAGAGGACGTGGCGATGTCGCTGGGGGACATCTCGACACCGGCGGAGCCGGACCGCCAGAAGCAAACGGGCTGACCGCGGACGCGTCCGCGCGCCGGGAATAATCCGGCGCATGCTCCGCTACCTCACCTGCCCGGTCACCGCCTTCGCCCAGAACTGCTCGCTGCTTTGGGAGGAGGAATCGAAGGAGGCGGTGGTCATCGACCCGGGCGGTGATCTCGATGAACTGCTCGCGCAGGTCGATTCGCTCGGGCTCACGCTGCAAGAGGTCTGGCTCACGCACGCCCACATCGACCACGCCGGCGCGGCCGGCGAGCTGGCGCAGCGCCTGTCGCTGCCGATCGTCGGTCCGCACCGGGGCGACCAGTTCTGGATCGACGCGCTGCCGCAGCAGAGCGCGATGTTCGGCTTTCCGCCCGCGCAGGCGTTCGCGCCCACGCGCTGGCTGGAGGACGGCGACACGGTCACGCTCGGGCGCCACACGCTGCAGGTGCGCCACTGCCCGGGCCACACGCCGGGGCACGTGGTCTTCCATTCACCGGACCTTCAACGCGCCTTCGTGGGCGACGTGCTGTTCGCGGGCAGCATAGGCCGCACCGACTTCCCCGGCGGCGACCACGACACGCTGATCCGCAGCATCACCGAGCGGCTCTGGCCGATGGGCGACGAGACGGTGTTCATCCCCGGCCACGGGCCGGAGAGCAGCTTCGGGCGCGAGCGGCGCACCAATCCCTTCGTCGCCGGCACCTGATCTCGGGCCCGGGACTTGCATGGCCGGGTGCTTCGAAGGAGCACCCCATGAACCGTCTAGCTGTCACCGAGAAGATCGTCGCCACCAAGGTCGCCAAGGGCATCGCCTGGGCCGAGGTCGCGCAGAAGGTGGGTCGATCCAAGGAATGGACCACCGCCCTGTGCCTGGGACAGATGACCGCCAGCGCCGAACAGGCGCGGGTGATCGGCGAACTCTTCGGCCTCACCGAGGAGGAGCGCAAATGGCTGCAGGTCGTGCCGTACAAGGGCTCGCTGCCCACCGCGGTGCCGGCCGATCCGCTGATCTACCGCTGGTACGAGGTGGTCAACGTGTACGGCACCACGATCAAGGAACTGATCCACGAGGAATTCGGGGACGGCATCATGAGCGCGATCGACTTCTCGATGGACATCCAGCGCGAGGCCGATCCCAAGGGCGACCGGGTCAACGTGGTGCTCTCGGGCAAGTTCCTGCCCTACAAGTCGTACTAGAGACGCGGTAAAGAAAAGACCGCCTTGCGGCGGCCTGTTCCTCGCGCAGGCCGTCTTGACGGCCGGCGCATCCCTGCGTTCGGCCCTTACTGGGTCGAGGCCTTCTTGCGATTGGCGCTGCGTGCCTGGCCGCCCTTGCGGCCGGCTTCACGGGCTTCCTCGGACGTGAACTCGTGGGCGGTGCCCTTCTCGTGCGCGGCCTTCCCGCCTTCGCTGGCGATCTGGCGCTGACGCTCGGGATCCATCGACGCGAATCCTCGGTTCGACTTCCCGCCGGTGCTGCCTTGACTGTTGGATGCCATTGAGTACTCCTGAAAAAAGCTTGAATTGATGCATGGGGGCCCGCGCCCACCATGGAGGGCATTGGGCGTGCAAAGCAGAGGGACGCTCGTCAGGGCCTTGTGGCGAGCGACGTAGGACTTGGCCTTGCTGGGTTACATCCAGACAATGCCTGTATCGGATGCTAGCGTTTTGGGAGCACGGAGGACTGCAGTCGATCGAGCAGCGCGTGCGCTTCCGCGGGCACTCCGTGGGCCGCGCGAGGGTCCGCGAGCAACTGCTTGAGCAGGCGCGAAACCTCGCCGGCCATCGGTTGCACCGGCCCGAAGAAGCGGGCGTGCCCATCCTGCGCGACCAGCAGCGTGGGGAAGGTCTCGATCTCGATCTCGCCCATCGCGTCGGCCTCGTCCTCGACATCGACCCAGGCGAACCGCACGTGCGGGAATGTGTTGGCCAACTCGCGGAAGATGCGGTCCCAATCGCGGCACACGCCGCACCAGGCGGCGCACAGACAGATGGCTTGCCAGGTCGAAGTCGTGGAGGAGGGGGAAGTGGCCGCGTCCGTCATCGGGCCAGTCTAGCGCCGACGCCTTGCCTGGCTCAGGCGTAGGTGATCCAGCTTCGCAGGTCGGGCGCGTCCAGGTGCGGCAGGCAGTTGAAGCTCACCAGCATGTGGCGCCTGGGCGTGAAGGTGAACTCGGTGACCGCGGTGTTGCGGATGCGCAGGTTCAGCTCGATCGTGGTTTCGGCGCTGGTGCCCAGCACCTGCCCGACCGCGGTGGAGATCGGCCCGCCGCTGGTGACCACCAGCACCTTCTGTCCGTAGTGGTTGGCGCGTACGTGGTCCAGCGCACCGGCCACGCCGGCCGCGAACTCGCGGTACGGGGGCATGCCGCGCGGGTTGACGGCGCCGCCCATCCACTGGGCCAGGCCATCGCGCAGCAGGCGGAAGTGGTGGCGGTAGTTCTCGGGCGTATCGGGCCTTTGCAGCGGCTCGGGGTGGATGGCCGCGATCACCGCCTCGCTGTCGTACTCGTTCAGGCCTTCCCAGGACAGGTGCTCGCCCGCCCGGTTCATGCCCTGCAGGATGCCGGCCAGCGTCTGCTTGTGGCGGCGCAGGGTGCCGGCGATCAGGCCGTCGAATTGCAGCCCCTGGTGGGCGAAGTACTCGCCCAGGCGCACGCTCTGGCGATGGCCGAGCTCGCTCAGCTGGTCGTAGTCGTCGGCGCCCAGCGAGGCCTGGCCATGCCGAACGAGGTAGAGGGTTCCCATGCGGCGATTCTGGCAAGCCGGCTGCGCCGCATCCGGTCCCGCGCGCGACTGGACTACGCGAGGAGGCGCCGCGTTCCTGCACGTCGGCGCAGCTCGTCCGGCGCAGATTCGGGACTTCCCAGAAAAGCAGGAGACGCGCGATGGCACGCTATGGCAAGAAGTCCCAGGAGAAGGTCGAGGAGTCGATGCACGAGTTCAAGCGCGGGCAGCTCAAGAGCAGCTCCGGGCGGAAGGTGACGAATCCGAAGCAGGCGATTGCCATCGGCTTGTCGGAGGCGCGCAGCGAGGGCGGCAAGGTGCCGCCGGCGAAGAAGGCGGCGGGGAAGAAGACCGCGGCGAAGAAGACGACCGCGAAGAGGACGACCGCGAAGAAGGCCCCCGCCAAGAAGGCGTCCGCCAAGAAGGCCGCTGCGAAGAAGAGCACGGCCAGGAAGACCACGGCGCGCAAGACCACCGCCAGGAAGGCGCCGGCGAAGAAGACGACCGCGCGCAAGACCACGGCGAAGAAGACCACGGCGAAGAAGACGACGGCGAAGAAGACGACGGCCAGGAAGACCGCTGCCAAGAAGAGCACGACGCGCAAGCCGGCCGCCAGGAAGACGACGGCCAGGAAGAGCACGGGTCGCAAGACGGCTGCGAAGAAGAGCAGCCGCTGAACCGTCATCCCCGCGCAGGCGGGGATCCAGAGCGTCCGCCTTCAGCGGACTTCGGGAAGCACTGGATTCCCGCCTTCGCGGGAATGACGGCGGGCGTCAGGCGATCGACGCGGCCCGCAGCTCGGACGCGGCCGAGTGCACGCCCTCGGCCATCGCCGTCACCCGCCCCCGGATGTGGCTGCGCGCCAGCAGCTCGGCGCTGGCCATGGCGGCTTCCGCCGTGTCGAACAGGCCGCCGCCGCACAGGTGGGCGCAGCAGCCGGGCTCCTCGCACAGCGTGGCCAGCCAGAAGCTCCCCGGCCGCGCGCAGCAGACCTTGGCGAAACCCAGGTAGCGGCCGCTGCCGGCCCCGATCTCGTTGGCGGAACTGGCCACGTAGTAGCCGTCGAACGGTCCATTCACACGGTCCATGCAGGTGCTCCTGGTGCCTTTTTTGCGGACGGCCACTCTAGGTCGGCAGCGCCAGCTCTGGTGTAGGACGGGGCCGACGCGTGTCGGCCGGCTTCCCTCCTGGTCAGAGGCCGCGCGACTCCAGCCGCACCGCTCCCCGGGCCGAAAGCAGCGTGGCGCAAAGGTTCGGCGCGCCGTCTTCGACGGCGATGCCTTCCAGCCCGATCGCGTCCAGCGCCAGCCGCAGGCGGCCCGCCTGCGGATGAGTCAGGGCCAGCGACCGCAGGGTGAGCCCCGCATCCGGCATCGCTGCGGCCGGATGGGTCGGGCCCCACTGGATGAGCGCCGGCAGGCAGCCATCGAACTGCCGCCGTCCGTCGGCCCGCAGCGTGATCTGCCATTGCAGCAGTCCGCGCGGCGTCATCCGCGAGGCCTCCACCACTTCGCCGACGTCGATGCCCTGGTCCGCCAGCGCCGCCACGGCCGCGCGAACGTCCGGCACGCGCGCCACCCAGTGCGCCAGGCGCGGGCCCTGCTCGCGCACGGTGGACTGCACGGCGGGATCGTCCATGTCGAACCAGCGGCGGCGGCCGGCCTGTGCACCGTCGGCGGCCGGATGGCGCGCGATCACCTCGAAGTACGCGAGCGGATGGTCCACGCTGGCCAGCCGCAGCAGGCGGTTGTGCGTGCCCATCAGCGGATGCTCGCCGCCCGGCCCCGGAGCGACGCCCAGGCTGCGCTCGCACCAGGCCGCGCCCTGCTCGAGCGTGTCCGCCAGCACCACCAGGTGGTCGATGCGGGCCGGGTCCGTCACAGCCGCACCCTGCCTTCGATGCAGGTGACCGAATGGCCGCCGATCCAGATGTCGCCGCTCGCGTCACGCTCCACGTGCACGCGGCCCGCACGGCCGAGCACCGTGCCCTGCGCGGCGACATAGCTGTCGGGCGCGAGGCCGGCGCCGATGAGCCATTGCGCCAGCGCGGCGTTGAGGCTGCCGGTGACCGGGTCCTCCACGGTGCCGTTGTTGCCGGGGAAGAAGGCGCGGACCTCGAAGGCGCAGTCGTCCTGCGCGGGGCGCGGCGCGACCACGCCGACCTTGGCATGCGGCCCGGCCACGCCGACGAACAGGCCCGCGAGCACCGCTCCGTCGGGCTTGAGCGCCAGCACCTGCCCGGCGCTGCGCAGCATCACGCCGCGCCAGCCCGGGCCGTTGTCGCACCAGGCGTGGTCGACGATGTCCCCGCGCGCGATGCCCAGGCCGCGCGCGATGAGGGCCAGGTCGGCTTCGTCCAGCGGCCCGGACCGGCGCAGCGGCGGCGCGGCGAAGGCCAGGCGTTCGCCGTCGCGCCGGATCTTCACCAGGCCGACGCCGCACTCCTGGACGATGTGCTGCGCCTTGGGCCGGCCGCCGGCCTGCAGCCAGGCGTGGCAGCTGCCCAGCGTCGGGTGGCCGGCGAACGGCAGCTCCTGGCTGGTGGTGAAGATGCGCACGCGGTAGTCGGCTTGCCGATCCTCCGGCGGCAGCAGGAAGGTGGCCTCGGAGAGGTTGGTCCACTTCGTGAAGGCCTGCATCCGCTCGGTGGACAGGCCGGTGCCGTCCAGCACCACGGCGACCGGATTGCCGAGGTAGGGCGTGGCGGTGAAAACGTCGACTTGCTGGAAGGCGCGTGGAGACATGGCGTCGGTCCGGGGAGAAGGTTCAGGAAAGGGGCAGGTCGAGCACGCCGCGCGCCGCCGGGAGCGCGAGCATGCGCTGGTACCAGGCATCGAGTTGCGGCCGCGCGCGCCAGGTGAGGGGCAGGCCGCGCCAGCGGTGCATCTCGCAGGCGATCGGGATGTCCGCGACCGTGAGCTCGTCGCCCGCGAGGAAGCGGCGGCCGGAAAGCCGGGCTTCGAGCAGGTCCCACAACGGCTCGGTCGCGGCGACCGAAGCGTCGACCAGGGCGGGATTGCGCTCGCCCGGCGCGACCCGGATCAGCTGCACGAAGGCATCTCGGCCCGCGCCGTTGAGCGTGGTCTGCTGCCAGTCCATCCAGCGCTCGGCGTCGAAGCGCGCACGCAAATCCCGCGGATACAGGCTGTCGTTTCCGTAACGCGCCGCCAGGTAACGCACGATCACGTTGGATTCCCAGAGTTCGTAGCCGTCGTCATCGAGCAACGGGACCAGCGCGTTCGGGTTGCGCGCCAGGTACTCGGGCGTCCGCACCACGCCGAACGGGCCGCCGGCGTCGATGCGCTCGAAAGGCAGGTCGAGCAGCTGCAGCGTCAGCACCACCTTGCGCACGTTGATGGACGACAGGCGCCCCCAGAGCCGGAGCGTCACGACCGCGTACCCATCGCGCGGATGGCGCGCGCCAGCGCCGCGATCCCGGTGTCGATCTGGTCCACCGTGGCGGTGACGAACGACAGCCGCAGCGTGCGCAGCGCCTCGGGATCGTTCTCCTCGCCGGCATAGAAGGCCGCGCCCGGCACGAAGGCCACGCCGGACTCCACCGCGCGCGGCAGCAGGTCGAGCGCGCTCACGCCGCGCGGCAGCCGCGCCCACAGGAACATGCCGCCCTGGGGGCTGTTCCACTGCACGTCCAGGCCGTGCATCTCGCGCGACAGCGCGGCCAGCATGGCGTCGCGCTGCGAGCGGTAGAGGGCGCGGATGCGCGGCAGGTGCCGATCGAGGAAGTCGCCTTCGATCACGCGCGCCGCCATGCGCTGGTTGAAGCTGGGGCTGTGCAGGTCGGCGGCCTGCTTGGCCTGCAGCAGCTTCGGGTACAGGTCGGCCGGCGCGACCAGGAAACCCAGCCGCAGGCCGGGCGCCAGCACCTTGGAGAACGAGCCCAGGTAGATGCTGCCCTCCGGGTTGCGCGCGGTCAGCGGCGCGGCCGGGGGCTGGTCGAACCACAGGTCGCCGTACGGGTTGTCCTCGACGATCGGCAGGCCCAGGCGCGCGGCGGTGTCGGCCACGGCGGCGCGGCGCGCTTCGCTCATGGTGCGGCCGGTCGGGTTCTGGAAATTGGGCAGCAGGTACAGGAAGCGCGCGCCGGCGGCCTGGGCCTGCAGGTCGTCGACCATCACGCCGTGGTCGTCGCTGCGCACGCCCACCACTTCGGGCTCCATCGGCGCGAAGGCCTGCAGCGCGCCCAGGTAGGTGGGCGTCTCCACCAGGATGCGCGAGCCGCTGTCGATCAGCACCTTGGCCACCAGGTCCAGGCCCTGCTGCGAGCCGGTGGTGATCAGCACCTGCGCGGGATCGACCTTCCAGGGCAGCGAGGCGGCGACCTTCTCGCGCAGCGGGGCGAAGCCTTCGCTGGCCGCGTACTGCAGCGCGCCCTCGCCATCGTCTGCGAGCACGCGGCTGCACGCCTGCGCGAACGCATCGACGGGGAAGGTGCGTGCCGAGGGCAGGCCGCCGGCGAAGCTGATGATGCCGGGACGTTCGGTGACCTTGAGGATCTCGCGGATGACCGAGGGGTTCATGCGCTCGGCGCGGCGCGCGAGCGTCCAGGCGGTTCCGGCAGGCAGGTCGTCGGGTTTCATGCAGCGGTCTCCTGGGAAATTGGGGTGCGCACCGGCATCCGCTTGCCGATGAACACGGTGGCGATCACGGCCAGCGCGAAAGCCAGGGTGGTGGCGTCCAGCGTCTCGCCGAGCAGCGGGACCGCGAAC
>JAEWBU010000304.1 GCA_023390985.1 Pseudomonadota bacterium
CGCCCACCGCGGCCGCTTCGGCCTCGCCTTCGGGCGACTCGGCGGCCGCGGCCGCCGGACCGGGCGCTTCCGCCTCGGCCCCGGGCGCCTCGGTCACCACCGCCTCCGCCGGCGCCAGCGGCGAGGACACCTACAACAAGACCTGCATGGCCTGCCACGGCACCGGTGCCGCGGGTGCGCCCAAGATCGGCGACAAGGGCGACTGGGGTCCGCGCGTCGCGCAGGGCAAGCCGACGCTGTACGACCACGCCATCAAGGGCTTCACCGGCCAGAAGGGCGCGATGCCGCCGAAGGGCGGGGCCGCGCAGCTGTCCGACGACGAGGTCAAGGCGGCCGTCGACTACATGGTTTCCAAGGCCAGCTGAACCGTCCGGCGGTCTTGACCGCCGCGTCAGGCTGTTGCCGCCTTGCACAAGCGTGAAGAACTTCCTTTCGCCTGCCCCCGAATGCCGTAACATCAAGTTACATCCGGTTCGATGGGGTGGGCGGAGATGGCCTGGTATTTCGGTTCGGCAGTGATCTTCCTGGTCGGCGCCCTCGCGGGGCTGCTGGCCTGCGTGGGGTGGGCGCGCCACACGAAGAAGGCACGCCGCCGGATTCCCAGGCACTGGCCCGTGGACCCGCGGCCGCTGGTCAATTCCCAGGAAAAGAAGATCTGGCACTGGCTCGTGCGGACCTTTCCCGACCACCAGGTGATGGTGAAGATCCCCATCACCCGATTCACCATCCCGCAGGCCAGCGGAGACAGCGCCCTGCTCTACGACCTGCTGAACAAGGTGTACTGCACGTTCAGCGTCTGCTCACCGGGCGGCCAGGTCGTGGGGTGTGTCGATGTGCGGGTCGGCACGAAGACGATCTCGCGAAGCAACCAGCTGCTGAAGCTGGGGCTGCTGTCGCAGTGCAACGTCTGCTACTGGATCGTCGAGCCTGATGCGCTGCCGGAAGCGGCCGAGATCCGGGCGTATTTCCTGGCGGACGACGCGCAGCCGTCCGCGGCGGATCGGGGGATCGGGGGGCATGCGCTGGCGAGTGCGAAGGTGCAGCTGCGGGCGACGGTGGAGAAGCAGCGGCATAGCCGCAGGAGCGCCAGGGCGGCGGTGAAGCCCGCCGCGATGAAAGTCGATCCGGCGACCGACTTTCCCGAGAGCGAATTCGAACGCGGCGCGTGGCAGCAGGCGGATTCGTTCGTCGCGCCGCTGGACAGCCGGCTTTCGGCGCTGCACTGAACACGCGCGCCGGACGCGCCGCCCTACCCCTTCCCCACTTCGCGCGCCCCGGCGGCAGGCACGGAATCGCCGTCCAACGCGGACAGGGCCTCTTCCATCGAAGCCAGCAACCGCACGCCATCGACGGCCGCCGATCGACGCACCGCCGCCCCGCAGCCCCACAAGCGCACCGCGTCGGGCAAGGACTCCCGCAAGCGACGCAGCTGCTCGGGGATGCGGCGCGCCGCGAAGCCTGACGAGAAGGACAGCGCCACGATGTCGGCGCCGTACGCGTCCGCCGCCCGGGCAATGTCCATCAGGGGCACCTGCGTGCCGAGGTTGATGCAGCGGGCGCCGCGCAGGGACAGCATCGCCTCGCCCATCAGCAATCCCAGGCCGTGCGCCTCGTCGGGGACGGTGGTGAGCAGCGTGACCGGTCCCGCGCCGGCGGGCAGGTCCAGCACGGCCTGGCGCAGCAGGCGGCTGGCCACCTCGGTGAACAGGTGTTCCTCGTACACCTCCAGATCGCCGCGCGCCCAGGCGTCACCCACCTGCACCGCCAAAGGTGCGATCGTGTCCTGGACAAAAGCCGCCAAGCCCCGCTGCGCCAGCCGGCGCTTGAGTGTTCCGTGCAGCCCGGAGGCGTCCCGCGCCCCCAGGCAGTCCAGCAACTCGGCGGGATCGTCCCGCGCCTGCGCGCGATCCGCGGCGGGCGCGCCCTGAACCGTGCCCCCGGCCAGGCTCTCCAGTTCCTCGAGCGAACCGTAGACGAGCCGGCCCGGCCGCAGGCCCTGGTCCATCAGGCGCTTGACCAGCCTGAGCCGCCGCACCTGCTCGAGCGGGTAGAGCCGCTCGCCATTCGCGTCGCGCCGTGGTGACGGAAACCCATACCGCCGTTCCCACACCCGCAGCACATCCTTCGACAGGCCGACCTCGCGCTCGACAGCCGAGATGGTGAACTCAGAAACAGAATCTCTCATTTTGTCCTGGACAAATCCTTGACCGTGCCCGAAAGGTTTCCTATTCTCGCGAACATTCCTGTTTTGTCCTAGACAAATCCGGAACAAAGCTGGTTTCCCCTCAACCGTCCAAGGAGATCTCCATGAAGAAGGCCCTGTTCATCACTGTCATCGCCCTCGCTGCCGCGACCGCGCAGGCCAAGGACATCGTCGACACCGCCGTTGGCGCGGGCGAGTTCAGCACGCTCGCCGCCGCGCTGCAGAAAGCCGGGCTGGTCGACACCCTGAAGGGCAAGGGCCCGTTCACCGTCTTCGCGCCGACCGACGCAGCCTTCGCCAAGGTGCCCAAGGATCAACTGGACGCGCTGCTGGCCGACAAGGACAAGCTGACGAAGGTGCTCACCTACCACGTCGTTCCCGGCAAGGTGCTGGCCAAGGACGTGAAGGCCGGCAAGGTCAAGACCGTGCAGGGCAGCGAGCTCACCGTGAGCACCTCGGGCGGCGTCAAGGTCGACGAAGCGAACGTGGTCAAGCCCGACATCGTGGCGGACAACGGCGTGATCCACGTGATCGACAGCGTCGTGCTGCCCAAGTGACGGCCGCGGAAGCGCGCCCGCGCCATCGAGCCCAGCCGCTAGAATCGGGCGCTGTCCGCGGGCGTCGTTCAATGGCAGGACCTGAGCTTCCCAAGCTCAAGACGTGGGTTCGATTCCCATCGCCCGCTCCAGACAAGAAAGGGCTCGAGCACCCGGCGGCTCAAGCCCTTTTCCTTTTCCGACGGCGTCCCTCAGTACACGACGTCATCCTCCGCCGGATCGAACCCCGCGCACCCGCCGGGCGCCACCGGCACCCCCGGCCACCTCTCCGGCGCGATCACGTGCGGCGAGCACGCCCACGTCTGCCGATACCGCTCCACGCTCTTGCGCCCGCGCGAGATCTGTTCCATGCCCGCGATCAGCATGGCCTCGCGCACGCGCAACACACGCGCGCCGACCATCTGCGGCAGCAGCTCCTCGTTCGATCCGGGCTTGAGCAGGCGGGCGATGAAGACCGGCCGGCCGCCCCAGCCGCTTTCGTAGAACTCCACGCGCAGGTCGCCGCGCAGGCCCTCGTCGGCCATCTCGGCGGGCGTCTGTCGCCGGCCCCGCCGCCTCAACCGGTAAACGAACAAAAGCACTGTGAAAGCATACAGTACTTGCGACCTTGTTCGACGCGCGCGAAGGCGTTCGCGTTCCCTGTGCAAGTTCCCCCATTTGGGGTAGAGACACCGCCCCGTCGCAACGGATAGCTTCCGAGGATGGAACGTGTAGTGGGTCCCATCGAACGGCATTGGCTCGCAGCCTATACCGTGGTGGGGCCGGAGGGCCACTACGCGTACGCCAAGATCTACCAGGTGAAGCCGGCGTCGCCGTGGGACGGGACGCCGGCGATCTGGAAGGTGGGCGTCGGGCCCTACCCGTACGAGGGGCCCGCCATCGACGCGGTGGTCGACAAGGCCGCGGAAGAAATCAGGGAAGCGTCGGAGTTCCAGGTGCTCTGGGACAAGGACCTCTGAGCCGCGTCACTTCTTCGGCGCGCCCGGTCCGCCGATCGGTTCGCCCGGGGCACCCAGGACCGCGGGGTCGTCCGCCTGCATCCGCGAGGTGATCAGCTTGTCCAGGTCGGGCGAGGAGCGCCGGGCCATGCAGCCGTCGCCCTCGCGCGCGCGCTGCGCCGAAGGCGCGCCGGGCGAGACGCCACAGACCTCGGCGGCCACCTGCGGCGGCACCTGGATGCTCATCGGGATCTTGGCTTCGTCGACCTTCAGGCGCTCGGCCATGGTGGTGTGGACCTCGGTCAATTCCACGCTGACCAGGCCGGACGTCTGCGGCTGCGCGTGCGCCTGCATCGCGAAGACCAGCGCCGCGGCCGAGGCCGTCGCGGCCAGCTTTGCTCTGTTCATGGCACCTCCACTTGAAGCCCTCGAGGGCCGTTGATTCACCTTACACCCCGTGCCGCGCGGTCGAGCGCCACAGGAACCAGCCGTAACACCTGCATCAGCCACCCACCGTGGGCGAGACCGCGGCCGCGCCCTCGCCGGCCGGGATGCTGCCGTCGGGGCGCGCGTAGGTTCCCACCAGCATGCCGCCGGCCAGGCCGCGCTCCTGGATCGCCTTGAGCACGTCGCCGCGCGTGGGCTTGCCGCCGAACGGCTTGCCGCCCGCGCCCAGAGCGAACAGCTGGAACGCGTAGCGATGCTGGCCGTGCCCGCGCGGCGGGTCGGGCGGGATCCAGCCGGCCATGAAGTACGAGTTGCGGCCCGCGTGCACGTCTTCCTCGCCGGCATGGCCGGGGCTCTTGAGCGCGCCTTCGTGCATGGAGCCATCGTGCGGCGGGATGTCCACCACGATGGCGTGCACCAGCGGATCGGACTTGGGGGCGTCGGCGTCCTCGACGATCAGCACCAGGCTCGCCGCGCCCGCGGGCACGCCGGTCCAGTCGATCGGCGGCGACAGGCCCTCGCCGTCGCTGGTGTAGCGCTCCGGGATGGGCGCATGGTCGGCGAAGGCCAGGCTGGTCACCTTGAGCATGCCGAGGCCCGAGCGCATGCCGCACGTGTTGAAGACGAGCTTGTCCAGACCGGCTCGGCGGTCGCGCAGCGCGTGGCCGACGGCCTCGGGCAGTTTTTCCAGCATGGGAGGCATGGTGGGTGATGCATGCCCGCGCGGCTGTCGGACGGGGACGAATCACCGCGCGGGCTCAGCGGCAATACGGATCAGTGGAAATCGCGACTGCGGCTGTCGCGACCGAGGCGCCCCAGCATCGGCGTGAGGTCCTCCAGCCGCTCAGCCAGCAGGTGGCACACGCGGCCGCCGCTGGCCTCGTCGCGCTGCCAGGTGCCGTGCACCGCGAGCAGGCGCGCATGCAGCAGGGGCTCGCGCTGCTGGTCGCGCACGCGCTGCCACACGATGACGTTGACCGGCCCGGTTTCGTCTTCCAGCGTGACGAAGATGGTGCCGCCCGCGGTGGCGGGCTGCTGCCGCACGGTGACCATGCCGCAGGCGGAGGCGCGTCGTCCATCGGGCAGCCGGCCCAGCTGTTCCGCGTTGAGGTACTTCATGCGCGAGAGCCTGGGCCGCAGCAGCGCCAGCGGATGCCGCCGCAAGGTGAGGCCCATCGAGAAGTAGTCGAAGACGATCTCCTCGCCCTCGTGCGCGGCGGGCAGCTCGAGCGGCGCCTCGTGGATGGGGGCGTCGCGCAGCAGCTCGGGCGCGCGCCGGCGGGCCGCCGCTTCCCACACCTGCTGGCGCCGGTGGCCGGCCAGCGAACGCAGCGCGTCGCCCGCGGCCAGCGCGGCCATGTCCTGCACGTCCAGGCGCGCGCGCAGCGCCAGGTCTTCGGTGTCGGTGAAGGCGCCCTGCTCCCGCGCCGACTCGATGCGAAGGGCCGCTTCCTTCCTGAAGCTGCCGACGAGGCGCAGGCCCAGCCGCACGGCGGGCGCAGCGAGCTCGCCTTCGAGCTTGCTGTCCCAGTCGCTCCACGAAACGTCGGGCGGCAGCACCTGCACGCCGTGCCGCTGCGCATCCTGGATCAGCTGCGAAGGTCCGTAGAAGCCCATGGGCTGCGAGTTGAGCATCGCCGCCAGGAAGCAGGCCGGCTCGTGGCACTTGAGCCAGCTGCTCTCGTAGGCCAGCAGCGCGAAGCTGTAGGCGTGGCTCTCCGGGAAGCCGTAGTCGCCGAAGCCCTTCACCTGCTCGTAGATGCGGTGCGCGAACTCGTCGCTGTAGCCGTTGACCTTCATGCCGGCCTTCAGGCGCATCTCGAACTTGTCGACGCCGCCCTTGCGCTTCCACGCCGCCATCGCGCGGCGCAGCGCGTCGGCCTCGGTGGCGGAGAAGCCGGCGCAGATCATGGAGATCTCCATCACCTGCTCCTGGAAGATCGGGATGCCCAGCGTGCGCTCCAGCGCCTTCTTCAACCGCGGCTCGCCCTTTTCGTGGGCCGATCGCTCGTAGACGATCTCCAGCCCGTCGGCCTGGCGCTCGCGCGCCTTCAGGTACGGATGCACCATGCCGCCGGTGATCGGCCCCGGCCGCACGATGGCCACCTCCACCACCAGGTCGTAGAAGGTGCGCGGCTTCAGGCGCGGCAGCATGGACATCTGCGCGCGGCTCTCGATCTGGAACACGCCCACCGTGTCGGCCCGGCGGATCATCTCGTAGGTGGCCGGGTCCTCGGTGCGGATGTCGTAGCGCGTGAAGGGCGCGCGGCGCCGCAGCGCCACCAGGTCGATGCAGCGGCGGATGGCGGTGAGCATGCCCAGCGCCAGCACGTCCACCTTCATCAGGCCCATGTCCTCCAGGTCGTCCTTGTCCCACTGGATGACCGAGCGGTCCTTCATGCTGGCGTTCTCCACCGGCACCAGGCGCGTGAGCTTGGTCTGCGTGAGCACGAAGCCGCCCACGTGCTGCGACAGGTGGCGCGGAAATCCCATGAGCTGCTCGGTCAGGTCCAGCCACAGCGCGGCCTGGTGTTCGGCCAGCGGCACGCCGCAGTTGGCGGCCAGTTCGCGCAGCTTGTGCGTGGCCAGTTCGTGGTCGAACCAGAAGTGGTCCTTGGCGAAGGCATCGACCAGGCGCTCGTCGACGCCCAGCGCCTTGCCGACGTCGCGGATGGCGCTGCGCATGCGGTAGCTGATGACCACCGCGGCGATGGCCGCGCGCTCGCGGCCGTACTTGCCGTAGATGTACTGGATGACCTCCTCGCGCCGCTCGTGTTCGAAGTCCACGTCGATGTCGGGGGGCTCGTTCTTGCGGTCGTCGCTGATGAAGCGCTCCAGCAGCGGCCTGGACAGCATCGGATCCATCGCGGTGATGCCCAGGCAGAAGCACACCACCGAGTTGGCCGCCGAACCGCGGCCCTGGCACAGGATGTCCCTGGAGCGCGCGAACTTCACGATGTCGTGCACCGTGAGGAAGAACATCTCGTAGCGGCATCGCTCGATCAGCGGCAGCTCCTTGTCCAGCAGTTCCTGCACGCGTTCGGGGATGCCCTCGGGGTAGCGCTCGCGCGCGCCTTCGTAGGTGAGGTGCCTGAGCGCCTCGATCGGCGTCATGCCTTGCGGCACCGTCTCCAGCGGGTAGTCGTAGCCGACCTCCTCCAGGCGGAAACGGCAACGGTCCGCCAGCCGCCAGGTGTTGTCCAGCAACTCCTTCGGATAGAGCTCCGCGAGCCGCTTGCGCTGGCGCAGGTGGCGCTCGGCGTTGGCCTGCAGGGCGAGGCCGCAGGCAGAGACGGTCTTGCCCAGGCGCACGGCGGTGATCACGTCCTGCAGGCGCTTGCGCGAGCGCGCATGCATGTGCACGTCGCCGGTGGCCACCAGCGGCAGGCCGGTGGCTTCGGCCAGGTCGCGCAGGCCGGCCAGCCAGAGGTCGTCGTCCAGCAGGTGCGGCAGGTTCACGGCCAGCCACAGGCGGCCTTCGTGCAGCGACTTGAGCTGCCGCAAGCGAGGCTGCAAGGCGGCGATGTCCACGGCCTGGCCCGGCTCGCGGCGCGGCACGAACAGCAGTTCGCAGCCTTGCAGCAGCGTGAAGTCGCTCTCGTCCCAGCCCACGCGGTACCGGCCCTTGGGCGCGGTGGTGCGGGCCGCGGTGATGAACTGGCACAGGCCGCCCCAGCCCTGCAGGTCGCGCGCGATGGCGACGAGGCGGCCTTCGCCGAAATCGAACTCCGAGCCGTACAGCAGGCGGAACGGCCGCTTGCGCGGCTGCCCGGGGAGCATCTCCTCGAGGCGGTCGATGAACTCCATGTAGTCGCGCAGGCCCGACCACGCGCGCACCACGCCGGCCACCGAGCATTCGTCGGTGATGGCCAGCGCCTCGTAGCCCAGGTCGTAGGCGCGCCGCACCAGCTCCTGCGGATGCGAGGCGCCGCGCTGGAAGCTGAAGTTCGACAGGCAGTGCAGCTCCACGTAGCGCGGCAGCACCTCGGGACCGCCGGCGTTCGCCAGCACGGGCGGCAGCCGGTCGGGATCGAGCGCCGGTTTCGGCTTGAACGGTTGCTCAGGCATAGAGGCCCTGCAGGTACCAGTCGAACTGGGTGGAAGCCGCCAGGTCCGCGGCCAGGTTGCGCGGCCGCTCGCGGTAGATCCACACCAGGCCGGACCGCGGGCTGCGCGCGATGAAGTAGTCGCGCAGGGCGGGCCCCTGCTCGTCCCACCACGAGGTCTCGACGCGGTACATGCGCGCGAGGCGCCGCAAGGGTCCCCCGAAGCAGGGCGTCTCGCCCTTCATCGACAGCTTCACCGGTTGCGGCAGCAGCCAGGTGGGATAGAGCGCGTCGGCCTCCGCCGCCGGCATCGCCTCATGGCTGCGGGCCGGCGCCCAGTCCTGCTTGGCTTCGGGGCGATGGTCCTCGTGCGATCGCGGCACGACCACGCAGTCCTCGCCCAGTCGCACCGAGAGGCGCTCGACCAGCTCGTGCAGCCGCTCTCCTTCCGCGCGGTCCTGCGGCAGCAGGCTCGCGGTGGCGCCGCCCCAGGGCACGGTGTCCAGCGAACGCAGGCGCAGGTGGTTGGCGGGCGCGGAGAGCGTGGCGCGGTCCAGGTGCTCGCGCACGAGCCGCCGCAGGTGCGACATCTCCTGCGTGGGCTGGGCGGTGCGCACCTGCAGTTGCTCCTTCGGCGGCAGTTGCACGCCGTTCAGGCGGCGCAGGTCCAGCGTCCATTCGAGTTCGAGCGCCAGCACGCCGAGGTTGCGCGCCTGCAGCCAGAGTTGCAGGCGGCGCAGCAGGTGCTCGGCGGCCAGCATCAGCTCGGGCGCGGCGGTGGCCAGGCTGGCCAGCTCCACGTTCAGGTCGAAGGCTTCGGGCAGCGTTTCCCACGCGAAGCTCTCGGGCCGCTCGCCGTAGGCCGCGTCCAGCGCCGCGAGCAGTGCGGCGCCGAAGCGGCGCGAGAGGCCGCCGCGCGGCAGCGCGCGCAACCGGCCCCAGGTGCGGATGCCGGTGCGCTCCAACAGCGGCACGTGCGGCAGCGCCGCGGACAGCAGTTCCAGCGCGAAGTCGTCCACGCGCCGGGGCACGGGGATCGATCGGCACTTGCAGCGCAGCAGCGCCAGCGCCACCGGCGAGGTGGCGCCCGCGGCCCACTGCACCGCGCCGAGCACGTCCTGCGCCGACAGCAGCAGCTTCAGCAGGTCCTTGCGGCCGCCGAACAGGCGCAGGCTGCCGGAGACTTCCAGCAGCAGCGCCTCCTCCTCGACCCACGCCACGCGCGGCGTGAAGCGAAGGGCCCACCAGGTCCAGGCCGTGCGGTCGCTGGGGGCGGTTTCAGGTTTCGGTGATGACAAGGCGATCCAGTACATGCGATCTCCTTTGGGG
>JAEWBU010000360.1 GCA_023390985.1 Pseudomonadota bacterium
GTGCAGCACCACGCGCTGGCCCGGCTTGAACACCGAGGACACGGCCAGGTCGTTCCAGTCGGCCACCTGCGCCGGCACCACGCGGTAGCGGCGCGCGATCGAGGTGACGGTGTCGTGCTTGCCCGCCTTGATGGTGGTGCGGCGCAGCGTGATCTCGGGCGCCAGGCTCAGCTGGCCGTTGTCGGCGACGTGGCTGGCCACGTCTTCCTGCTTGGTCGGCGGGCGCGGCACCACCAGCACCGAACCGGCCTTGATCAGCATCCGAGGCGGGATGGTGTTGACGCTGCGCAGCTCGCCCTCGTTCATGCCCACGCGGCGCGCGGCTTCGGCCACGCTCATCGTGCCCGGCACGGTCCAGGCGGTCCAGCTGGCGAAGCGGCCCTGGCTGTATTCGGAGAGGTTGCGCTGGAACACCTTGGCGTTGTCCCAGGGCAGCAGGATCTGCGGCGTGCCGGCCGCCAGGATCACCGGGCGGTTGAGCTGCGGATTGAGCGCCTTGAAGTCGTCCAGGCCGATGTCGGCCAGCTTGGCGGCCAGCGCGGTGTCGATGTCGCGGTCGACGGTGACCACGTCGAAGTACGGGTGGTTCTCGATCACCGGGAGATCGGTGCGGAACTGGTCGGGGTTGCTGATGATGTTCTTGACCGCCTGCAGCTTCGGCACGTAGTTGCGCGTCTCGTCGGGCATGCGCAGGTCGGCGTACGTGGTGCCCAGGCCCTGGCGCTTGTTGGCGGCGATGGCGCGGCCGACGCTGCCTTCGCCCCAGTTGTAGGCGGCCAGCGCCAGGTGCCAGTCGCCGAACATGCCGTACAGGCGCTGCAGGTAGTCCAGCGCCGCGCGGGTGGAGGCCAGCACGTTGCGGCGGTCGTCGCGGAAGAAGTTCTGGGTCAGGTCGTAGTCGCGGCCGGTGCCGGGCATGAACTGCCACATGCCCGCGGCGCGCGCGCTGGAGACGGCCTGGGGGTTGAACGCGCTCTCGATGAAGGGCAGCAGCGCCAGTTCGCTGGGCATGCGGCGGCGCTCCAGTTCCTCGACGATGTGGAACAGGTACTTGCGCGAGCGGTCCGTCATGCGCTGCATGTAGTCGGGGCGCGTGGCGTACCACTGCTCGTGGCGGCGCACCAGCTCGCCATCGATCTCGGGCATGGAGTAGCCGGCGCGGATGCGCTCCCACAGGTCGGCCGGCGGCTGCGTCGGCGTGACGCCGAGCGCGGCGGCCTCGACCGGCGTGATCGGGCTGAGCGGGCCGCTGGGCACGACCGCCGGACCGGCGGGGGCCGTCGCGACTGACGGGGCCTGTTCTGAAGGAGTGCTGGAAGGAAAAGAGGAGGAGGGGGAGGAGGGGAGCGGTGCGGTGGCGCAGCCTGCCAGCCACACCGCTAGGGAGAGGCCGGCGGCCTGCAGCAGTTTCTTCATCTGAACTCGTTCTTCCATTGGCGGATGGCGGCGAACACCGCCACTTCGTCCCCGGCGTCTGCGCCGTTGTAGGCCTGCGCGGCGCGCACCACCGAAGGCTGGCGCGTGCGCAGGAAAGGATTGATCCGCTTCTCCTCGCCGAGTTCGGCGGGCAGTGTGGGTTCGCCGCGATCGCGCAGCGCCTGGCACTCGCGCTGGTAGCGCGCGAGGTCCTCGTTGGCCGGTTCCACCGCGCGGGCGAAGCGCAGGTTGGCCATCGTGTATTCGTGGGTGCAGCACACGCGCGTGTCGGCGGGCAGCGCGGCCAGCTTGTCCAGCGAGTCCAGCATCTGCGCGGGCGTGCCTTCGAACAGGCGCCCGCAGCCGCCGGAGAACAGCGTGTCGCCGCAGAAGAGGAGCGGCGCGCCGTCCATCCGGGGCGTGAAGTACGCGATGTGGCCGGCGGTGTGGCCGGGAACGTCGAGCACGTCGAACGGAAGGCCGAGCACGTCGATGCGGTCGCCTTCCCTGAGCGAACGCAGCGGGCCGGGAATGGTTTCGCGCGCCGGGCCGAACACTTTCGCGCCGGTCGCCTCGCGCACCGCGGCCAGGCCGCCGATGTGGTCCTGGTGATGGTGCGTGACTAGAATCGCTTCCAGTTGCAAGCCCGTCTGCTGGAGGTAATCGAGCACCGGCTGCGCGTCGCCCGGGTCGACCACCAGCGCCCGTTGCCCGTCGTGCAACACCCAGAGGTAGTTGTCCTGGAACGCGGGCAGAGGAACTAGCTTCATGAGCGATGCGATTATAGGAATGCACGAGTGGTTCGAAACCCCGCCCGGGCGCTACCTGCTCGCCTGGGAGAGGGCCGAATTCGATCGCGCCGTCAGCGACATCTTCGGCTATCACGCCCTGCAACTGGGCCTGCCCGAGCTCGACGCGCTCGCGTCCAACCGCATGCCGCACAAGTGGCTGGGGCTGCGCGAGCTGCCTCCCGGCGGGACGATCAAGCCCGCGCTCATGACGGAATACTCGGCGCTGCCGTTCGAGGCCAACAGCGTCGACCTGGTGGTGCTGCCTCATTCGCTGGAGCTGAACGTCGACCCGCACGCCACGCTGCGCGAGGTCGAGCGCGTGCTGGTGCCCGAGGGCAAGGTGGTGATCTGCTGCCTCAACCCGGCCAGCCTCTGGGGCCTGCGCCAGAGGCGCGCCCACCTCTACCGCCGCCTGGGCTTCGGCCAGCTGTACCTGCCCGACGCCGGCGAGTTCATCGGCTACCGGCGCCTGCGCGACTGGCTGCGGCTGCTCAATTTCGAGGTGGAAACCGGCAACTTCGGCTGCTACCGCCCGGCCATGGCCACCGAGCACTGGCTGGAGCGCTTTGATTGGATGGACGACCTCGGCGAACGCTGGTGGCCCATCTTCGGCGCCGTGTACTTCGTGGTGGCGACCAAGCGCGTGCGCGGCATGAAGCTGCTGGGCAAGCTGTGGAAGCCGGCCAAGTCCATCGCCACCGCGCCGGTGCCGCTGGCCAACCGCCGGCCGCAGCTGGAGACCACCCGGTCGGCCGAGCGGCAGACAATGGATGCGCAATGAATGAAGTCGTGATCTACACAGACGGGGCCTGCAAGGGCAATCCCGGTCCGGGCGGCTGGGGCGTGCTGATGCGCTCCGGCGCCAACGAGAAGGAGCTGTTCGGCGGCGAGCTGGGCACCACCAACAACCGCATGGAGCTGATGGGCGTGATCCAGGCGCTGGAGGCGCTCAAGCGCCCGTGCGCCGTCACGCTCTGGCTCGACAGCCAGTACGTCCTCAAGGGCATCACCGAATGGATGCCGGGCTGGAAGGCCAAGGGCTGGCGCACCGCCGGCAAGACGCCGGTCAAGAACGTCGAGCTGTGGCAGCGGCTGGACGACCTCGTGCAGAACCACGGCCACGTGATCGACTGGCGCTGGGTCCGCGGCCACAACGGCGATCCGGGCAACGAGCGCGCCGACGCCCTGGCCAACATGGGCGTGGAACTGGCCCTGGGCAAGCGCAAGCCGCCGGTGTAAATCTGCGGTAAATCCCGCCGCCGGACGGCCGGCCGGCCCCCGACCCCCGGGCATCCGCGCATGCTGTGGCCTGGCGCGGCTGCTACATTGACGTGTTTGCATGCAATCGGCGTCCGCCGCTCTCTTCCCAGGCAAGAAGTAAATGGCAGCTAAGCCCCTCTACACGGTGATCGCCGTCGTCGGCATCGCGGCAGCGTCCGGCGCTGCCTGGTGGTACCAGAACAAGTCCAAGTCTTCTCCCGAGGGCGGCCAGGCCACGGCCGCCGCTCCCGCGCCGGCGCGTGGCGCCAGCGGCGCCGGGGGCGCACCGGCGGTCGAGGTCGCCCGGGTCGAGGTGATGCGACTGACCGATGACGCCCAGGCCGTGGGCAGCCTGCGTTCGCGCCAGAGCGTGGTGGTGCGGCCCGAGGTCAGCGGCCGCGTCACCCAGCTGAATTTCCGCGACGGCCAGCGCGTGCGCCGCGGCCAGGTGCTGGTGCAGCTGGACGACCAGCTGCCGCGCGCCCAGGTCCAGCAGGCCCGCGCCGAGCTGTCCATCGCGAACGCCAACCACAAGCGCAACCAGGAGCTGGTGGCGCAGAACTTCATCAGCCAGCGCCAGGTGGAGGAGAGCGGGGCCAACCTGCAGGTGGCGCAGGCCAAGCTGTCGCTGGCCGAGGCGACGGCCGCGCGCCTGCGCATCGTGGCGCCGTTCGACGGCGTGGCGGGCATCCGCAGCGTGAACATCGGCGACTACCTCAAGGACGGCGCCGACATCGTGAACCTGGAAGACCTGGACGCCGTGTTCGTGGACTTCCGCCTGCCCGAGCGCTTCCAGACCAAGCTCAAGCCGGGGCAGGTGGCCGTGGTGCAGACCGACGCGCTGCCGGGCCGCAAGTGGAACGCCGTGATCCAGGCCATCGACCCGCTGGTGGACGCCAACGGGCGCTCGGTGGGCATCCGCGGCTGCATCGACAACCGCCAGCTGCAGCTGCGCCCCGGCATGTTCGCGCGCATCACCGCGGTCTTCGGCGAGCGGACCGATGCCCTGGTGGTGCCCGAGGAAGCCATCGTCCCGCAGGGCAACCGCCAGACGGTGGTGAAGCTGGTCGACGGCCCGGACCAAGACAGCCGCACCGTCCAGCGGGTCGAGGTGAAGACCGGCATCCGCCAGCCCGGCCGCGTGGAGATCGTCGAAGGCCTGAAGGCGGGCGACGTGGTGGTGGTGGCCGGCCAGCAGCGCATCACGCGCGACGGCATGCCGGTGCGCGTGCTCGACCTGGCCGCCGGTGCCAAGGCGGCCGGCAACGGCCAGGCGCCCGCGAACGGTGCGCCCGCCGCGGCGGTTGCCGAGGGCGGGGC
>JAEWBU010000051.1 GCA_023390985.1 Pseudomonadota bacterium
GCGCCAAGTCGCCGCGCATCGTCACCGGCCAGGTCGACGAGCCGCAACCGGCGGCCACCCCGGGCACGCCCGGCAAACCGAACTGACCCGCTCCCGACAATGACCCGACCGCCGATGCCCGGCGGCACGGCCGCCGCCGTGCCGCTCGCGCCCGCAGCACTGATCGCCCCTCCCCTTCGCCGCCGCCTGGCCTGCTGGCTGTACGAAGGCATGCTGCTGTTCGCGGTGGTGTTCATCGCCGGCTGGCTGTTCAGCGCGCTAGGCCAGATGCGCAGCGGCATGGACGAGCGCCGCCCGCTGCTGCAGGCCTTCCTGTTCGTGGTGTTCGGCATCTACTTCACCTGGTTCTGGAGCCGTGGCCAAACGCTCGCGATGAAGACCTGGGCCATCCGCGTGGTCGACAGGGCCGGCCGCCCGCTCACCCAGGGCCGAGCGCTGCTGCGCTACCTGTGCAGCTGGCTGTGGTTCCTGCCGCCGCTGCTGGTGCTCGCGCCGTTCCACCTGAGCGGCGGCGAGTACGCGGTCGTCGTGTTCGGCTGGGTGGCGGTCTGGGCGACGCTCAGCCGCTTCCACCCCGAGCGGCAGTTCTGGCACGACGCGCTGGCCGGCACGCGGCTGGTGCCGGACGACCCGGCTGTGCCACGCGCGTCATAGACAATCGGCGCATGTCCAGCCCGACCGATTCCTTCGTCCCCTTCTCCATCTGTGTCTACTGCGGCTCGCGCGACGGCGTGGCCGAGTCCTTCGTGCAGGCCGCGCGCGACGTCGGCCGCTGGATCGGCGAGCGCGGCGGTCGCCTGGTCTACGGCGGCGGCAATCGCGGCCTGATGGGCACAGTGGCCGACGCCACGCTGGAAGCCGGTGGCTCCGTGGTCGGCGTGATCCCGCGCGCCCTGGTCGACAAGGAATTCGCCAAGCGCGACTGCACCGAGCTGCACATCGTGGAGAGCATGCACGACCGCAAACGCATGATGGCCGAGCGCGCCGGCGCCTTCCTGGCGCTGGCCGGCGGCATCGGGACCTTCGAGGAGCTGTACGAGGTCTGGACCTGGCGCCAGCTCGGCTACCACGACAAGCCGGTCGGCATCCTGGACACCAGCAGCTACTACCAGCCGATGCTGGCGTTCCTGGGCCAGAGCGTGCGCGAGGGCTTCATGAACGACTGGCAGATGCAGCTGGTGCAGGTGGGCAGCGACCCGGATGCCCTGCTCCAGTCGCTGGTGGAAGGTTCGACCGCGCCGTCGGCGCAGGACCTGTCGCAGATCTAGGCGGGCGCGGCGCCGGTCGCGCTCACACGGCCGATTCGTCGGTTTCGCCGGTGCGGATACGCACCACGCGCTCCACGCTGGTGACGAAGATCTTGCCGTCGCCGATCTTGCCGGTGCGGGCGGCCTTGACGATGGCGTCGACGCAGCGGTCCACGTCGTCGTCCTTGACCACGATCTCCACCTTCACCTTGGGCAGGAAGTCCACCACGTACTCGGCGCCGCGGTAAAGCTCCGTGTGGCCCTTCTGGCGGCCGAAGCCCTTTACCTCGGTCACCGTCAGGCCGGTGACGCCGCACTCGGCCAGCGCCTCGCGCACTTCCTCGAGCTTGAAGGGTTTGACGATGGCGGTGATCTGTTTCATGCGTTCTTTCTGTGGGCCTAGGCGCGGAACTTGCCGGTAATAGGATAGCGCCAATCCTTGCCGAATCCGCGGTGCGTCACGCGGATGCCCACCGGTGCCTGGCGGCGCTTGTATTCGTTGATGCGAACCAGCCTCGCGACCCGCTCGACCACCGCCCGGTCGAAGCCCGCGGCCACGATCTGCTCCACGCCCTCGTCGTTCTCCATGTAGCGCGAGAGGATCGCGTCCAGGATCTCGTAGGGCGGCAGGCTGTCCTGGTCGACCTGGTCGGCCCGCAGCTCCGCGCTGGGGGGCCGGGTGATGATGCGATCAGGAATCGGATCCTTGCCCGTGCCGTACGGATCGTTGGCGTTGCGCCAGCGGGCCAGCTTGAACACCGAGGTCTTGAGCACGTCCTTGATCACCGCGAAGCCGCCCGCCATGTCGCCGTACAGCGTGCAGTAGCCGGTGGCCATCTCGCTCTTGTTGCCGGTGGTCAGCACGATGCTGCCGAACTTGTTGGACAGCGCCATCAGCAGCACGCCGCGGATGCGGGCCTGGATGTTCTCCTCGGTCGCGTCTTCCGGCAGGCCCGCGAACTCCTTGGCCAGCGCGGCCTTGAAGGCCTCGAACTGCGGGACGATGGAGATCTCGTCGTAGCGCACACCCAGTCGGGCCGCCATGTCGCGGGCGTCGATCCAGGAGATGTCCGCCGTATAGGGCGAAGGCATCATCACCGCCCTCACCTTGTCCTTGCCCAGCGCGTCGACCGCGATGGCCAGCACCAGCGCCGAGTCGATGCCGCCCGACAGGCCCAGCAGCACGCCCGGGAAGCCGTTCTTGCCGATGTAGTCGCGCACGCCCAGCACCAGTGCGTCCCACAGGTCCGCTTCCGGTTCGCGCGCGGGAGCGGTCGGGCCATTGAGCACCAGCGCGCTGGCGCCCTGCTCGACGGTGATGGTGAAAAGGTCCTCGACGAAGGACGGCGCACGTCCCACCAGCGTGCCGGCCGCATCGACCGCGAACGAGCCGCCGTCGAACACCACCTCGTCCTGCCCGCCGACGAAATGCGAGTACACGACGGGCAGGTCCACCGCGCGGGCGCGGTCGGCCATGCGGGCCACGCGTTCGCCGCCCTTGCCGACGTGGAACGGCGAAGCATTGGTCACCACGAGCAGCTGCGCGCCTGACTCCTTGGCCAGCAACGCCGGCTCCTCGAACCACGCGTCCTCGCAGATCAGCAGGCCGACATTCAGCCCTTCGACCTGGAACACGCAGGTGCCCTTGCCCGGCGTGAAGTAGCGACGCTCGTCGAACACCTGGTAGTTGGGCAGTTCGCGCTTGGCGTAGGTCTCGAGGACGCGGCCTTCGCTCAGCACGCTGGCCGCGTTCAGCCGCCGCTGCACCTGCACCGACTTGCTGCGCACGTCGCCACCGACCGGATGGCCGACCATCACGTGCAGGCCCTTCAACCCCGCGAGCTCGCGGGCCACCGTTTTGACGGCATCATCGCAAGCCGCACTGAAAGCGGGGCGCAGATGCAGGTCCTCGGCCGGATAGCCGCATATCGAGAGTTCCGGGGTGACCACCAGGCGCGCGCCCTGCCCGTAGGCGGTGCGCGCCGCGTCGATGATCTTCTGAGCGTTGCCCGGCATGTCGCCCACCACGTAGTTGAGCTGGGCGATGCAGATCTTGAGGGCCATGTCAGCAGTGAAAAAACAGCCGGACGATTATGTCATCCGCCTTTGCGCCGCACCGGATGAAGTGCCCGCGGCCGCCTGGAACGCGCTGCTCGCCGCGCAGGACCTGCCCACGCCTTTCCTTCGCCACGAGTACCTGGCCGCGCTGCACGACAGCGGCAGCGCGACCGTGCGCACCGGCTGGCAGCCGAGCTTCGTCACGCTGTGGCGCGGGGATGAGCTGCACGCCGCCTGCGCGCTGTACCTGAAGAGCCATTCCTACGGCGAGTACGTGTTCGACTGGGCCTGGGCGAACGCATACGAGGAACACAACCTCACGTACTACCCCAAAGGCCTGGTGGCGGTGCCATTCACCCCGGTGCCGGGCTCGCGCCTGCTGGCACGCGACGCCGGATCGCGGCGCGCGCTGGTCGAAATCCTGCTCGCGCTGAGCCAGCAGAACGAGCTCTCCTCGCTGCACCTGCTGTTCCTGTCCGATGCCGATGTCCAAGCCTGTTCGCAGGCCGGCCTGATGGCGCGCCACACGGTGCAGTTCCACTGGCTGCGGCAGGGCTGGACGAGCTTCGACGAGTTCCTCGCCAGCCTGGCCCAGGAGAAGCGCAAGAAGATCCGCCAGGAGCGGCGCAAGGTCGCGGAGGCCGGCGTCACCTTCCGCGCGCTGCGCGGCGAGGACATCCGCGCGAGCGACTGGGATTTCTTCTACCGCTGCTACGAGCGCACCTATCGCGAGCACGGCAACCCCCCGTACCTCAAGCGCGAGTTCTTCCGCCGCATGGCGAGCGGGATGGCGCCGCACTGGCTGCTGTTCGTCGCGCAGCGCGAAGGCCGCGACATCGCCTCCAGCCTGATCGCCTTATCGGACGAAGGCGCCTCGCCCGAGGCCGCCTACGGCCGCTACTGGGGCGCGCTGGAGCGGGTGGACTGCCTGCACTTCGAGGC
>JAEWBU010000126.1 GCA_023390985.1 Pseudomonadota bacterium
GCATGCCGCCCAGGATCAGCACCGGCGCGAACAGGCCCCAGGTCGCCTCGCGCAGGCTGCGCCAGAAGGGGGGACGCGGCATCGCCGCTTCGAGCGCGCCCATCTGGTGGCGGCGCGCCAGCCACACGGCGGGGATCATCAGCGCCAGGCCGGCCATGACGCCGGGGATCATGCCGGCCGAGAACAGCGCGGGCACCGAGGCGCCGGGCACGAGCACCGAGTAGATGATGAAGGCGATCGAGGGCGGGATCAGGATGTCCGTGGCCGCGGCCGCGCCCACCACGCTGGCGGAATACGCCGGCGGGTAGCCCGCCCGGTTCATCGCGCCGATCATCACCGCGCCCACGGCGGCGGCGTTGGCGGGACCGGACCCCGAGATGCCGCCGAGGAACATCGCGACCGCGATGGCCACCAGCGGCAGCATGCCCGGACCGCGGCCGACGATGGCGACGGCGAAGTTCACCAGGCGCGACGCCACGCCCGAGCGGTCGAAGATCGAGCCGACCAGCACGAACATCGGCACGGCCAGCAGCGGGTACTTGGCCAAGCCCGCGTAGAAGTTCTGCGGCACGGCCAGCAGGCCCCACCATTGGACGTCCAGGTTCGCGAGCGCGATGCACACCGCGCCGGCCAGGCCGAGCGCGGCGCCGATCGGCACGCCGATGAAGAGCAGCCCGAGGAAGGCGAGGAACAGCAGGGTGGCGATCACGGCTGGCGCCCCCGGCGGATGAACAGGCCGAGCGCCCGGCCCGCGATGGCCACCGACATCACCGGCAGCCAGATCGTGTACCACCACTGCGGCACGCCGATGCCCGGCGAGGTCTCGCCGAAGCGGAAGTCGTCCCAGACCACGCGCGCGCTCAGCACGGCGATAAGGAAGAACAGCACGAACACCATCAGCGCGCCGAAGCGGGCCAGCGCGCGCTGCCGCCACTCGGGGCCGCTGTCGGAGAAGTACTCGATGCGGATCTGCCGGTTGCGCGCCACCGAGGCGGAGCCGGCGACCAGCGCCAGCACGATCATGAGGAAGACCGAGATCTCCTCGGTCCACGCGAACGACTGGCTGGTGAAGTAGCGGACGATCACGTTGAGGAAGGTGATCAGCGCCAGCAGCGCCATCACGATCACCGTGAGCCAGTCCTCGATCCTGAGCGGGACCCACGTCTGCTCGTCCGGCTCGTCCCCCGTCTGCAGCTGGTCCGCCTGCGGGATGCCCGTTTCCTGGTTCTTCTTCATGGACTGCTCAATCCAGCATGCTTCGCGCGGCCGCGGCGATGTCCGCGGACATGATGCGCGATTGCGCCTCCAGTACCGGCGCGTAGCCGACCGGGATGCGCGGTGCGCCCAGGCGCCGGATCCGGCAGCCCGTCTCCTGCGCCGCGGTGGCCGCCACTTCGGCGCCGAAGCCCGCGGCCTGCACCGCTTCGTGCACGACCAACAGCTTGCCGGTGCGCGCGCAGGACTCGAGCACGCGTGCGCGGTCCCACGGCCAGATGCTGCGCAGGTCGATCAGCTCGGCCTCGATGCCCGTGGCGGCGAGTTCCTCGCACGCCTGCGCACAGGCCTGCATCTGCCTGCTCCAGCTCACGACCGTGAGATGGCGGCCGTTGCGAACGGTGCGCGCTTCGCCCAGGGTCGCGCGCTGTTCCACGTCCACTTCGCCCTGCATCGTCCACAGCGTCTTGTGCTCCATGTGGATCACCGGGTCGCCGCACTCCAGCGCCGCGCGCAGCAGCGAGTAGTTGTCCTGAGGCGTCGCGGGGCAGACGACCACCAGCCCGGGCATGTGCGCGAACCAGCTCTCCAGCGATTGCGAATGCTGCGCGGCCGACGCGTCCCAGATGCCGATCGGCAGGCGCATCACCATCGGCACGCGGCCCTGGCCGCCGAACATGAAGCGGTTCTTGGCGGCCTGGTTGACGATCTCGTCCATCGCGCACAGCGCGAAGTCCACCACGCGCATCTCCACCACCGGCCGCAGGCCCGCGAGCGCCATGCCGACGCCGGCGCCCAGGATGGTGGATTCGCTGATCGGCGTGTCGATCACGCGCTCGCCGCCGAACCGCTGCTGCAGGCCCTTGTACTGGCCGAAGATGCCGCCGCGGCCCACGTCCTCGCCCATCACCACGACGTTGGCGTCGCGCTCCATCGCATGCGAGACCGCGAGCGCCGCGGCCTCCGCGTAACTCATCATCGCCACTGGCCGGCTTCCGTCGTCTGGATGTCGGTGAAGGCGGATTCCGCCGCGGGCCAGGGCGCGGCGTCCGCCGCGGCCAGGGCCTGCGCCACTTCGCGCGCGGCTTCGGCGTCGATCGCGTCCAGCACGGCGAGGTCGCCGCCTTGCGCCTGGTAGTGCGCACGGGCGCGCGCCATCGGATCGGTCTGCAGGGCCGCCTCGAGCTCGCGCGCATCGCGGTACGCCGCGGCGTCGACGGAAACGTGGCCCTTCACGCGGTAGGTGATGGCGTGCAGCAGGCGCGGCTGCTTCGTCGTGCGCACTTCCTTCACCAGCCGTGCAGCCGTCTCATGCACCGCGAAGACATCGTTGCCATCCACCTGCACGGACGGCAGGCCGAGGCTGGCCGCGCGCGCCGAGGCGCCCTCGCCCGCCGTCACCGGGCCGCTGGCGGTGGTGGCACTCCAGCGGTTGTCCTCGCAGACGAACAGCACCGGAAGGCCGTACACCTGGGCCCAGTTGAGCGCCTCGAGGAAAGGACCGCGATTGATCGCGCCGTCGCCGAAGAAGCACACGGTGATGGCGTCGCGCTTCTGCAGCTTCTGTGCATGGGCCGCGCCGACCGCGATCGGCAGCCCTGCCGCCACCACGCCGTTGGCGCCGAGCATGCCCACCGAGAAGTCGGCGATGTGCATGGAGCCGCCCTTGCCGCCGTTGAAGCCGGTCGCCTTGCCGAACAGCTCGCCCATCATGCGATCCATGTCGGCGCCCTTGGCCAGCGTGTGGCCGTGGCCGCGGTGGGTGGAGGTCAGGTAGTCGTCGGGGCGAAGGTGGGCGCAGACACCGGCGGGCACGGCCTCCTGCCCGGTGGAGAGATGGAGCGGCCCGCGCACCTTGGCGGTGGCGCCCGCCGAACTGCCGTAGGCGCTGACTCCGCCCTGGCTGGCGATCTCCGCCGCGTTCTCGAAGGCCCGGATGCGGGCCATCGTCCGATACAGCCCCGCGGCCAGCTGCGACCCTTCGAGCACGTGCATGTCCCCACTACTGTTGTGCTCCCATTCTAGGTGCGGGGTTTGCGCTTACTCGCCTCGAGTCGCACAGGGTAAGCACGCAAAACGAAAGCTCGAAGCAGCTAGAACAAAGTGTTCGCGTGCGAAGCCGCAACACCGGATGGCCGAGGGCGAGTGCCGCCGCTAAGCTCAGCAATGCTCGAAGAAAACACAGGAGGAGAGCAGATGGGCAAGAGGATGGCATCGATGGGCGAGTGGTCGTGCGCAGGCGTGCTGCGTGCCGGCATGTCGTGCGGAGCGGCGCTGGCGTTGCTCGCTTGCGGTGGGGGCGGCGGTGGCGGAGGCGGCGCCCCGAGCATCCCGGCGGCCACCGGACTGGTGATCACCTCGGCCAACGCACCGTCGGTGGCGGCCGAAGCACTCGAGACGTCTACCAGCACCGATGCGGCGTCGGCCGCGGGCCAGTTCGTGACCGGCGTGCAGGTCGACGCGGGCGCGGGCAGCGGGGGCCGTCCGCAACTGCTGGCGAGCGCCACGCGCGCGTTGCTGGCCACGCCGCGAACAGGCGGTCCGATCGCCGCCGGCGCCGTGGTTTCCGAACCCTGCTCGGGTGGAGGCTCGGTCACCGTGGATGCGAGGACCTCGGGCGCGTCCTTCCTGGTAGCCGGCGACTCGCTGGGCATCAGCGCGAACCATTGCGTCGAGTCCGTCGACGGCACCACCATGCTGCTGAACGGCAGCATGTCGATCGCGATCACGAGCGGCAGCTACGACCCGAACTCGTTCGTCTATCCCAAGAGCGTGACGATGCGCATCGTGTCCAGCAACTTCTCCGCCGGCATCTCGGGCGGTCCGACGGAAGTGTTCGACGGCGACCTGACGCTGGCGCTCACCGAAACCAGCGCGACCACCGGCAGCCTCACCGCGACGGCCTCATCGCTCACGAGCACCGTCGGCTCGCACCGCATCACGCTGAGCGACCACCGGCTGCAGGCCGCGCGGACGTCCACCGGATCCGCGCTGACCGTGTCCACCAACGTCGAAACCAACAACGCCCGCCTCGGCTCCACGCCGGTGCGCTACAGCCTCGTGACGGACTTGCCGGTCACGGTGTCGTCCTCCGGCGCGGTGACCGGCGGCTCGATTCGCGTCATCGGCACCCAGTCGTCGCTGACGCTGGTCGTCACCGCCACCGACACGTTCTCCCTGCAGGTGGACACGAACGGCGACGGCACGGCGGATTCCACGCGCGCGATCACGCTGGCGGACCTGCAGGCGCTGAACTGAGTCGGCCTCGGCGGGTCTTCGTCAGGGCCAGCCCGGCCGGCAGTACGGGTTGCCCCAGCGATGGGCGAGGACCCGGGCGGCCCTGGTTTCGGCGCTCTGGGGCTCGGTGCTCGCGGCCCGCGCGCGCCGCGGCCGGCGCGGCGGATGCGGGGCCGTCTCCGCTTGGGCTCGATGCCGCTGCCAGTCGAACGGCGTGATGGGGTCCGTCGCGGATTGCCGCTCAGAGGTCTGCATCGGTCTCCCTTCCCTTTGAAGAAGACCATGATGCGGGCGAATGGATCAGCCACCTGTCGGACGGCATCGCGCCGCGGCGTCGTCACCCTCGCGTTCGGGAGTGGGAGAAGCAGGCTTCCGCTAGCATCGTCGGCTCATCCCCGGACTCCACACCCCCATGAAGAAGATCCTCGCCGTCGCGCTGCTGGGCATCTCGTTCGTCGCCTGCCATGCCCAGGGCTATCCCACCAAGCCGATCCGGCTGATCGTCGGCTACCCGCCGGGCGGTGGCGTGGACTTCGCGGCGCGGACCATCCAGCAACCGTTGCAGGACGCCCTGAAGCAGCAGCTCGTCATCGACTACAAGCCGGGCGCGGGCGGGATGCTGGCCGCCGGCGAACTCACGCGCGCGGCGCCCGACGGCTACACGCTGCTGCTGGCGAACACCGGCCCGTTCGCCATCGCGCCTTACCTGCAGGCCAAGCTCCCCTACGATCCCGTGCGCCAGTTCACCTACATCGGGCAGATCAGCCAGGGCAGCTATGTGGCCGTGACGCGCCCGGACCATCCCGCCAGGGACCTGCGCGAATTCGTCGCCTGGGCCAGGGCGAACGCCGGCAAGGTCAACTACGCCTCGGGTGGCGCGGGAACCTCGACCCACCTCAACGGCGAACTGATGAACCAGGCCTCGGGCCTGGACATGACCCACGTACCGTACAAGGGCAGCGCTCCCGCCGTGCAGGACCTGATCGGCGGGCAGACGCATCTCCTGATCGACGCGGGCACGGTCCTGCTGCCGCAGATCAAGGGCGGCAAGCTCAAGGCCCTGGCCGTCACGGGACCGAAGCGCGACCCGCAGCTGCCCGACGTGCCGACCGTGCGCGAGCTGGGGCTCGCCGGGATGGAGTCCACCGGGTTCCAGGGGCTGGTCGGGCCCGCGGGCATGCCGCGGGAGGTGGTCGAGAAGCTGGCGGCGGAGTTGAGCCGGGTTCTCGCCCAGCCGGAACTCAAGTCGAAATTCGCGGCTTCAGGATCCGAAGCCCACTTCCAGGGCCCCGCGGAGTTCGCCGGTTTCGTGAAGGCGGACAACGAGAAATGGGCCCGCCTCATCCGCGACCGCAAGCTTCAGCTGGATTGATGCCCGTCGGCGCGCGCGATGGCGGCAGCGTCGCCGCTGAACGGATAGGCCAGCATCGGCGGAGGGGGGCACTGCTGGTGCCTCAGGAAAACCCAGTTCAGCGCGTTCAGCCGCTCGAAGTCGGGCGCCGTGATCCTGGCGACCTCCTGCGGCGTCGAGTCCAGCGCCTGGGCGACTTCGCTCCAGATCTCGGAAAGGCTGCGGCGGGAGTCCACGCCTGACAGGCAGGCCAGGGTGACCGGCGAGGGCGCCAGCCGGAACGGATGGCGGCTCGACAGCCGCACGTCCACGCTGCCCTGCGCGACCAGTTGCGCCGCGGCCTCCGCCGCCGGTGCCGTGAGGAAGAAGGGAACCATCTCGCCGTCCTGGAAGCCGGCGGCGGCGCGGCCGGGCCGCGTGGCATAGAAGCCGTGCACGTACATGTGTCCATGCAGCAGTTCGCCCATTGCCTGCCGCTCCCGCACGCCGCGGCCCGCGAGCTTCGCCTTCAACTCCTCGTCGGCGAGGTAGACGTCGGGGTCGTACTCGAGCGGCAACGTCCAGAAGAAGTTGGTGAAGCTGGTGATGGACATCCCCGCGCGCTCGACGAAATCGTGGATCTCGGGAACCGTGTACGCGCGGTCCTGCACATGCAGGTAGGTGTCCACGAGGTTCGCGTCGTCGCCGAGCCTGGATGCGAGCGCCTCGGGGCTGCGGCCGCGCATCATCAGGTGCGACGGAGAGAGCGAGCGCATGGCCGTCTTCAGGTTCGACAACCGTGCGCGCAGGTCGGGCTCGTCGCGATTGACCAGTTTCATCAGGTCCTGCATCGCGTAGATGTCCAGGCGGCCGTACCGCCCGTAGAGCATCAGGGCCAGGGCGCCCTCATCGTCCAGCACCTGCGTCAGCGCGCGAAGGCCCGCATCGGGGTCGGGCAAGTGGTGCAGCACGCCCAGGCAGGTCACGTAGTCGAAGCGACCCAGGCCGAGCCGCGGCAGGTCGAGCAGGGAGGCATGGACCCACCGGATGCGCGCATCGAGGCCGCGTACCGCCGCCCGCTCGCGCGCGATCGCCAGGCTCGCCTCGCTGAGGTCGAGGCAGACGATCTCCGCATCGGTGTCGCGCAGCTGCGCCGCCAGGAAGATCGCCGAATCCCCGGTGCCGCCGCCGGCGACGAGTGCCCGGAAGCCCTTCGTGAAGTCCCGCCTGCCCCCGAACGCGTGGTGATTGACCTTGCCCAGGATGTCCGTGCGCGTCAGCGGCAGGCTTCCCGGCCTCTCCGCTGCGGGAGTTCGCGCGGGGAAGGGGAAGGCTTCGTAGAGATCGCGAACCGTGGGGTTGGCTGTCATGCGTCCAGTCTATGGACGTTGCGATCGGATGCCAACGGGCCGCCCCCTGTCGCATACCCTGAAAACCTGGCCGGGCGCGGCGCTCTACGATCGCGCCCATGAACATCGAAAGGCGAGGACTTGTCGCCGGCGCGAGTTGGCTTGCCCTGGCCGGCCTGGCCGGCTGCGCCGCACCTCCGGGAGATGACCGCCAAGGCGCCGCCTTCCCGCGTCCATCCCCGATGTCCGACGTGCAAGCCAGCGAAGCCGCGTTCCTGGCCCTGGGATTGGTGGGGACGCCGTATCGGTATGGCGGCAACACGCCGGAGGCCGGCTTCGATTGCAGCGGCCTGATCGGCTACGTGTACTGGCGGGCGGCGGGGATCGCCCCGCCGCGGACCGTCGCGCAGATCAGCCGCTGGGGACAGTCCGTCAGCGCCAGCGACTTGCGCGCAGGCGACCTGGTGATCTTCGGCAGCGACGGTTCACCGTCGCATGCGGCCATCCACGCGGGCGAGTCGCGCTTCGTGCACGCGCCCAGCACCGGAGGCACGGTTCGCCTGAACCAGATCCAGGAGCGGTACTGGAAGACCCGGCTGCTCGATTACCGTCGAGCCTGAGCCCCACCTCATCAGCCAGGATGTTCGTAGGATGCATCGGCGCCCCTGCCGGCGAAACGGAGCACCCATGAAATCGATTCTCGCGATCGCAGCGTCCCTCCTGTCCGCATGTGCCGGGTCCGGGCTGTCCGGTCCCGGCGGTTCCGCCCCGCCGCCCGGATCGGAGGCGGACCTGCGTGCCCGGTACCAGCAGTACCGGACCGGCCCGCCCCCGTACCTGGATTTCGAGACCTGGAAGCGGACGTCCGCCAACCCCCGGGACTACACCGGCTCCGGCTCCTGAAGCCGGCATGGTGGCGGCGTCTTCCCGTGCATCGACCCGTTCGCTCTCGGGACTGCTGCCGTTCCTGCGTCCGCACCGGATGCGCATCGCGCTGGCGATCGGCTTCCTGGTGCTCTCGGCGGCGGCCACGCTGGTCTTTCCCGTCGCGCTGCGCGGCCTGATCGACCAGGGCCTGGCCGATGGCGGGCACGGCCAGCGCCTGGTCGGCTTGCGCGGCCACTTCCTGCAGCTGTTCGGGCTCGCCGTCGCGCTCGGCGTCTTCTCGGCGGCCCGCTTCTACATGGTGAGCTGGATCGGCGAACGCGTCACGGCCGACCTGCGCACCGCCGTCTACTCGCACGTGCTCCGGCAAAGCCCGGAGTTCTTCGAGACCACGCAGACGGGCGAAGTGCTGTCGCGGCTGACGACGGACACCACCCTCGTGCAGACCGTGGTGGGCTCGCAGTTCTCGCTCGGCCTGCGCAACGCGGTGATGGGCATCGGCGCGCTCGTCATGCTGGTCTACACGCATCCCTACGTGATGTCCCTGGTGCTCGCGGCGGTCGTGTGCGTGGTGCTGCCCGCGATGGTGTTCGGCCGCCGGGTGCGCCGGCTGTCGCGGGCCAGCCAGGACCGCGTCGCCGACTCCAGCGCGATCGCGGCGGAGGTGATGAATGCGATCCCCGTGGTCCAGAGCTACACGGGCGAAACCCGGGAGACCCGGCGCTTCGCCGGATCGACCGACCACGCCTTCCGGACCGGCGTGCGGCGGACGCGGGCGCGGGCCGTGCTGGTGGCGTTCGTGATCATCGCCAACGCGGCGATCGTGCTGTGGGGCCTGTACCGCGGCACGCAGGCCGTCATGGCCGGCGAGCTGAGCGCCGGCCAGCTGGGCCAGGCGGCGCTGTACGTGATCATCTTCGCCGGGGCGGTGGCCGTGCTGGGCGAGGTCTACGGCGACCTGCTGCGCGCGGCGGGCGCGACCGAGCGGCTGATGGAGTTGCTGGCCGCGCGATCGCCGGTCGCCGAGCCGGCGCAGCCGCTCGCGATCCCCGCCGCCACGGGACCCAGCGCCGTCTCCCTTCGCGGCGTCACTTTCCACTATCCCTCGCGGCCCGACACGCCCGCCCTGCGCGACTTCGACCTCGAGGTCGCACCGGGCGAAACCGTGGCCCTGGTCGGGCCCAGCGGCGCCGGCAAGTCCACGGTGTTCTCGCTGCTCCTGCGCTTTTACGACCCGGCACGAGGCGACATCTCCATCGACGGCGCTCCGATCCGCGACCTGGCCTTGCAGGACCTGCGTTCGCGCATCGGACTGGTGGCGCAGGAGCCGGTGGTCTTTTCCGCCAGCGCGATGGAGAACATCCGCTACGGCCGTCCGTCGGCGAGCGACGACGAGGTGGTGCGTGCCGCGCAGGCCGCATTCGCGCACGAATTCATCGAGGCGCTGCCAGAGGGCTACGCCACCTTCCTCGGCGAGCGCGGCGTGCGGCTGTCGGGCGGCCAGCGCCAGCGCATCGCGATCGCACGCGCGATCCTGAAGGACCCGCCCCTGCTGCTGCTGGACGAAGCCACCAGCGCGCTCGACGCGCAGAGCGAACGCATGGTGCAGGCGGCCCTGGCGACGGCCATGAACAACCGGACCACGCTGGTCATCGCTCACCGCCTGGCGACCGTGCAGCAGGCGGACCGCATCATCGTGCTGGACCACGGACGCATCGTCGAGCAGGGCCGCCACGACGAACTGGTGGCCGCGGGCGGAACCTACGCGCGGCTGGCCGCGTTGCAGTTGCTCGCTTGAGCTCAGGCCCTCGCGGCGGCCGCGGCCTGCGTGTCGTACATGCCCCAGAAGCGCTCGACGCGCCCGCCGCGGACGGTGAACACATGGACCCATTCGGACTCGAAGACCTTGCCGTCCGGCAGGGCCCGCGTGCGCTCCCAGCCGAGCACGGTGACGTTCTCGCCCCCGGCGAGGAACTCGCGGGGTTCGAAAGCCTGGATGTCGTCGGCCTGGACCACGCTCGCGAACCATTTCTCGACGGCGCTCCGGCCGCGGAAGTGGCCGGTGTAGGCCAGGCCCCTGGCACCGCGGAACGTCCAGTCGACGTCCTCGGCGACGAGTGCAAGGATGCCCGGGATGTCGCCGGCCCCGAACGCGGCGTACGCACTCTGGACCACACCCAGCGGGGAAGAGGTCGTGCCCATGGATTGCCCCCCTGTCGACAATGAACCCGGGCTGCAATTTAGACCTGCGATCCGGCCGCGCAAGGTCAGCCGCCGCCAAGGGGTGCGACCCGCCATTCCGCCGGGGCGGCGAGTAGGATGGTCCGACCATGCCGAACCTGGCCGCCGAGCTGGAGCAGCTGATCCTGGCGAACCGACACATCGCCCAGGCGGAGGCCCAGCTGTGCAGGATGAAGGAGAACACCGACCAGCAATACCGCTCGGGCGGTTCCGTCGACGTCTACATCGAGGCTTGCCAGGCGGCCGAGAAAAGCCTCGAGGCTTTCTATGAGCACAGGGACCTGATCCTGCAGATCATCCAGGACATCCGGGAAGGCCGACTCGTGGACACGGGCCGGGACCGGTGAGCAGCGGCCGGATCCAGGCCCTCAGGCGGAACGGCGCACCATCGCCAGCCAGGCCGGCGCAGGGAGGTCCCATCGCTCCTCGATCGCCGCGGCGCGCGCGGCCAGCGTGTGTTCGTCCGGCACCTCGCCGCAGTGCGCGATGACCACCACGTTGCCCGCCCCGGTCGGAGGGAACTGCCAGAGGGCGCGGGGCCGCAGGCCGGCGCGGACGCGGGCCACGCTCGCGCGCGCGTCCAGCGCGCGGCCGATCAGGTTGAGCGCCACCGTGCCGTCCTCGCGCAGGCAGGCGCGGCATTCGGCGTGGAAGGCTTCGGTGTCCAGCACGGGCTGCTCCACCCAGGCGTCGTAGGCGTCGACCTGCAGCACGTCGATGCTGCTTCGGTTGCGCTCCTGCCGCACGAAGTCGCGCGCGTCCGCATGCACCACGCGCAGGCCGTCGCCGTCCGGCGGCAGCAGGAAGTGCGTGCGGCAGGCGTCGATCACGCCCTGCTCGATCTCCACGGCGGTCGACCGCATCCCGAGCACGCGATGCGCGAAGCGGGTCAGCGAACCCGCGCCGAGTCCGAGCGTGGCGAGATGCCGGCCTTCGAGACGGTCGAGGTCGTGGAAGAGCAGCCAGGCGAACATCCGCGCGGCGTACTCCAGCTCCAGCTGATCGGGTGCATCGGGACGCATCGCGCCCTGGCACCAGGGCGTGCCGCCCAGCCGCAGCAGGCGCAGGCCGCCCTCTTCGGTGATCGCGATGTCCATGGCGTGCAGACTAAGCCCTGCTGTCCTAAAGTGGACGCTCCCCATCACGTGGAGCCGCCAAATGCCGATTCGTACTGCATCCGTGACGAAGAGACTCTCGGCCAACGGACAAGCGCTTCATCGCGCGATGTCCAGCCGGATGGAAGCGGGGGGAGACGAGAAGCCTTCCGCAGCGGAGGCCGCCCTGATCGAGGAGCGCAAGCAGCTCAAGGACGAGCGCGAGAAGCGCAAGGCACAGGCGCTGGAGCCTCGGCCGACGGCTCTCGACCGGCTGGTGCGCACGCACCATGCGGAGCCCAAGGACAAGCCCAAGGCGAAAAAGGAGGCACACAGCGAAACCAGGAAGCCCAAGGCACGCATGACGCGCGCCGAGAAGCACGCCGAAAAGGCCGCGGCGATCGAAGCCGCGCGCCGGTCGCCGAAGAAACCGGCGAAGTGATTCCAGGGGCGTGACGAACTCGACGGCGCGCCGATTCGGCGCGCCGTTGCCGGTTCGGCCGACAAGGTCTTCCCCTCTGCGCCATACTCTCTGGTTTGAAGGGACCCGATGAGAATCTGGACTGAAGAACTGGCGCAGGTGGAAGCCGTGGCGCTGAAAGTCGAGGCCCTGGAGCGCGAAGCCAAGCAGCGCTTCGACGACGTCCGCGCAGAGGCGCTTGCCCGCGGCGAAGCCGACAACATGCACGAGACACCGGAACTTTCCGCGTGGATGGCCGCGCGTGACGCGACCGATGCCGCCTGGGGCCGCTGGGCCCAGGTGAAGGACGCCAGCCTGGACAGCAACGAGCGCTAGAAGCGCTCGCCCGGCGCGAGGTAGCGCCACTGCCCGGGCGGCAGGCCCGCCATGGGCACCCGTCCGATGCGGATGCGCCTGAGGGCGATGAGCTTCAGCCCGACCTGCGAGCACATCCACGGCACCGTCTCCGGTGCGATGCCCTTGACGGCGAAGCGCAGCCGCGCCTCGCTCTGCCAGCTGACGCGCGCGGGCGGCAGGGCCCGTCCCTCGAACACCAGGCCCTCGCGCAGTCGCGTCAGGCCGTCGTCGCCCAGCGTTCCGTTGACGTCGGCGACCAGTTCCTGCTCGATGAGGTGGGCGTCCTCGCGCAGCTTGCGCACGATCCTTCCATCCTGGCTGAACACGCAGAGGCCCTCGGCCTGCACCGGCAGTTCGAGAAGCGGAACGAGGCGCACGCGGTGACTCCTGACCGGACGAACGCCCGAGGCGTCGCCCGGCCAGTGCGTGGCGGCGTCCATAGAGGCCAGCGCTTCGGCCAGGCCCTGGCCGGCCGGCTTGTGCATCAGGAACGTGGCGGGCGCTGCAGGCTGCAGGTTCGCGCGCGGGTCGATGTCGACGCGTTCCGTCGAGACCCGGTGCTGCGGCTCTTCCACCACCACGCCATCCACCCGGACCCAGCCCTCGGTGATGTACCGCTCCGCTTCGCTGCGGGAGCACGGCACCAGCGCCGCGACCACTTTCGACAGCCGTTTCGATTCTTCGGACACGGGAATCAGCGTTCCTTCCTCTGCTCCATCGCCGCCTGGTACCGCGCCTTGTTCTCCGCGTTCGGCGGGTAGAGGCCCGGCAGCGCGGCGCCCTTGTTCACCTCGTCCATGATCCAGCCCTCGAGCCGCTCCTGCTCGGGGGCTTCCTTCAGCACATGGTCGAGGAGCGCGGCGGGGATCAGCACCGCGCCGTCGTCGTCGCACACCACCACGTCGCCCGGGAAGACGGCGACGCCGCCGCAGGCGATGGGCTGCTGCCACGCGACGAACGTGAGCCCGGCGACCGACGCCGGGGCCGCCGCGCCGCCGCACCACACCGGCAGGTTCGTCCCCAGCACGCCCTGCACGTCCCGCACGACGCCGTCGGTGACCAGCGCCGTGATGCCCCGCCTGGCCATGCGCGCGCACAGGATGTCGCCGAAGATGCCCGCGTCCTGCACGCCCATGGCGTCGACCACGGCGATGCAGCCGGCCGGCATGTCCTCGATCGCGGCGCGGGTGGAGATCGGCGAGCCCCACGATTCCGGCGTCGCGAGGTCCTCGCGGGCGGGCACGAAGCGCAGCGTGAACGCGCGGCCCACCAGCCGCGGCAGGCCGGTGCGGATGGGCCGGGCGCCGCGCAGCCAGACATTGCGCAGTCCCTTCTTGAGCAGCACCGTCGTGAGGGTGGCGGTGGTGACGCGGGAAAGCGTCTCGATCACCTGGGGATCGAGGTCCATCGTGGCGGGCGCAGGGGCGGAAGGCATGGCCATGCGGGGCTCCTTGGTTGCGGTTCGGGCAAGGCGCCTATCTTGCCGCAACGCGCCGCGGCGCCGCTTCGTCGAAGGCCTGTTCCAGCAGCTGCGGCTCGCCGACCGTCAGCGCGCCCAGCGCGGCGGCTTGCGCCCGCGCGGCGCGTGCCGTCTCCTCGCTGGCCTGCAGGTCCGCGAGCGAGGCCCAGAACGACAGCCCCACCATCCGGCCGCGCTCACGATCCACGAATGCGCGGTAGCCGAGGAAACCATCGTGCCGCGAGAAGGCGTCGAACACGGGTCCGCGGAAGAGCTCGACGAGTGCATCGAGGCGGTCCACGGCGACGTCGAAAGTGCCGATCCGGGTGTGCATGCGGCCCCTCCTGTCAGTCCGCCGGCCGATGCAGCAGCGATTCGCCGCGCGCCAGCAGCTCGGGCGGGAACGGACAGGCCTTGCGGGCCTCCGTGTCCATGTGCACGCCCAGCAGCGTGGTGATGGCGGCCACCTCGCCGGTGTCGGCATTGCGCATCTCATGGCGGAACCGGATCTTCCTGCCCGCGAACTCGAGCAGCCGGGACCGCACCACGACCACGTCGCCGGCCCTCAGCTCGCGCCTGTATTCGATGTGCTGGTCCACCGCCGCCATCCCGCGGGCCTGGGCCCGCAGGTAGGCGGGCGTGATGCCGACGCGCTGGAACAGGTTCCAGGTGGCTTCGTCGAACTTGCCGACGTACCACATCACGTTCATGTGGCCCACGTGGTCGCAGTGCCAGGGGTAGACGGCGCCGCGATAGGTGATCTCGTCGTTCATCGGCTTTCTCCTTGGAGGTTGAGGCTTGCGTCGCTCACGCGGCCTGAGCGCAGCCGCGCCACGCGGCCGGCGATCCAGTGCTGCAGGTCGTCCACGTAGGTGAACACCACAGGCACCACGAGCAGGCTGAGCAGGGTCGAGGTGATCAGTCCGCCGATCACGGCCACCGCCATCGGCGCCCGGAAGCTCGGATCGGCGTCGCCCCAGCCCATCGCCAGCGGGAACATGCCGGCGCCCATGGCGATGGTGGTCATCACGATCGGCCGGCTGCGCTTGTGGCAGGCGTCCAGCAGCGCCTCGAACCGGCCCATGCCGCCGCCCCGCGCGACGATGGCGTACTCGACCAGCAGGATGGAGTTCTTGGTCACCACGCCCATCAGCATGATCAGCCCGATCATGGCCGGCATCGACAACGCGCTGTGCGTCACCAGCAGCCCCACGAAGGCGCCGCCGATCGACAGCGGCAGCGCCGCCAGGATGGTCACCGGCTGCATGAAATCCTTGAACAGCAGCACCAGCACGCCCCAGATGCACAGCACGCCCACCACCATCGCCAGGCCGAAGCTGGTGAACAGCGCCTTCATCTCCTGGGCGTCGCCCAGCTCCACCACCTTGACCTGCGGCGGCAGGCTGCGGAAGGCCGGCAGCGCCAGCGCCTCCTTGTACAGGTCGCCCAGGTCGCGCTGGCCGAGCTCGACCTCCAGCGTCACGTTGCGGCGGCGGTCCAGGCGGCGGATCTCGGCGGGCCCGCTCTGCATGTCCAGGCTCGCCACGCCGGCCAGCAGGACCGGTCCGTCCTTGCCGGGAACGGTGAGGCGGCCGAGCGCGGCGAGGTCGGCACGGGTGGCGTCCGGCAGCTTCACGCGCACCGGCACCTGCCGCTCGCTCAGGTTCAGCTTCGGCAGGCCGGTGTCGTAGTCGCCCGCAGTCGCCACCCGCACCGTCTCGGCGATGCCGGCGGTCGTGACGCCCAGGTTGGCCGCGCGCGCGAAGTCCGGGCGCACGATGATCTCGGGCCGCGCCAGGCTCGCGCTCGACGAGACGGTGCCGATGCCGCGCAGCCCGCGCAGCTCGCGCTCGGCGCGCTGCGCCGCCGCGGTGAGCAGCGCCGGGTCGTCGCCCTGCAGCACGATCTGCATCTTCACGCCGTTGTCCTGCGCGCCGACGCCGAACCGCGCACCCGGCAGTTCCGAAAGGCGGCGGCGGATCACCGTCTCCACGTCGCGCACCGAGGTCTCGCGTTCGGTGCGGTGGACCAGCTTGACCGTCAGCACCGCGCGCCTCGCTTCGGCCGCGGTGCCGGGCGCGAACGGATCGCCGGTGGAGCCGCCGCCGATGGAGCTGAACACGCCGGCCACTTCCGGCACGGCGGCCGTGATGCGCCGCGCCTCTTCGGCCACGGCGAACGTCTCGGCGAGGGTGCTGCCCGGCGGCAGTTCGATGTTCACCATCGTCTGGGCCCGGTCGGCCGCGGGCACGAAGCCGGTGGGCAGCAGCCCGGACAGGCTGACGGAGCCGGCGAAGAAGAGCGCGGCGGCCCCGGCCGTCAGCGCGCGGTGCCGCATGCACCAGCGCACCGCGCGCAGGTAGCCCGCCATGACACGGCCGTCTTCCGCCGGCGCATGC
The DNA here is from genome assembly GCA_023390985.1 of Pseudomonadota bacterium. Classification (GTDB taxonomy): domain Bacteria; phylum Pseudomonadota; class Gammaproteobacteria; order Burkholderiales; family Burkholderiaceae_C; genus Ramlibacter. The sequence continues at coordinate 16,027 of JAEWBU010000126.1, forward strand.
GCGCCCTTCAGCAGGTAGGCCGCCATCATCGGCGTGACGAACCGCGCCACCAGCAGCGAGGCCAGGATGGCCACCACCGCGGTCCAGCCGAACTGCTTGAAGAACTTGCCGGGGATGCCGCCCATGAACGCGGTCGGCAGGAACACCGCCACCAGAGCGAAGGTGGTGGCGATCACCGCCAGGCCGATCTCGTCGGCGGCTTCCAGCGCGGCCTGCATCGGCGTCTTGCCCATCTGCAGGTGGCGCGAGATGTTCTCGATCTCAACGATCGCGTCGTCCACCAGGATCCCCACCACCAGCGCGAGCGCCAGCAGCGTGATGGTGTTGAGCGTGAAGCCGAACGCCGCCATGCCCAGGAACGCCGGGATCACCGACAGCGGCAGCGCCGCCGCCGCGACCAGCGTGGCGCGCCAGTCGCGCAGGAACCACCAGACCACCAGGATCGCGAGCACGGCGCCTTCGTACAGCAGGTGCATGGAACCGTCGAAGTTCTCCTGCACCGGCACCGAGTTGTCCACCACCTCGTCCAGCTTGAGTTGCGGATGCGCGGCCTGCAGGCGCGCGAGCGTGCCGCGCACGCCCTCGGCCACCGCGATCTCGCTCGCGCCCTTGGACCGGAACACCTCGACCCCCACCACGCGGCGGCCGTCGCGCAGCGCGACGCTGCGCTGCTCGGCCACCGTGTCGCCCAGGCGCGCCACCTGGTCCAGGCGGATGCTGCGGCCGTCGGCCAGCGGAACGTCCAGCGCCGCCAGCTGGTCGGCGGTCTGCACCGTGCCGATGGTGCGCACGCTCTGCTCGGCGCCGCTCACGTCGCCGCGTCCGCCGGGCGCTTCCTGCTGCACCAGCTTGAGGCGGCGCGACACGTCCAGCGCGGAGACCTGCATCGAGGCCATCCGCATCGCGTCGAGCTCCACCCGCACTTCGCGGGTGACGCCGCCGACGCGCTTGATCGCGCCGACGCCGGGCACCGACAGCAGCGCCTTGGAGAGCTGGTTGTCGACGAACCAGGACACCTGCTGCTCGTCCATCGAGTCGGAGGAGACGGCCAGCACCTGCACCACGCGGCCGGCCGTGGTGGCCTTGCTGACCACCGGCTCCTTGAGGTCGCCGGGCAGGTCGGAGCGGATCCGGCTCACCGCGTCGCGCACTTCGGTGGCGGCCTCGGACGAATCCTTCTCGAGGATGAACTCCACGGTGAGCGACACCTCGCCGTCGAGCACGCGCGTCTGGATGTGCTTGACGCCCTGCACGCCGGCGACGGCGTCCTCGATCTTGCGCGCGACCTCGGTCTCCAGCTGCGCGGGAGCGGCGCCTTCGAGCGTGGCGGCCACCGTGACGATGGGCAGTTCCACGTCGGGGAACTCCTGCACCTGGGTGGCGCGGAAGGCCCAGAGGCCGGCCAGCGTGAGCAGGCCGAAAAGGAGCACCACGACCACCGGGTTGCGGATGGAATAGGCAGAGAAGTTCATCGTCCGACCACCTTCACGAAGTCACCGTCGCTCAGGAAACCGGCCCCGGCGGCGACGATCTGCGCCTGGGTCGTCAGTCCTTCCACCACCTCCACGCGGCCGTCCAGCTGGCGGCCGGTGCGCACGCGCACCTGGGACACGCGGCCGTCCTCCTGCAGGCGGAACACGTAGCTGAAGCCGTCGCGCACCACCAGCGCGTGCTGCGGCACGGTGACGGCGCTGCCCTGGCCCTGGTCGAAGTCGCCGCGCGCGAACATGCCCGCGCGCAGGCCGGCCAGGCCGCGCGGCAGGTCGACGTAGACGAGCGCGGTGCGTGTGCGCGGGTCGACGGTCGGCGCGAGCTGGCGCACGCGGGCCGGCACGGGCTGTCCGTCCGCAGCATGCAGCGTGACGGCGGCGCCGGGCGCGAGCCGCGCCGCTTCCTCGGGCGTGACCTCGGCCCGCCACTCGAGGCGGCCGCCGCGGATCAGTCGGAACAACTCCTGCCCGGCGGGGACCACCGCGCCTGCCGTCGCATGGCGCGCCGAGATCACGCCGTCGTCCGGCGCGACCACCTGCGTCCTGGACAGGCGCAGCTGCTGTCCGCGTGCCGCGGCCCGCCTGGATTCGAGGCGCGCCCCGGCCGTTTCCTCCGCGGTGAGGAACTGCTGCACCTGCTGCGAGCTGAGCGCGCCGGTGGTGGCGAGGCCGCGGGCCCGATCCGCGTTGGCCGCGGCTTCGGCCAGCTGCGCCTTCGCCTCCGCGACGCCCGCTTCCAGCTGCGCCAGCTCGGCCCGCACGGTGTCCTGCTCGAAGGTGGCCAGGACCTGGCCGCGCCGCACGGTGTCGCCCACGTTCACCAGCACGGTGGCCAGGCGCAGCCCGTTGCCTTCGGAACCCACGCTGGCCTCCTGCCACGCGGCGATCGTGCCGTTGGCCGTGAACTGCCTGGCGATCTGCTGTTCCTGCGGCGTCGTCATGCGCACGGTCAGCGCCGGCGCGGGCGCGGGCGCTTCGTCGCTGCGCGATTCGGCGCCGAACACCAGCACCGCGGTCGCGGCCAGCCCCACCACGCAGGTGCAGGCCCAGAGGGTGGTCATGGCGAGTCGGTGTCTCATGAGGGTCTCCTTGAAAAGAAAGGCGGTCAGTGGGCGGCGGCCGAGGGCTCCCAGCCGCCGCCGAGCGCGCGATAGAGCTGGATCCACGCCTGGGTGCGCTCCTGCTCCAGGTCGACCAGCGCGGTGCGGGCCTGCACGTCGGAACGCCGGGCGTCCTCCAGTTCGAACAGGCTGGCCATGCCGCCCTGGTGACGGGCGTGGACGCTGTCGAAGGAAGTGCGGAAACCTTCCGCCGATGCGCGCACGTCATCGGCGCGGCGCGCGGCACCCTGCAGCGCCACCAGCGCCTCCTCGGTCTCGCGCACCGCGGTGCGCAGGCGCCCCGCGTACTGCGCCAGCGTCGCGTCGTAGGTGGCCTGCGCGGCCTGCACGTTCGCCCGCCGCGTGCCGCCGTCGAACACGGGGAAGACGATGGAGAGCGGACCGAAGCTCCAGACCGGGCCGGTCTGCGAAGCGAATGACGTTTCCGCACGACCGCGACCGACGGTCCCCTTCAGCACCACGCGCGGCCAGCGGCTCGCGCGGGCCTGGTCGGCGTCGCCGGCCGCGGCCTGCACGTCCATCGCGGCCGCATGGAGATCGGGCCGCTGCGCGAGGG
>JAEWBU010000234.1 GCA_023390985.1 Pseudomonadota bacterium
TTCTGGTGCAGTGCAACAAGCAAGGGTTCAGATAGCAACAAGGAGGTTGCGATGCGTCTCACAACCAAAGGCCGCTTTGCGGTCACCGCGATGATCGACCTGGCCCTTCGCCAGAACAACGGTCCCGTCACGCTGGCGGCGATCAGCCAGCGCCAGCAGATTTCGCTGTCGTACCTGGAGCAGCTGTTCGGCAAGCTGCGCCGGCACGAGCTCGTCGAATCCACCCGCGGCCCGGGCGGCGGCTACACGCTCGGCCGCAAGGCCGCCGAGATCACCGTGGCCGACATCATCGTGTCGGTCGACGAGCCCATCGACGCCACGCAGTGCGGCGGCAAGGAGAACTGCACCGGCGACGGCGGCCGCTGCATGACGCACGAGCTGTGGGCCCAACTCAACCAGCGCATGGTGGAGTTCCTCGACTCGGTGACGCTGCAGAAGCTGGTGGACGACCAGCTGGCCAAGGGCATCCAGATCGAGGACAAGCCCGCCGTCAAGCGCGCCATCTCGAGCGCGCCGGTCGTCAAGCCGATCCGCGTGAACGCGCCGAACTCGGTGTTCGCGCTGGGCAGCATGTCGCCCGCCAAGTCCTGAGCCTCACCTTTGCAGTAACCGCGAGCCAACCGCCAGCTTCGAACATGGACATGACCCCGCACTTCCCGATCTACATGGACTACGGCGCGACGACGCCGGTCGACCCGCGCGTGGTCGACGCCATGATCCCCTGGCTGCGCGAGCACTTCGGCAACCCGGCGTCGCGCAGCCACGCCTGGGGCTGGGAAGCGGAAGCGGCGGTGGAGAAGGCGCGCGAGCAGGTGGCCGAGCTGATCGGCGCCGACCCGCGCGAGATCGTCTGGACCTCGGGTGCCACCGAGTCGAACAACCTGGCGCTCAAGGGCGCGGCCCAGTTCTACAAGAGCAAGGGCAAGCACCTGATCACCGTCAAGACCGAGCACAAGGCGGTGCTGGACACCATGCGCGAGCTGGAGCGCCAGGGCTTCGAGGTCACCTACATGGACGTGCAGGAAGACGGCCTGCTCGACCTGGAAGCTTTCAAAGCCGCGCTGCGGCCCGACACGATCCTGGTCAGCGTCATGTTCGTGAACAACGAGATCGGCGTGATCCAGGACATCCCGGCGATCGGCGCGATGTGCCGCGAGCGCGGGATCATCTTCCACGTGGACGCCGCGCAGGCGACCGGCAAGGTCGAGATCGACGTCAAGAAGCTGCCGGTCGACCTGATGAGCCTGGCTTCGCACAAGACCTACGGGCCCAAGGGCATCGGCGCGCTGTACGTCCGGCGCAAGCCGCGCGTGCGGCTGGAAGCGCAGATGCACGGCGGCGGCCACGAGCGCGGCATGCGTTCGGGCACGCTGCCCACGCACCAGATCGTCGGCATGGGCGAGGCGTTCCGTCTCGCGAAGCTGGAGATGGCCCAGGACAACGCCCATGCGACGGCGCTGCACAAGCGCCTGCTGGAAGGCCTCAAGGGCGTCGAGCAGGTCTTCATCAACGGCAGCACCGAGCCGGGCCGCCGCGTGGCGCAGAACCTGAACATGAGCTTCAACTTCGTCGAGGGCGAGTCGCTGATCATGGGCATCAAGGGCCTGGCGGTGTCGTCGGGCTCGGCCTGCACCTCGGCCTCGCTGGAGCCCAGCTACGTGCTGCGCGCGCTGGGCCGCAGCGACGAACTGGCCCACAGCAGCCTGCGCATGACGATCGGGCGCTTCACCACCGAGGAAGAGATCGACTACGCGGTCGAAGTGATCAAGAAGAACGTCGCCAAGCTGCGCGAGCTGAGCCCGCTCTGGGAGATGTACCAGGACGGCGTGGACCTCAGCACCATCCAGTGGACGGCGCACTGAGGCACTGACAGACAACGAGAGGACCAGAACATGGCTTATTCCGAAAAGGTTGTGGACCACTACGAGAACCCGCGCAACGTGGGTTCCTTCGACAAGGGCGACGAGTCGGTCGGCACCGGCATGGTCGGCGCGCCCGCCTGCGGCGACGTGATGAAGCTGCAGATCAAGGTCAACCCGCAGACGGGCGTGATCGAGGACGCCCGCTTCAAGACCTACGGCTGCGGCTCCGCCATCGCGTCGAGCTCGCTGGTGACCGAATGGGTCAAGGGCAAGACGCTGGACGAGGCGGCCTCGCTGAAGAACAGCCAGATCGCCGAGGAACTCGCGCTGCCCCCGGTGAAGATCCACTGCTCGATCCTGGCCGAGGACGCCATCAAGGCGGCCGTCGAGGACTACAAGAAGAAGCATGCGCATTGATCCGGTCGAAACCGCGGCCGTGAAAGGCGCGGGCAGCGAAGCCGGCAAGTCCGTCACGCTGACCGAGGCCGCGGCCCGCCACGTGCTGCGCTACCTGACCAAGCGCGGCAAGGGCATCGGCGTGCGCCTGGGCGTCAAGACCACCGGCTGCTCCGGCCTGGCGTACAAGCTGGAGTACGTGGACGAGGCGGCGCCCGAGGACCTGGTGTTCGAGAGCCAGGGCGTGAAGGTGCTGGTCGACCCCAAGAGCCTGGCCTACATCGAAGGCACGCAGCTGGATTTCGTGCGAGAAGGCCTGAACGAGGGCTTCAGGTTCAACAACCCGAACGAACGCGATCGCTGCGGATGCGGCGAGTCGTTCCGGGTGTGAACCTTAACGACGACGACTTCACCCTGTTCGGACTGCCGCAGCGGTTCGCGCAGGACCGCGCGGCCATCGATGCGCGCTGGAAGGAACTGCAGCGGGAGGCCCATCCCGATCGCTTCGCCGCCCAGGGCGCCGCCGCGCAGCGCGTGGCGCTGCAATGGTCGGTTCGCATCAACGAGGGCTACCAGCGGCTGAAGAATCCGCTCAAGCGCGCGGCCTACCTGTGCGAACTGCGCGGCGCGCCCATCGACGCCGAGCGCAACACCGCCATGCCGCCGGCCTTCCTCATGCAGCAGATGGAATGGCGCGAAGCATTGGACGAGGCTTCAGGCGAGGACGATCTCGAGGCCCTCGACGAGCGGCTGCGCCAGGCGCGCGGCAAGGTATTCGACGACATCGAGCGCCTGCTCGACCGTGACGGTGACGCGCACGGCGCGGCGCAGCAGGTGAGGGCGCTGATGTTCATCGAGCGCTTTGCCCATGACGTCGAAGCGCGCATCGACCAGCTGGGACAATAAAGCCATGGCGCTCCTCCAGATTTCAGAGCCGGGCCAGGCCCCGGACCCCCACCAGCGCCGGATCGCGGTCGGCATCGACCTCGGCACCACCCATTCGCTGGTCGCGGCCGTTCGCAACGGCGTCGCCGAATGCCTGCCGGACGCGCAGGGCCGTGTGCTGCTGCCTTCGGTGGTCCGCTACCTCGAGAACGGTGGCCGGCAGATCGGCTACGACGCGCAGGCCCACCAGGCGGGCGATGCCGAGAACACGATCGCTTCTGTCAAGCGCTTCATGGGCCGCGGGCTCGCCGACATCGCCAACCGCGAGCGGCTGCCTTACCAGTTCGTCGACCAGCCCGGCATGGTGGCGCTGAACACCCGCGCCGGCGAGAAGTCGCCGGTGGAGGTCAGCGCCGAGATCCTGGCCACGCTGCGCTACCTGGCCGAAGACACGTTCGTCGACGACCTGTACGGTGCGGTCATCACCGTGCCCGCGTACTTCGACGAAGCGCAGCGCCAGGCCACCAAGGACGCCGCCCAGCTGGCCGGCCTCAAGGTGCTGCGCCTGATCAACGAGCCCACCGCGGCGGCCATCGCCTACGGGCTGGACAACGCTTCCGAGGGCCTCTACGCGGTCTACGACCTGGGCGGCGGTACCTTCGACATCTCCATCCTGCGTCTTGCGCGCGGCGTGTTCGAGGTCATCGCCACCGGCGGCGACTCGGCGTTGGGCGGCGACGACTACGACCGCGCCCTGGCCCAGCACCTGCTGGAAGAGGCGGGCGTGCAGGCGACCACGCCCGCGGACAAGGCGGCCGTGAAGATCGCGGCGCGCTCCATCAAGGAGCAGTTGACCGACGACGACCGCGTCGAGGCCGTGCTGCCGCTGTCGACCGGCGAAGTGCGGGTGCCGGTCACGCGTGCCGATTTCGAGCGCGTCACCGCCGACCTGACGCAGCGCACGCTGGCCGCGGTTCGCAAGGCACTGCGCGATGCGAAGCTTTCGCGCGAGGAAGTGCAGGGCGTCGTGCTGGTCGGCGGCGCGACGCGCATGCCGCAGGTGCGCCGCGCGGTCGCCGACTTCTTCGGCCGCGAGCCGCTCACCAACCTGAACCCGGACGAGGTGGTGGCGCTGGGCGCCGCCGTCCAGGCCAACTCGCTCGCCGGCAACAACGCCGCGGGCGACCTGCTGCTGCTGGACGTGATCCCGCTGTCGCTGGGTATCGAAACCATGGGCGGGCTGGTCGAGCGCATCGTGCCGCGCAACGAGACCATCCCGACCGCCAAGGCCCAGGACTTCACCACGTACAAGGACGGCCAGACCGCGATGGCGCTGCACGTGGTGCAGGGCGAGCGCGACCTGGTGCAGGACTGCCGCAGCCTGGCTCGCTTCGAGCTGCGCGGGATCCCGCCGATGGCGGCGGGCTCCGCGCGCATCCGCGTCACCTTCACCGTCGATGCCGACGGGCTGCTCAGCGTCAGCGCGCGTGAACAGACCAGCGGTGTCGAAGCGCGGATCGACGTCAAGCCCTCGTACGGCCTGACCGACGCGCAGATCGCGTCCATGCTGCAGGAGAGCTTCTCCACCGCGCAGCAGGACATGCAGGCCCGCGCGGTGACCGAAGCCCGTATCGACGGCCAGCGCATGCTGATGGCGACGCAGAGCGCGCTGGATGTCGACGGCGGCTTGCTGGAAGCCTCGGAGCGCGCGGCGATCGACGCCCTGATGCAGGACCTGCGCCGCGCCGTGGAGAGCAGTCAGGACGCGGGCGCGCTCGAGGCCGCGACCGATGCGCTGGCCAAGGGCACGGAAGCGTTCGCCGCCCGGCGGATGAACCAGAGCATCCGGCTGGCATTGGCCGGCCGAAACGTGGAGACCCTCTGAGCATGGCCGTCATCCGGATCCTGCCGCATCCCGAATACGCGCCGCAGGGCGCCGAAGTGAACGCGCCGGCTGGCACCTCGATCTGCGAAGCGCTGCTGGACAACGGCATCAAGATCGAGCATGCCTGCGACATGAGCTGCGCGTGCACACCTGCCACGTTGTCGTCCGCGAAGGCTTCAACTCGCTCAACGAGATGGACGAGAACGAAGAGGACTTGCTGGACCGGGCCTGGGGCCTGGAGCCCAACTCGCGCCTCTCGTGCCAGGCCATCGTCGCCCAGCAGGACCTGGTGGTGGAGATCCCGAAGTACTCCATCAACCACGCCAAGGAAAACCACTGAGTCTGCCCGGCGCGGCCGGGTCGCCGCTCAGGCGATCGAGTAGCCGCCGTCCACCGGAATGGCGGCTCCGGTGACGAAATCGCTGGCGGGGCTGGACAGGAACACGGCAAGGCCCGCCAAGTCGGCCGGCGTTCCCCATCGGCCCGCCGGCGTCCGGGCGAGAACCCGCTCATTCAGCCCGGCCACCTGCTGGCGCGCGCCACGCGTGAGGTCGGTGTCGATCCAGCCCGGAAGCACGGCATTGCACTGGATGTTGTCGGCCGCCCAGGCGGTCGCGAGCGAGCGGGTGAACTGCACGACGGCGCCCTTGCTCGCCGCGTAGGCCGAGGCGTAGGGCGCGCCGAAGATCGACATCATCGAGCCCACGTTCACGACCTTCCCGCCCTGGCGCTTGAGCCAGCCGTGCGCGGCACGCGAGCACAGGAAGGCGCTGGTGAGATTGACGTCCATCACCTGGCGCCATTCGTCCAGCGAGAGCGCTTCGGGCGGCTTGCGCACCGTGCCGCCGGCGTTGTTCACCAGGATGTGGAGGGCGCCGTGACGCTGGCCGCAGGTCTCGAGCAGCCGCTGCACTTGCGATTCATCGGTCACATCGGCCTCGATGGCGTCGGCGCTCAGGCCTTCGGCGCGCAGTGCGGTCACCGCCCCGCGGGATTTGGCGGCGTCGCGGCCGGCGATCACGACCAGCGCGCCCGCTTGCGCCAACCCGCGCGCCATGCCCAGGCCGATGCCTCCGTTGCCGCCCGTGATCAACGCCACTTTTCCGTGGAGATCGAACATCGCTGCTTCCTTTCGTTGGTTCATGGCCCAGCATAATCTCAGCCATGCGCCAGATCGTTCTCGACACTGAAACCACGGGCCTCTCGGCCGAAACCGGCGACCGCATCATCGAGATCGGCTGCGTCGAACTGGTGGCGCGCAAGCTGACCGGCAACAACCGGCACTGGTACCTGAATCCGGAGCGCGAGAGCCACGAGGACGCACTGAAGGTCCACGGCATCACCAGCGAGTTCCTGCGCGACAAGCCCAAGTTCGCGGCCGTCGCCGACGAACTGCTGGAGTACCTGAGCGGCGCCGAGATCATCATCCACAACGCCGCCTTCGACGTCGGCTTTCTGAACAAGGAACTGGAGCTGCTGGGCCGCCCGGGCTTCCGCACGTTCGTCGACAACGTCATCGACACGTTCGCGATGGCCAAGGAGATGTTCCCCGGCAAGCGCAACAGCCTCGATGCGCTGTGCGACAGACTGGGCGTGGACAACTCGGGCCGAACGCTGCACGGCGCGCTGCTCGACGCGGAGCTGCTGGCCGACGTCTACATCAACCTCACGCGCGGCCAGGAGGCGCTCCTGATCGATGCGCTGCCCGAGGACACGGTGGTCGGCATCCAGACCCGCGTCGACCTGAGCCAGTTCACGCTGCCGGTGCTGCTGGCCAGCGAGCAGGAAGCGGCGGCGCACGAAGAGGTGCTGACCCAGCTGGACAAGGCCAGCGGCGGAAAAACGCTGTGGCGCATCAGGACGCTTGAGCACCGCTCCGAACCTATGGCATAATCGTGGGCTTCGCAGCTGAGAACGCAAGTTCGAAGCGGAAAGGGTGATTAGCTCAGCGGTAGAGCACTGCCTTCACACGGCAGGGGTCACATGTTCGATCCATGTATCACCCACCAACTTTTTGCGTGATGCCTGCTTAGGCGGCGTCAAAGGAAAAAAGTTGAAAACCTGAGATGAGGCGTTAAAAAAGATGCCATAATCGAGGGCTTCGCAGAAAGCGATTCGCAAGCAGCTCGCAAGAGCGGCAAGCGAAAAGAAAAAGCGAAGGGCGTAGACAAGACGCTGAAAAATCTGTCATAATCGAGGGCTTCGCTGATCGCAGCGAGTCAGACGAAAGCAAAGGCGGTGACGCTGAGCGGAAGTCGAATCGGGTTCGTTAAAAA
>JAEWBU010000282.1 GCA_023390985.1 Pseudomonadota bacterium
CGCCAGCACCCAGGCGGCGCCGGCGACGATCCACAGCAGCGGCAGCGGGCGCTGCAGCCAGCCCGCGCCCCAGGCGGCGGCGCACAGGGCGACGCACAGCACGCCCAGCGACACGGAAGCGGCTTCGCTGCAGCCGTTCAGCCGGCCGAACTCCCAGGCGCCGGCGGCGATGAGCACCAGCGTGATGGCCGCGAAAGGCCAGGGCGACGGCCAGAACAGGGCCGGCAACAGGATGGCCAGCAGGACGATGGCCGTGATGACGCGCTGCTTGAGCATGGCGTCAGGCGACCTTCTTGGCCACCGGTTCCTGGATCTGCTGCGAGGTGCGGCCGAAGCGGCGCTCGCGGCGCGCGAAGTCGGCGATGGCGGCGTCGAGCGCGGCCTCGTCGAAGTCCGGCCAGAGCTTGTCGCTGAAGTACAGCTCGGAATAGGCGGCCTGCCACAGCAGGAAGTTGCTGATGCGCTTCTCGCCGCCGGTGCGGATCAGCAGGTCGGGGTCGGCCACGTGGGCCAGCGCCATGGCGCCGTCCAGGCTTTCCTCGGTGATCGGCTCGCCGCGCTCGGCCAGGCGCGCCGCGGCCTGGGCGATGTCCCAGCGGCCGCCGTAGTTGAAGCAGACGTTGAAGTCGAGCCGGGTGTTGCCGGCGGTGGCGGCCTCGGCCTGCAGCAGGCCGGCACGCACCTTGTCCGACAGCGCCGAGCGGTCGCCCACGAAATGGATGCGCACGCCCTCGGCCTTCAGGTGCGGCACCTCGCGCGTGAGCGCGATGGCCAGCAGTTCCATCAGGCCGGAGACCTCCTCGGGCGGGCGGTTCCAGTTCTCCGAGGAGAACGCGAAGACGGTGAGGACCTTGACGCCGCGTTCACCGCAGAGGCGCACGCACTGGCGCAGGGCGTCCACGCCCTTCTTGTGGCCCGCCACGCGAGGCAGGTAGCGCCGGGTCGCCCAGCGGCCGTTGCCGTCCATGACGATGGCGATGTCGTGGGGAACGGTCACGTCGTCGGCGTTCGTTCTCGTGGCGGGGAGTCGGGCCATCAGACGGCCATGATCTCCTGCTCCTTGGACTCGACCATCTTGTCGATCTCGGCGACGTGCTTGTCGGTGACCTTCTGGATGTCGGCTTCGGCGCGCTTCTGGTCGTCCTCGGAGGCGAGCTTGTCCTTGACCAGCTTCTTGACGGCCTCGTTGGCGTCGCGGCGCAGGTTGCGCACGGCGATCTTGGCGGCCTCGCCTTCGTGGCGGACCAGCTTGGTCATCTCCTTGCGGCGCTCCTCGCTCATCGGCGGCATGGGCACGCGGATGAGGTCGCCCATGGAGGCGGGGTTCAGGCCCAGGTCGCTCTCGCGGATGGCCTTCTCGATCTTGGCGCCCATGCCCTTTTCCCAGGGCTGCACGCTGATCGTGCGCGCATCGAGCAGGGAGACGTTGGCGACCTGGCTGATCGGCACCGAGGAGCCGTAGTAGTCGACGTGCACCGTGTCGAGCAGGCCGGGGTTGGCGCGCCCGGTGCGGATCTTGGTCAGGTTGTTCTTGAAGGAGGCGATGGACTGGTCCATCTTGCCTTCGGTGTTCTTCCTGATCTCGGCGATCGTGGCCATGGGGATCTCCTTCCTCTCTATGCGGTCAGGCGGCGTACACCAGGGTGCCTTCGTCCTCGCCCATCACCACGCGCTTGAGCGCGCCGTGCTTGACGATGGAGAACACCTTGATCGGCAGCTTCTGGTCGCGGCACAGCGCGAAGGCGGTGGCATCCATGATGCCCAGGTTCTGCGCCATCGCGTCGTCGAACGAAATCTTGCTGTAGCGGGTGGCCGAAGGGTCCTTCTTCGGATCGGCCGAATAGACGCCGTCCACCTTGGTGGCCTTGAGCACCAGCTCCGCGCCGATCTCGGCGCCGCGCAGGGCGGCGGCGGTGTCGGTGGTGAAGAACGGGTTGCCGGTGCCGGCGGCGAAGACCACCACCTTGCCTTCCTCGAGGTACTGCAGCGCCTTGGGGCGGACGTAGGGCTCGACCACCTGCTCGATGGCGATGGCGGACATCACGCGGGCCGTGAGGCCCTGCTTGTTCATGGTGTCGGCCAGGGCCAGCGCGTTCATCACGGTGGCCAGCATGCCCATGTAGTCGGCGGTGGCGCGGTCCATGCCGACCGAGCCGCCCGCCACGCCGCGGAAGATGTTGCCGCCGCCGATGACGACGGCGACCTGCACGCCCGTGTTCACCACGTCGGCCACCTCTTCCACCATGCGCACGATGGTGGAGCGGTTGATGCCGAACGGGTCGTCCCCCATCAGCGCCTCTCCGGACAGCTTGAGCAGGATGCGCTTGTGCGCGGGAGAGGCGGACATTGAGGGGGCTCCAGGTGTGCGGTGAATGAGTTTAGCGGCGCGGGCCCGGCGGCGGGTGCCGCCGGGGCAGGCGCGGGATCAGGCGCCCTTGGCGGCGGCGACCTGGGCGGCGACTTCGGCGGCGAAGTCGTCCACCTTCTTCTCGATGCCCTCGCCCACCACGTACAGGGTGAAGCCCTTCACCGTGGTGTTCGCGGCCTTGAGCATCTGGCCGACCGTCTGCTTGTCGTTCTTGACGAACGGCTGGTCGAACAGGGAGACCTCCTTGAGGTACTTCTGCACCGAGCCTTCGATCATCTTGGCGGCGATGTCGGCCGGCTTGCCCGACTCGGCGGCCTTCGCGGTGGCGACGCTGCGCTCCTTCTCGATGAGCTCGGCGGGCACGTCGGCGCTGGTCAGCGCGACCGGCTTCATCGCGGCGATGTGCATCGCCACGTCCTTGGCGGCCGTCTCGTCGCCCTGGTACTCGACGACCACGCCGATGCGGGTGCCGTGCAGGTACGAGGCCAGCTTGCTGTCGCCCGAGAAGCGCTTGAAGCGGCGGAAGCTCATGTTCTCGCCGATCTTGCCGATCAGGCCCTTGCGCACTTCTTCCAGCGTGGGGCCGAAGCCGTCCTGGCTGTAAGGCAGCGCGCCCAGCGCCGCCACGTCGGCCGGGTTGTTCTTCGCGACCAGTTCGGCCGCGGCCTTGGCCAGGCTGATGAAGCTGTCGTTCTTGGTGACGAAGTCGGTCTCGCAGTTGACCTCGAGCAGCGCGCCGGTGGTGCCCTGGATGCTCGCCGCGACCACGCCTTCGGCGGTGATGCGGGCGGCGGCCTTGCCGGCCTTGTTGCCGAGCTTGACGCGCAGGATCTCCTCGGCCTTTTCCATGTTGCCCTCGGCCTCGGTGAGCGCCTTCTTGCACTCCATCATCGGGGCGTCGGTCTTGGCGCGCAGTTCGGCGACCATGCTTGCGGTGATTGCAGCCATTTCGAACCTTTCAATATTTCGGACGGTAAAAAGGGGCCCGAGAGCCCCTTCCTTGAAGCGGGGGTCGCGCGATCAGGACGCGGCGCCTTCCTCGACCTCGACGAACTCGTCGCCGCCTTCGGAGGCGGCACGCACCACGTCGTTGACGGCGCTGGAGCGGCCCTCGAGCACGGCGTCGGCGATGCCGCGGGCGTACAGCGTCACGGCCTTGGCCGAGTCGTCGTTACCCGGGATGACGTAGTCGATGCCCTCGGGCGAGTGGTTGGAGTCCACGACGCCCACGAGCGGGATGCCGAGCTTCTTGGCTTCGGACACGGCGATCTTGTGGAAGCCCACGTCGATCACGAAGATGGCATCCGGCAGGGTGTTCATGTCCTGGATGCCGCCGATGTCCTTCTCGAGCTTTTCCATCTCGCGCTGGAACATCAGCTGTTCCTTCTTGCTCATCGACTCGAGGCCTGCTTCCTGCTGGGCCTTCATGTCCTTGAGGCGCTTGATCGAGGTCTTGACCGTCTTGAAGTTGGTCAGCATGCCGCCCAGCCAGCGCTGGTCGACGAAGTGCACGCCGGCGCGCTTGGCTTCCGTGGCGACGATCTCGCGAGCCTGGCGCTTGGTGCCCACCATCAGGATGGTGCCGCGGTTGGCGGACAGCTGCTTCACGAACTTGGTCGCCTCCTGGAACATCGGGAGCGACTTTTCCAGGTTGATGATGTGGATCTTGTTGCGGGAACCGAAGATGTACGGAGCCATCTTGGGGTTCCAGAAGCGGGTCTGGTGACCGAAATGGACACCGGCTTCCAGCATTTCGCGCATGGAGACTGCCATGGGATATTTCCTAGGTTGGGTCTAGAATCCGCCCCGCAATCGCCGGGTCGTTGAGACCCTCGCGACACCTGGTTGGGACGGATTCGGGATTTGCTTCGCTGTCCTGCGATGACGCACCATGCGTCGCCGCCCAGCAAAACCACAAGATTCTAACACGGGACCTCTCCCCGCTTTCCTCATGCAGGACCTCATCGCCACCCGGGAAGAGCTCGGTCGCGGCCGCGCCCACGCCTCGGAAGAGTTCCAACGCGCACTCGCCATCGCCGGGTCGCCGGCCTGCGGCAAGGCATTCATCCGACTGGACCCGGACGAGGCTCGCGCAGCCGCATCCGCGCAGGCCGCCGGGCTTGCGCTGGCGGGGTTGCCGGTCTCGGTCAAGGACCTCTTCGACGTGCGCGGCCAGGTCACCGCGGCCGGCTCCACCGTATTGGCCGATGCGCCGCCCGCCGCGGCCGACAGCGCCGCCGTGGCGCGTCTGCGGGCAGCGGGCGCCAGCCTCGTGGGCCGCACCAACATGACCGAGTTCGCCTTCTCGGGGGTGGGCGTGAATCCTCATCACGGCACGCCGGCCAACCCGGCCGATCCGGAAACGCCGCGCATCCCCGGCGGCTCTTCGTCGGGCGCGGCGGTCTCGGTCGCCACCGGCGCGGCTTTCATCGGCCTGGGCTCGGACACCGGCGGCTCCATCCGCATCCCCGCCGCGCTGTGCGGCATCGTGGGCTTCAAGAACACGGCGCGCCTCACGCCGCTCGAAGGCGCCCTGCCCTTGTCCAGCACGCTGGACACGGTCTGCGCCATGACGCGCTCGGTGCGCGACGCCGTGCTGGCCCACGAGGTGCTGGCCGCGCGCACCGTGCAGCTGTCGAACAAGCCGCTGTCGGCGCGCCGCTTCGCCGTCGCTCGCACGCTGATGCTGGACGGCCTGGACCTGCCCGTGGCCCAGGCGTTCGAAGCCTCGCTGCGCACACTGCGCAACGCGGGCGCGCGCATCGAGGAGATCGGGCTCGACGAGATCCGCGACCTCGGCGCCATCCAGTCCAGCGGCGGCTTCACCGCCGCCGAGAGCTATGCCTGGCACCGCGAACTCCTGCAGCGCCGCGGCGAAGGCTACGACCCGCGCGTGCGCATGCGCATCGAGCGCGGCGTGAGCATGAAGGCCTGGGAATACGTCGACCTGGTGCGCGAGCGCTCCGAGTGGATCGCCCGCGTGCAGGCTTCGCTCGCCGGCTTCGACGCCGTGCTCTCGCCCACCGTGCCGATCGTCGCACCGGCCATCGCCGACGTGGCGCCGGGCGCGCAGCGCGACGACGAGTTCTTCCGCGTCAATGCCCTGCTGCTGCGCAACACCAGCGTGGTCAACATGCTCGACGGCTGCGGGCTGTCGCTGCCCTGCCATGCACCGGGCAGCCTGCCCGTGGGCCTGATGCTGTGGCAGGGCCCGCTGCAGGACGACACCGTGCTCGATGCGGGCCTGGCCGTGGAAGCCGCGCTCGCGGCGGCGCGGCGAGCCTGACGGACCGGCAGGGAGCGCGTCCGCTTGAAAGTCGCCGTCATCGGCGCCGGCATCGTCGGCGTCACCACCGCTTATGAACTGGCCGCAGACGGCCACCAGGTCACCGTCTTCGAGCGCCGCGGCGCCGTGGCCGAGGAAACCAGCTTCGCCAACGCCGGCGTGGTCGCGCCGGGCTACGTCACGCCCTGGGCCGCGCCCGGCATGCCCGCCAAGGTGCTGCGCTACCTCTTCAGCCGGCACGCGCCGGTCAAGCTCACCTTCCCGCTGTCCATGGCCGAGCTCGGCTGGATGTGGCAGTGGTGGCAGAACTGCAGGCTCGACACCTACCTGGCCAACCGCGCCCGGCTGCAGCGGCTGGCCTTCTACAGCCGCGAGCGGCTGCACTGGCTGGTCGATTCGCTGGAGCTGGAGTACGACCGCAGCCCCGGCTATTTGGTGCTGCTGCGCTCGGAGAAGGACCAGCGCATGGTGCAGCCCGGGCTGCAGGTCCTGCGCGACGCCGGCGTCAGCTTCTTCGAGCTCGATGCCGAGACGGCGCGCGCCGTCGAGCCCGCGCTGAACCCGGACACGCCCTTCCTCGGCGCCATCCACCTGCCCGAGGACGAGGCCGGCAACTGCCGCCAGTTCGCGATCCTCCTCAAGGACGCCGCGCGTGCGGCCGGCGCCCGCTTCAACTTCAACACCACGGTGATGCCGCTGGACCGCGGCTCGCCCACCACGCTCACCGTGCGGCAAGGCGAGGATGCGCCGGTCAGCATTCCCTTCCAGGCGGTGGTGGTCTGCGGCGGCCTCGAGTCCGCGGGACTGCTGCGCCCGGTGGGCCTCGACATGCCCATGGCCGCGGTGTACGGCTACTCGATCAGCGCGCCGCTGCGCGAGGCGGTCAACGCGCCACGCAGCGCGCTGATGGATGAGCGCTACAAGGTCGCGATCACGCGGCTGGGCCAGCGCGTGCGCGTGGCCGGCAGCGCCGAGATCGGCGGCGATCCGCGGCGGCGCCGGCCGGAGGCGCTGCAGACGCTCTACAAGGTGCTGCACGACTGGTTCCCCGGCGCGGCGCAGCTGTCCAACACCGGGGCCGCGGTGCAGGAATGGAAGGGCGCGCGGCCCATGCTGCCGGACGGCCCGCCGGTGCTCGGCGCCTCGGGCGTGCCGGGCGTGTGGGTCAACCTGGGCCACGGCTCCAGCGGCTGGGCGCTGGCCTGCGGCAGCGCGCGCGTGGTGGCCGACCTCATGTCGGGCCGCGACCCGCTGCTGGACATCGAAGGCCTGGGCATCGAGCGCCTGGCCGGCTGAGGCGGTCCGAGGCGCGGCGTACGATCCGCGCCATGCTGCTGCCCGTCACCGCGGACCGTCCCTGGCCCCTGTTCGATGTAGCGACCACGCGCGCGATCGAACGCGAGGCGGCGAGCGCCCTGCCCCCGCACAGCCTGATGCAGCGCGCCGGCCTGGCGGTGGCGCGGCTGGCGGTGGCGGTCGCGCCGAATGCGCGGACGATCTGGATCGCGTGTGGGCCGGGCAACAACGGCGGCGATGGATTGGAAGCGGCCACGCACCTGCACGCCTGGGGCAAGGAGGTGGTGCTGACCCTCGCGGGCGATCCGGCGCGGCTGCCGGCTGACGCGGCGACGTCGTGGCGCAAGTGCCAGCAGGCCGGCCTCACGGCCTTGCCCCAACCACCGCAGGAGTGGGACCTCTGCATTGACGCGCTGCTCGGCATCGGCGGCGCGAGGGCCCTCGAAGGCGAACTCGCGGCCCTGGTGCACGCAATCAACGCCGGATCGGGACCCGTGCTCGCGATCGATCAACCCAGCGGGCTCTCGAGCGACTGCGGCACCGGCGATTCGGTCCGCGCGACACACACGCTCAGCCTGCTCACGCTCAAGCCCGGGCTCTTCACCGCGCTGGGCCGCGATCGCTGCGGGCGGGTGTGGTTCGACGGTCTGGGCGT
This sequence comes from Pseudomonadota bacterium, assembly GCA_023390985.1. Taxonomy (GTDB): domain Bacteria; phylum Pseudomonadota; class Gammaproteobacteria; order Burkholderiales; family Burkholderiaceae_C; genus Ramlibacter. Next base: position 7,606 of record JAEWBU010000282.1, read on the forward strand.
GCCGCTGGACGGGCAACGCGCCACGGCCTGGCTTTCCGGTCCACCGCCTGCCTCACCCCGTCCGCACGCCAGCCACAAGGGCAGCTTCGGCGACGTGGCCGTCGTCGGCGGCGCCGCCGGCATGGTGGGTGCGGCCGTGCTGGCGGCGAGCGCCGCGTTGCATGCCGGCGCGGGTCGCGTGTACCTGTGCCCGCTCGCGCCCGCCGCCGATGCGCTGGTGGCCGATCAACCGGAATTGATGGTGCGCGACGTTTCCACGCTGCCGCTGGAGCAGATGGCCGTGGTCTGCGGCTGCGGCGGCGGTGAAGCGGTGGCCGATGTGCTGCCGCGCGTGCTCGCCCAGGTCCGATCGCTGGTGCTCGACGCCGATGCCCTCAACGTGATCGCCGCGCAGCCGACGCTCGCGCAAGCGCTGCGTGAACGCACGCAACCGACCGTGCTCACGCCGCATCCGCTGGAAGCCGCACGCCTGCTCGGAAGCACCGTCGCCGAGGTTCAGGCGGACCGCCTTCGCGCCGCGACCACGCTCGCCGGGCGCTTCTCCTGCGTGGTGGTGCTCAAGGGATCGGGCTCGGTGATCGCCGCGCCTGCGAAGACGCCGCGCCTGAACCCCACCGGCAATGCCCGGCTCGCCACCGCCGGCACCGGCGACGTGCTGGCCGGGCTGGTCGCCGCTCTCTTGGCGGCAGGCGCGGAGCCTTTTGAAGCAGCGACCGCGGCGGTCTACCGCCACGGCCTGGCGGCCGACGGCTGGTCCGCCGGCCACGCGCTCACGGCCGGCGCGCTCGCCCGGTCGTTCTGATCAGCCGCGCCCCACGAACGGCATCTTGGTCGCCATCACCGTGTGGAACAGCACATTGGCTTCCAGCGGCAGGTTGGCCATGTAGAGCACCGACTGGCCCACGATGTTCACATCCATCAGCGGCTCGATCGCGATCTCGCCGTTGGCCTGCGGCACGCCGTTGGCCATGCGCGCGGCCATCTCGGTGTGGGCATTGCCGATGTCCAGCTGCCCCACCGCGATGTCGTGCCTGCGGCCGTCGAGCGAGGCCGACTTCGTCAGGCCGCTGACCGCGTGCTTGGTCGCGGTGTAGGCGATGGAGTTGGGGCGCGGCGCATAGGCCGAGATCGAGCCGTTGTTGATGATGCGGCCGCCCTTGGGCGACTGCGCCTTCATCACGCGGAACGCCTGCTGGATCGCGTAGAACATGCCGTTGAGGTTGGTGTCCACCACCTGCTTCCAGGCGTCCAGCGGCAGTTCGTCCAGCGGCACGCCCGGGGCGCCGACGCCCGCGTTGTTGAACAGCAGGTCGACCCGGCCGAAGGCCTGGACGGTGCCGTCGAACAGGGCCTTGACCGATGCGGGATCGGTGACGTCGGTGGGCACGGCGAGCGCGCGGTCGCCCGCTCCCGACTGCTCCTTGACGGCGTTCAGCGCGTCCTGGCGGCGCCCGGCCAGCGCCACGCGCCAGCCGTCGCCCAGCAGCGCCAGCGCCGCCGCCTTGCCGACGCCGCTGCCGGCGCCGGTCACGATGGCCACGCGGCCGTTCCTGTTCTTGCTGTCCATGGTTGTCTCCTCAGCGCCGCCCCTTGCGGCCCTTGCTCTTGGTGGCGGCCGCCTTCTTCACGGCCGCCTTCAGGTTGGTGATGGGCGAGCGCTCGGCCGCCTTCGCGGACTTGCGCGCGGCGGCGCGCTTGCCGGCCGCCTTGCCGCCGGACGCACCAGCCGGCGCGCCCTTGTCGCGCATCGCGCGCAGCTCCAGCTCTTCGCCTTCGCGCACCAGCCGGAAGTCGATCTTGCGGCCGTCCAGGTCGACGCGGCTGACCTGCACCCGCACCCTGGTGCCGATGGCGTAGCGGATGCCGGTGCGCTCGCCGCGCAGCTCCTGCCGCGCCTCGTCGAACTTGAAGTACTCGCCGCCCAGTTCGGTGATGTGGACCAGGCCCTCGACGTACAGCGCATCCAGCGTGACGAAGATGCCGAAGGTGGTGGCCGCGCTGACGACGCCGCTGTATTCCTCGCCGAGGTGCTCGCGCATGAACTTGCACTTGAGCCAGGCCTCGACGTCGCGGCTGGCCTCGTCCGCGCGCCGCTCGTTGGCGCTGCAGTGCAGGCCGGCGGCTTCCCACGCCTGGATCTCCTTGCTGGGCGGCGCGACCTTGCGCAGCTTCTGGTTTGGCGGCGCCACCCGGCTGGCCAGGCGGCGCGCGAGCTTCTCGTGCGCCTCGCCCGGCGTCGGCAACGCCGGCAGCGTGTAGTGCTGCCGGGACAGGACCGCCTTGATCACGCGGTGCACCAGCAGGTCCGGGTAACGGCGGATCGGGCTGGTGAAGTGCGTGTAGGCGTCGTAGGCCAGCCCGAAGTGGCCGCTGTTGATCGGCGTGTAGATCGCCTGCTGCATGGAGCGCAGCAGCATGGTGTGGATCTGCTGCGCGTCCGGGCGGTCCTTGGTGGCCTCGGCGATCTTCTGGAACTCGCCGGGCATGGGCTCGTCGCTGATCGTCAGGCCGACGCCCATGGCCTTCAGGTAGTTGCGCAGGATCTCCTTCTTCTCCGGCGTCGGGCCTTCGTGCACCCGGTACAGGCCCGGATGCTTGCTTTCCTGGATGAAGTCGGCGGTGCAGACGTTGGCGGCCAGCATGGCCTCCTCGATCAGCCGGTGGGCGTCATTGCGCGTGCGCGGCACGATCTTCTCGATGCGGCCGTTCTCGTCGCAGATGATCTGCGTCTCGGTGGTCTCGAAGTCCACGGCGCCGCGCGCCTGGCGCGCCTTGAGCAGGGCCCGGTACACGTCGTGCAGGTTGATCAGGTCGCCCACGCGGTCCTTGCGGCGCTGCGCTTCCGGGCCGCGCGTGTTGGCCAGGATGGCCGCCACCTCGGTGTAGGTGAAGCGCGCGTGGCTCCACATCACCGCCGGGTAGAACTGGTACGCCTGGATCTCGCCGGTGGCCGCGATCAGCATGTCGCACACCATGCAGAGGCGGTCCACCTCCGGGTTGAGCGAACACAGGCCGTTCGACAGCTTCTCCGGCAGCATGGGGATCACGCGGCGCGGGAAGTAGACGCTGGTGGCGCGGTCGTAGGCGTCCACGTCGATGGCGCTGCCGGTCTCCACGTAGTGGCTGACGTCGGCGATGGCCACCAGCAGGCGCCAGCCCTTGCCGCGGCCGACCTTGGCCGGCTCGCAGTACACGGCGTCGTCGAAGTCGCGCGCGTCCTCGCCGTCGATGGTGACCAGCGGGACGTCCGTGAGGTCGACGCGGTGCTTGCGGTCGGCCGGGCGCACCTTGTCCGGGATCACGCGCGCCTGCGCGATGCAGGGCTCGGAGAACTCGTGCGGGACGCCGTACTTGCGCACCGCGATCTCGATCTCCATGCCGGGGTCGTCGATCTCGCCCAGCACTTCCTTGACGCGGCCGACCGGCTGGCCGTACAGGCTGGGCGGTTCGGTGAGTTCGACCACCACCACCTGGCCCGGCTTGGCGGTGCCGGTGGCGCCCTTGGGGATCAGCACGTCCTGGCCGTAGCGCTTGTCTTCCGGCGCGACCAGCCAGACGCCGCTCTCGTGCAGCAGCCGGCCGATGATCGGCTGGGGCGGGCGCTCCACGATCTCGACGACGCGCCCTTCGGGTCGGCCCTTGCGGTCGTGCCGCACGATGCGAGCGCGGACGCGGTCCTTGTGCAGGACGGCGCGCATCTCATTGGGAGGCAGGTAGATGTCCGTCTCGCCGTCGTCACGAACTACATAGCCGTGGCCGTCGCGATGTCCCTGGATCACGCCCTCGACTTCATCGAGAAGTCCGGACGCGTTGTGAGGTCCGATGTTTTTGATATAGAATCCTTTTCTTTCCTGAAATGCCCAGGTGGCGGAATTGGTAGACGCACTAGTTTCAGGTACTAGCGAGTAACATCGTGGGGGTTCGAGTCCCTTCCTGGGCACCAAGACAAATCATAAAGCCGGCTAACGCCGGCTTTATCTTTTTGGGTCGCCTTCAGATCGGAAGCCCGACGAGGTCGTGGCCTTCCGTGGCCACGATGCGGGCGCGGGTGAACTCCCCCGCCTTCAGCTGCTTGCTGAGTTTCTCAGGCGGCAGCAGCCGCACGATGCCGTCGATCTCCGGCGCGTCCGCGTAGCTTCTTCCCACCCCACCCTTGCGGCCGAGGCCCGGCGCCGAATCCACCAGCACCTGCATGGTGGCGCCGACGCGACGCTGCAGTCGTTGCGCCGACACTTCCTCGGCCACCGCCATGAAGCGGGCGCGGCGTTCCTCGCGCACCTCGGCCGGCAGCATGCCGGGGATGTCGTTGGCGGCGGCGCCTTCCACCGGGCTGTAGGCGAAGCAGCCGGCGCGATCGATCTGCGCCTCGCGCACGAAGTCCAGCAGGTGCTGGAACTCTTCCTCCGTCTCGCCCGGGAAGCCCGCGATGAAGGTGCTGCGCACGATCAGCTCGGGGCAGCCCTCGCGCCACTTCTGCAGGCGCTCCAGGTTGCGCTCGCCGCTGGCCGGACGCTTCATGCGACGAAGCACGTCGGGATGGCTGTGCTGGAACGGCACGTCGAGGTACGGCAGCACCGCGCCGGTGGCCATCAGCGGGATCACCTCGTCCACCGACGGATACGGGTAGACGTAGTGCAGCCGCACCCAGGCGCCGTGCGGCTGCGCGAGCTCGCCGAGCGCCTGCACCAGTTCCAGCATGCGGGTCTTGACCGGACGGCCGTCGAAGAAGCCGGTGCGGTATCTGGTGTCGACGCCGTAGGCCGAGGTGTCCTGGCTCACCACCAGCAGTTCCTTGACGCCGCTCTCGAACAGCGCGCGCGCTTCCTTGAGCACGTCGCCGATCGGCCGGCTGACCAGGTCGCCGCGCATCGACGGGATGATGCAGAAGGTGCAGCGGTGGTTGCAGCCCTCGCTGATCTTCAGATACGCGTAGTGCCTGGGCGTGAGCTTGATCCCCGCCGCCGGCACCAGGTCGATGAACGGATCGTGCGGCTTGGGCAGGTGCGTGTGGACGGCGTCCATCACCTCCTGCGTCGCGTGCGGCCCCGTCACGGCCAGCACCGACGGGTGGATCTCGCGCACCATGTTGCCGCCGCCCTCGCCCGCGCGCGCGCCCAGGCAGCCGGTGACGATCACCTTGCCGTTCCCGGCCAGAGCCTCGCCGATGGTGTCGAGGCTCTCCTTGACCGCGTCATCGATAAAGCCGCAGGTGTTGACGATGACGAGGTCGGCGCCCTCGAAGGTCTTGGACGTCTGGTAGCCCTCGGCGGACAGCTGGGTCAGGATCAGCTCGGAATCGGTCAGCGCCTTGGGGCAGCCGAGACTGACGAAGCCCACCTTGGGCGCCGCCTCGGCAACGGTTGGATCACTCATGTTCGTATTGTCCCAAAGGGACGCAATCACGGAAAAACGAAAGGCCGGGTGAGCCCGGCCTTCTTCGAATACGGGGAGCGCCTCAGCGCTTGCCCATGAAGGCGCCGAGCATCTGCTCGGTCTGCTCCTGCATCTGCTTCTGCATCTTGTCGAACATCGTCTTCGACTGCTCGACATAGCTGCCCATCATCCCCTGCATCAGCGGGTTCTGCATGTTCATGAACTGCGCCCACATCTCGGGCGTGAGGTTCTTCGACTGTTCGGCCAGCTTGGCCTGGATGTCGGAGAAGGCCTGCACGTTCTTCTCGAGGTACGTGCCCATGAAGCCCTGCGCCGCGTGCCCGTAGAAGCGGATGATGTTGGACAGGGCCGCCTCGCTGAACATCGGCGCGCCGCCCGCCTCTTCCTCCAGGATGATCTGCAGCAGGATGCTGCGGGTCAGGTCCTCGTTGGTCTTGGCATCGCGCACCGTGAACGGCTCGCTGTCCATCACCAGCTGCTTGACTTCGGCCAGCGTGATGTAGGTCGAGGTGTCGGTGTCGTAGAGCCGCCGGTTCGGATACTTCTTGATCACCCGCTGCGCGGGCTGCGCCGCGTTGGCGGCGGCTTTCTTGCTTTGCACGAGGGGGAACTCCTGGGTTCTCGCGGCGCGCGTGGCGCGCTTTGCGGCAGTGCAAAAGATTCTAGGAAGCCCGCCTGCGCCGGCGCCACAGGTTTACCCTACGGTAGCGCAAGGCGGCCATTATAGAGTCCCGGTCCTGCTGAGCCTTCGCGCGGACGGGGTTCTCCACCCGTGCCACAATCGCCCTCGCTCCGGGGTGCACGCGCAGGTAGGCGTGCTGAGATCCAGACCCGCGAACTTGAACCGGTTCACACCGGCGTAAGAAGAGCACCGTTCCACGGCCCCAGTGCGACTGCGCGGCCGTGGATGGACCTCCTTCGGAGCACCCCGTGTTGCCCGCGAAGGAGACCCGATGCAAGCCCCCGTTCCCACCGCACGCTATCCGCGCGTGCTGTCCATCGCCGGATCCGACTCCGGCGGCGGCGCCGGCGTGCAGGCCGACCTCAAGACCTTCGCGGCGCTGGGCTGCTTCGGCATGACGGCCATCACCGCGCTCACGGCCCAGAACACCACGGGCGTGCGCTCGATCCACGCGGTGCCGCTGCAGATCCTGGCCGACCAGATCGACGCCGTCATCGAGGACATCGGCGCCGACGCCGTCAAGATCGGCATGCTGCATTCGGCCCCGACGGTGCAGGCCGTCGCCGACGCGATCGACCGCCACCAGCTGCGCCAGGTGGTGCTCGACCCGGTGATGGTGGCCACCAGCGGCGCGACGCTCATCGACCCGCCCGCCGTGGCCTCGCTGGTGCGCGAGCTGTTCCCGCGCACCGCGCTCGTCACGCCCA
>JAEWBU010000297.1 GCA_023390985.1 Pseudomonadota bacterium
GCAGCGTGCCGGTCGCGGCGGTGCAGAGGGCCAGGACGGCGCCGGCCGCGAACAGCACGCGCGGGACGCCGAAGCGGCCGCGCAGGAACTGCGCCGCCCAGCGACCGACGGGCCGCAGCGCGAACGCGAGCGCGAACAGCGCGGCGCCGAACATGAGGCCCGGCAGTTCGCCCCAGTAAGGAACCACCAGGGCGGGGAAGACCAGGAAGGCCGCCAGGGCGAACGTGGTCTGGTCGAAGGATTCCGCCGCGCGCACCACCGCGACGGCGGCGCCGGTGTCGGCATCTCGAGGGGCGGAAGAGGAGGTGGGCGCGCTGCGGCGGGGGGCGGGAACTGCGACGTCGGCGAACATGGGTACTGCAGGGCCTGGGACAAAATGTCCAATGGTTGACGTGCATCAATCAGGATAGATTGCCGCTCGAAACGCAATCGGCGTTTCCCCCAGCTTTCTGTCCGTCGATGCCCTTCCAAGCCCTCCGTTCCACGGCCGCCCGCATCGGTGCTCTCGCCACCGTGACCCTGCTGGCCGGCTGCAACACCATCGTCATGAAGCCGCACGGCGACGTCGCGGCGCAGCAGGCCCAGCTGATCGTGGTCGCCACGGCGCTGATGCTCCTGATCATCGTCCCGGTGATCGCGGCCACCCTGTTCTTCGCCTGGCGCTACCGCCGGGCCAACACGGAGGCCGCCTACGAGCCGGACTGGGACCACTCGACGCGCCTGGAGATGCTGATCTGGGGCGCGCCGCTGGCCATCATCCTGGTGCTGGGCACCATCACCTGGATCAGCACCCACAAGCTGGACCCGTACCGGCCGCTGGAACGCATCGACGCGCAGCGCCCCGTGCCCGCCGGCATGCAGCCCCTGCAGGTGGAAGTCGTCGCGCTCGACTGGAAGTGGCTGTTCATCTACCCCGAGCAGGGCATCGCCACGGTCAACGAGATCGCCGCGCCGGTGGACCGTCCGATCCGCTTCCACATCACGGCGTCGACGGTGATGAATTCGTTCTACATCCCGGCGCTGGCGGGACAGATCTACGCCATGCCGGGCATGGAGACCAAGCTGCACGCCGTGATCAACAGCACGGGTGACCACGAGGGCTTCTCCGCCAACTACAGCGGCGCCGGCTTCTCGAACATGCGCTTCCGCTTCCGCGGCCTGAGCGAGGGCGACTTCGACCAGTGGGTGCAGTCCAACCGCGACGCGGGCGGCAAGCTCACGCGCGAGGCCTACCTGCAGCTGGAGAAGCCCAGCGAGCGCGAGCCCGTGCGCCGCTACGCCGCCATCGATCCCAAGCTGTTCGACGCGATCGTCAACCGCTGCGTCGAGCCCGGGAAGATGTGCATGGGCCAGATGATGCACATCGACGCCCAGGGCGGCGCCGGCAAGGGCGGGATCGTCGGCGTGTCGCGCCGGCCCGCCGCCAACGGCCGCGAGCGCGAGGTGGTCGCCGCCCTGTGCACGCCCGACAACCCGACCGGCGCGCCGGTCCCCGCCGCCCCCTGAAGACCCCTTCCGCCGGCGCGCCCCCTGCGCCGGCCGCATGAACGATGTCCGCCCTGCGCCAACTGATCTTCGGCCGCCTGAGCTGGGCGGCGATCCCGCTGCACGAGCCCATCCTCATCGCCACCTTCCTCGGCGTGGCGCTGGGCGGCCTCGTCGTGCTGGCGGGCCTGACGCGCTACCGCCTGTGGACGCCGCTGTGGCGCGACTGGATCTGCAGCATCGACCACAAGAAGATCGGCATCATGTACATGGTGCTGGGCCTGGTCATGCTGCTGCGTGGCTTCGCCGACGCCGTGATGATGCGCCTGCAGCAGGCCGTCGCCTTCGGCGGCGACGCGGGCTTCCTGCCGCCGCACCACTACGACCAGATCTTCACGGCGCACGGCGTGATCATGATCTTCTTCGTCGCCATGCCGCTGGTGACCGGCTTCATGAACTTCGTGGTGCCGCTGCAGATCGGCGCGCGCGACGTGGCCTTCCCGTTCCTGAACAACTTCAGCTTCTGGATGACGGTGGGCGGCGCCGCGCTGCTGATGGTGTCGCTGTTCGTCGGCGAGTTCGCCACCACCGGCTGGCTGGCCTATCCGCCGCTGTCGGGGATCCTGCAGAGCCCGACGGTCGGCGTGGATTACTACCTATGGTCGCTGCAGGTGGCGGGGGTGGGAACGACGCTGTCAGGCATCAACCTGATCGCGACCATCGTCAAGATGCGCGCGCCCGGCATGTCGCTGATGAAGATGCCGGTGTTCACCTGGACGGCGCTGTGCACCAACGTGCTGATCGTGGTGTCCTTCCCGGTGCTGACCGCCACGCTGACGCTGCTCACGCTGGACCGCTACGCGGGCACCAACTTCTTCACCACCGAGCTTGGCGGCAACGCCATGATGTACGTGAACCTGATCTGGATCTGGGGCCACCCCGAGGTCTACATCCTGATCCTGCCCGCGTTCGGCATCTTCTCGGAAGTGGTGTCCACCTTCTCGCGCAAACGCCTGTTCGGCTATGCGTCCATGGTGTACGCGACGGCGGCGATCACGATCCTGTCGTACCTGGTGTGGCTGCACCACTTCTTCACCATGGGCTCGGGCGCCAGCGTGAACGCCTTCTTCGGCATCACGACCATGATCATCTCGATCCCCACGGGGGCGAAGATCTTCAACTGGCTGTTCACCATGTACCGCGGCCGCATCGACTTCGACGTGCCGATGCTGTGGACGGTGGGCTTCATGATCACCTTCGTGATCGGCGGCATGACGGGCGTGCTGCTGGCGGTGCCCGCGGCCGACTTCGTGCTGCACAACAGCCTGTTCCTGATCGCGCACTTCCACAACGTGATCATCGGCGGCGTGCTGTTCGGCATCTTCGCCGGCATCAACTACTGGTTCCCGAAGGCCTTCGGCTTCCGCCTCGACGCCTTCTGGGGCAAGGCCTCGTTCTGGTGCTGGTTCGTGGGCTTCTGGCTCGCGTTCGCGCCGCTGTACGTGCTGGGCCTGATGGGCGTGACGCGCCGCATGAGCCAGTTCGACGATCCGTCGCTGCAGATCTGGTTCCAGGTCGCGGCACTCGGCGCGGGCCTGGTCGCCATCGGCATCGCCTGCTTCCTGGTGCAGATCGTGGTGAGCATCCGCAACCGCGAGAAGCTGCGCGACGTCACGGGTGACATCTGGGACGGCCGCACGCTGGAGTGGTCCACCTCCTCGCCGCCGCCGGCCTACAACTTCGCCTTCACGCCGGTCGTGCACTCGCTCGACGCCTGGCACGACATGAAGCAGCGCGGCGCGCGCCGTCCGCTGACCGGCTTCAAGCCGATCCACATGCCGCGCAACACGGCCGCCGGTTTCATCATCTCGATGCTGGCCACGGCCCTGGGCTTCGCGCTGGTGTGGCGCATGTGGCTGCCGGCCGGGGTGCTATTCGCGCTCACCATCGCCGCGGCGATCCGCCACACCTTCAACTACGACCGCGATTTCCACATCCCCGCCGACGAGGTGCGCAGCACCGAGGACGAGCGCACCCGCGCGCTGGCGGCGGCCTGAGATCCGGGAGCTGATTCGAGATGTCTTCCACCACGATGAACGCGACCGGCGCCGCGCCGGTCTTCTACGACGACGGCGACCACCATCCGCAGCAGGGCACGCTGCTCGGGTTCTGGCTCTACCTGATGAGCGACCTGCTCATCTTCGCGATCCTGTTCGCGACCTACGCGGTGCTCGGACGCAGCTACGCGGCGGGCCCCTCGGGCGCCGACCTGTTCGACCTGAAGCTGGTGGCGGTCAACACCGGACTGCTGCTGGTTTCGTCCATCACCTACGGCATGGCCATGATCGCCATGCAGCACGGGCGCAAGGCCCACGTGCTGCGCTGGCTGGCCGTCACCGGCCTGCTGGGCCTGGGCTTCCTGTCGCTGGAGCTGTACGAGTTCGCGCACCTGATCCACGAGGGCGCGGGCCCGCAGCGCAGCGCGTTCCTGTCCAGCTTCTTCGTGCTGGTGGGCACCCACGGCCTGCACGTGGCGTTCGGCTGCGTCTGGCTGTTCACGCTGATGACGCAGGTGCGCCGCCACGGCCTGACCCGCGAGAACAAGCGCCGCCTGGTCTGCCTGTCCATGTTCTGGCACTTCCTGGACGTGGTCTGGATCGCCGTCTTCACCTTCGTGTACCTGATGGGAGTGCTGCAATGAGCGCCGCCGTTTCCGCCGATCACCACCACCACGATCACGACGACCACCACGACGACATCGGATACCACGCCACCGTCAAGGGCTACGTCGTCGGCTTCCTGCTGTCGGTGGTGCTGACCGCCATTCCGTTCTGGCTGGTGATGGGAAAGGTGTCGACCCCCGCGGCCACCGGCTTCATCGTGCTCGGATTCGCCGCGGTGCAGATGCTGGTGCACATGGTCTATTTCCTGCACCTGAACGCCAAGGTGGAAGGCGGCTGGTCGATGCTGGCGCTGGTGTTCACCGCCGCGCTGGTGGTGATCGTGCTGGCCGGCTCCGTCTGGGTGATGTACCACCTCAACACGAACATGATGCCCATGGCGCCTCACGACATGCGTAGCATGCCGTGACATGGAGTCCGCAGCGCGCCGCCCGCGATCGGCCGCCGTCCTGGCGATGCTGGTCGGCGCCGGGACGCTGCTGTGCGCCTTGCTCGTCGCGCTGGGCGGCTGGCAGGTCCAGCGCCTGGGGTGGAAGCAGGCACTGATCGAGAGGGTGGACCGCAACGTCAACGGTGCGCCCATCGCCGCCCCCGATCCTTCGGCGTGGCAGGCGGTCGGTCCGCAGGACGAATACCGCCGCGTGCGCGTCGAAGGGCGCTTCGACCATCAGCGCGAAGTGCTGGTGCGCGCCAGCACCGAGCTGGGTTCCGGTTATTGGGTTCTGACCCCGCTGCGGACATCACAAGGCTGGTGGCTGCTGGTCAACCGCGGGTTCGTGCCGCAATCGATGCGCGGACAGGTGCCGCGCGCTGAAGGCGACCAGGCCATCGTCGGCCTGCTGCGTTCGAGCGAACCCCGGGGCACGCCGCTGCAATCCAACGATCCGGGCGCCGGCCGCTGGTATTCGCGCGACGTCGCCGCGATCGCCTCCGCGCGCGGCCTGCAAGGGCCGGTGGCGCCGTACTTCGTCGATGCGCAGCTTCAGGGTCCCGGGGGCGCCACGGCCTGGCCGCGCGCGGGGCTGACGGTGATCCACTTCCGCAACCACCACCTGGTCTACGCGATCACGTGGTTCATCCTGGCCACCATGGTGGCCGCCGCCATCGCCTACCTGCTGGCGGACGAGCGGCGGCTGCGCCGCCAGCAAGGAGCCGCTTCCCTTGCCGACCCTTCCTCCTGAGTCGCCGCCGGCGATCGCCGAAGCCGGCCGCGCGCCCGAGCGGCTGGCGGATCGCCAGAACCTCTTGCAGCTGGTGCACCTGCGCACGCTGGCGGTCGCCGGCCAGCTCGCCACCATTCTGGCGGTGCAGTACATGCTGGAGGTGCCGCTTCCGCTGAGGGAGATGCTGGGGCTGCTGGCGCTGCTGGCGGTCTTCAACTTCGCGAGCTGGCTGCGCACCCGTCTGCGGGTGCCGGTGCCCAACGGCGAGCTGTTCGCCGCGCTGCTGGTGGACGTGACCGCGCTCACCGGCCAGCTCTACTTCGCCGGCGGGGTCACCAACCCTTTCATCTTCCTGTATCTGGTGCAGGTGGCGCTGGGTTCGGTGCTGCTGCAGCCGCGCTACCTGTGGGCGATGGTCGGTGCGACCACGGTTGCCTTCATGAGCCTGGTGGTCTTCCACCGGCCGCTCGCCTTGCCCGGGCTGGACGTGCAGCTGCCGGCCGCCTTCATCGGCGGCCTGCTCCTGTGCTTCGTGCTGGACGCGCTGCTGCTGGTGGTCTTCATCGGCCGCATCTCGCGCAACCTGCGACAGCGCGACGCGGCCGTGGCGCGGCTGCGGCAGCGCGCCGCGGAGGAGGAGCACATCGTGCGCATGGGCCTGCTGGCTTCCGGCGCGGCGCACGAGCTGGGCACGCCGCTCGCGACCATGTCGGTGATCCTGGGCGACTGGTCGCGCATGGCGCCGTTCGCCGGCGAGCCGGAGCTGCGCGAGGAGATCGAGGAGATGCAGCGCCAGATCGATCGCTGCAAGACGATCGTGTCCGGCATCCTCACCTCCGCCGGCGAGACCCGCGGCGAGGCGCCCGTCGAGACGACGCTCCATGCCTTTCTCGACGAGCTGGTGGCCGAGTGGAAGCGCACGCGCGGCGAGCCCGAGCTGGCCTACGAGCGCGACGGTCCCGACCTGCCCATCATCTCCGACACGGCCTTGCAGCAGATGCTGGGTAACGTGCTCGACAACGCGCTGGAGGCCGCGCCGGGCGCACCGCTGCGCTTCCATGCCGAATGGGACGAGGAAACGCTGACCCTGCGGGTGCAGGACGAAGGCCCGGGCTTTCCGCCCGAGTTCCTGGAGCGGGTGGGGGCGCCCTACCAGTCCAGCAAGGGCACGCCGGGCCGCGGGCTCGGGCTCTTCCTCGCGCTCAACGTGGCACGCACCCTCGGCGGCCAGCTGGACGCGCACAATCGCCCGGAAGGCGGCGCGCAGGTCGACATCGCCCTGCCGCTGGCCGCCCTGATGCCCCCCGACTCCACCGATGGAAGCTGAACGCGAACTGCTGGTCGTCGAGGACGACGATGCCTTCGCCCGCACGCTGCAGCGCTCGTTCGAGCGCCGCGGCTACAGCGTGCTGCGCGCGACCGACCTGGAGGGGATGCGGACCCTTCTCGAGAAGAGCCGCCCCGGCTACGCGGTCGTGGACCTGAAGCTGGCGGCGGGCGGCTCGGGCCTGGCGTGCGTGCAGGTGCTCCACGAGCACGACCCGGACATGGTGATCGTGGTCCTCACCGGCTACGCGAGCATCGCCACCGCCGTCGAGGCGATCAAGCTGGGCGCGCGCCACTACCTGGCCAAGCCGGCCAACACCGACGACATCGAGGCGGCGTTCGGCCGCACCGAGGGCAACGCGGAAGTGGAGCTCACGGAGCGGCAGACCAGCATCAAGACGCTGGAGTGGGAGCGCATCCACCAGACCCTGGCCGAGACCGGGTTCAACATCTCCGAAACCGCGCGCCGACTCGGCATGCACCGCAGGACGCTCGCGCGCAAGCTCGAGAAGCAGAGGGTCAAGTGAGCCGATCCAACGAGCCCTGTCCCTGCGGCCGGATCGACGAAGACGGCCGCGCGGTGCCGCTCGCCGATTGTTGCGGCCGCTGGATCGCCGGGGAGCCGGCGCCCGATGCCGAAGCGCTCATGCGATCGCGCTACACGGCCCATGTGCTGCGCGACGGCGCCTACCTGCTGGCCACCTGGCATCCGAGCACGCGCCCCGAGGACGCGACGCCGGATCCGGACACCAAATGGCTGGAACTGGTGGTGCACGACCACCAGATGGTCGACGGCTCGCATGCGATCGTCGAGTTCGTCGCGCGCTACCGCATGAAGGGGCGCGGCGGCCGCCTGCGCGAGCGCAGCCGCTTCGTGCGCGAGGACGATGGGCGCTGGTACTACGTGGATGGCGAGATCCGCTGAGCGCTCGCGGCGGCGGCGAGCGTAGGCCATACTCGCCGCGGTGACCTGGATCCTCATCTATTTCGCGACCGGGGCCGCCATCGGCTTCCTCGCCGGACTGCTGGGCATCGGCGGCGGCATGACACTGGTGCCGTTGCTGGCGGCGATGTTCACCGCCCAGCAACTCGCGCCCGACCACGTGGTGCATCTCGCGCTGGGCACGGGCATGGCGTCGATCGTGTTCACCTCCAGCTCCAGCGTGCGCGCGCACCACGGACTGGGCGGCGTCGACTGGACGCTGGTCCGCCGCATGGGCCCCGGCATGGTGATCGGAACGCTGCTGGCCACCGCGCTATCGGGATGGGTGTCGCAGCGCGCGCTCGCGCTGGCCTTCGCGGCGATCGTGTACGCGGGCGCGACGCAGCTCCTGCTCGGTCGCAAGCCCTCGGCCTCGCGCACCTTGCCCGGCGCGCCGGCGCTGGTCGTCATCGGACTGCTGTTCGGCGTCGTCTGCGGGCTGGTGTCCGCCGGTGGGGCGTTCCTCACCGTGCCCTTCATGCTGTTCTGCGGCGTGGCGATGACCACGGCGATCGGCACGGGTGCGGCGCTCGGCCTGCCCGTCGCGGTGGTGGGAACGATCGGCTACGTGTTCAGCGGTTCGAAGGTTCCCGGCCTGCCGCCGATGTCTCTGGGCTTCGTGTACGGCCCGGCCCTGCTGGGCATCGTCGCCGGCAGCGTGCTGACGGCGCCACTCGGCGCCCGCACCGCCCATCGCCTGCCCGTGGCGATGCTGCGCCGCATCTTCGCCTGCCTGCTGTACGTGCTGGCGACGAAGATGCTCTGGACCTACCTGTAGAAGCCCGGCTCATCCGCGCAGGCTCGGGTTTCCCCTCGAGCCGGATTCGCGGCTGCGGACTTTGAATGTCGACGACGCGCCTTCGCGAAGGAGACATCGGATGGAAGCAGGCCGCATCGGCATCGTCTCGCGTTCCCCCGCACTTGCGGACGAGGTCCTGCGCCAGCTCTCGACCTACGGGCTGGGCGCTTCGAAGGTCGTGCTCCTGCCCGCCGCCGGCGTCACCCATCTCGCGACGCTCAGGATGTTCGAGCACCAGTGGGGTACCGACGCCGTGCTGCTCGTCGGCGCGATCGATGCCAGCGAGGAAGTGGCCTGCGAGGAGTGGATCTCGCACATGGGCAAACCCGTCTTCGGCTTCATCGACGCAGCCGATCCCGACCACGCCCAGGCCGCGCGACTGAGCGCCTGCGGCGTGCACATGAGCGCGGAGGCCGCGACCATCGGCGAGCTGATCGCCTCGCTGGTGGAAAGTCCCTGGCTGCCCTTCGACTGAGGCTCAGGGCTGCGGGCCGAGCGCCTGCTCGATCTGCGCCGCGCCCTCGTCGCGCAGGAAGCGAAAGAAGGCCTGCGCCACGGGTGGCAGGCGCTTGGTGCGCCGGTGCACAACGTACCAGTTCAGCATCAGCGGGAAGCCCCGCACGTCGAGCACCGCCAGCTTGCCGGCCTCGCGCTCGCGGCTGATCGTGTGCGCGGAAAGGAAGCTGATGCCCATGCCGGCGATGACGGCCTGCTTGATGGTCTCCGTGCTCTTGATCTCCATCGCGATGTTCAGGCCTTCGACGTGGTCGCCGAAGCCCTGGAGCATGGAGTTCCAGGTGTCCGAGCCCTTCTCGCGCACGATGAACGGCTCCTTCAGTACGCGCTCGACCGGGATGCGCCTGCGGCCCGCCAGCGGATGCGAAGGCGGTGCGACGACCACGTATGGGTGCGGCGCGAACGGCACGGCCACCGTGTCCGTCTCGGCGGCGGGGGGCGGCCGGACCATGACCGCGAGGTCGGTGAGGTTGTCGGCCAGACGCCCCAGCAGTTCCTCGCGGTTGCACACGCCGAAGTTGAGCGTGACGCCGGGATGGCGCTGAGCGAATGCGACGAGCAAGAAAGGAAAGAAGTAGTCGCCGGCGCTGATCACGCTCACGTTCAGGCGCCCGCCTTCGACGCCCTTGAACGCCGAGAGCGCCTCCTCGGCCTCGTGGAACTTCTGGATGATCTCGCGGCTGGACGCGAGCATCTGCGCACCCGCGGGCGTGAGATAGACCTTCTTGCCGAGTTGCTCGAAGAGCTGCAGTCCCGCGTGCTCCTGCAGCTTGCGCACCTGCGTCGACACGGCGGGTTGGGTGAGGTGGAGTTCTTCCGCGGCGCGCGAGAAGCTCAGGTGCCGGGCCACGGCCTCGAACACCTTGAGCTGGCGGAGCGTCGCGTTGCGCATCGCCGGACTATAAGCTTTGAGGAATCGAAACGATCAAAAACATTCACTATCGTTAATCGTTCCGCGTGCCTACATTGCATCCGAAGTCCACAGCAACAGGAGACTTTCCATGCAATCCGTACAGCACCGCGCGCAACCGCAGGCGCGCTACGCGCTCGCCTTCGAAGAGCTGAACCTCGACTGGCAATGGGATGGCAGCGAGCCCTTGCACTCGTACATCGAACGTGAACATCCCCACCTGCTTCGCATGTATGACGCGGACTTTCTCGTGAGCGCGATCGAAAGCATCTGCGGCCGCGTGACGGCCTGAACCGTGGCTCCCCGGACAAACCCTGAGTTTCGGCAATCTTGACCTTCGTCAAGAGAACTCGCGTGGAGTCGGAGTGAGCATCGCGACGCGTTATCCGCGACGTCGGATGCGCATCCAACGATCAGGAGACAACGCGATGAGTACCCGAGACAAGTTCGTCCGCCTCGCGGGCGCACTGACCGTCGCCGTCACGGCGATCATCCCCGCGCACGCGGCGTGGGAGCCCACCAAGCCCGTTGAATTCGTGGTGCCGGCCGGCACCGGCGGCGGCGCCGACCAGATGGCCCGCCTGATCCAGGGCGTGGTGGCCAAGCACAACCTCATGAAGCAGCCGCTGGTCGTCGTGAACAAGTCCGGCGGCGCGGGCGCCGAGGGCTTTCTCGAAGTGAAGAACGCCAAGGGCGATCCCCACAAGATCGTGGTGACGCTTTCGAACCTGTTCACCACCCCGCTGGCCACGGGCGTGCCCTTCAACTGGCGCGACATGACCCCGGTGTCGATGATGGCGCTGGACAACTTCGTGCTGTGGGTCAACGCCGAGACGCCGTACAAGACGCCCAAGGAATACCTCGACGCCGTGAAGGCCGCCGGCCCCAGCAAGATGAAGATGGGCGGCACCGGCTCCAAGCAGGAGGACCAGATCCTCACCGTCAGCATCGAGAAGGCGACCGGCACCAAGTTCATCTACGTGCCGTTCAAGGGCGGCGGCGAGGTGGCCGTGCAGCTCGTGGGCAAGCACGTCGATTCGAGCGTGAACAACCCGGTCGAGGCCGTCGCGCAATGGCGCGCCAAGCAGCTGCGGCCGCTGTGCGTGTTCGACGAGAAGCGCATGCCCTATCCCACCAAGATCACCGACACGCAGTCCTGGCAGGACATCCCGACCTGCAAGGAATCCGGCGTGAACGCCAGCTACACCATGCTGCGCGGCATCTTCATGCCCCCGGGCGTCACCGACGACCAGAAGAAGTTCTACGTGGACCTGCTCAAGAAGGTGCGCGAGACCCCCGAATGGAAGGACTACATGGAGAAGGGTGCGTTCAACCAGACCTCCATGGACGGCCAGGCCTACACCGACTGGCTCGGCAAGGCCGAACAGATGCACCGTGAACTCATGAAGGGTGCAGGTTTCCTGTCCAACTGACATGGCGCACGAACACAGCGACGGCGGCGCGAGCCGCGGCATCTCCCTGCATTCGGTCGAACTCGTCGTCGCCCTGCTGGTGTTCGCGCTGGGCCTGACCGTTCTCATCGGAAGCTGGAAGCTCGGCTCCAAGTGGACCAGCGACGGGCCGGGACCGGGCTACTTCCCGTTCTACATCAGCCTGATCATGTGCATCTCGGGCGCGGGCGTGGCCATCCAGGCCTTGCGCAAGCGCCCCGAAGGCATCTTCGCGGACGCCCAGCAGCTCAAGCAGGTGCTGATCGTGCTGGCGCCCGCCGGCCTGTACGTGCTGGCCGTGCAGCTGATCGGCCTGTACGTCGCCTCGGCCATCTACATCGCCCTCTTCATGACCCTGCTGGGCAAGTACTCGCCCCTCAAGAGCACGCTGGCGGCGGTGGTGATCATGGTGCTGTTCTTCCTGCTGTTCGAGGTCTGGTTCAAGGTGCCCCTCTACAAGGGCACGTTCAACATGCTCCAGTTCACGGGGTACTGAGGACATGGAAGAGCTCAGCGCACTGTTCCACGGCTTCGCGGTCGTGCTCTCGCCCCTGAACCTGGGGCTGATGATCGTCGGCATCGTGCTCGGCGTGCTGATCGGCGTGCTGCCGGGACTCGGGGGCGCCAACGGCGTCGCGATCCTGCTGCCGCTCACGTTCAGCATGTCGCCCACGTCGGCCATCATCATGCTGTCGTGCATCTACTGGGGGGCGCTCTTTGGCGGCGCCATCACCTCGATCCTGTTCAACATCCCGGGGGAACCGTGGTCGGTGGCGACCACCTTCGACGGCTACCCGATGGCCCAGAACGGGCAGGCCGGCAAGGCGTTGTCCGCGGCCTTCACCTCCTCGTTCGTCGGCGCCTTCCTCGCGGTGGTGATGATCACCTTCCTGGCGCCCATGGTCGCGAAGTTCGCGCTGAAGTTCGGGCCGCCCGAGTTCTTCGCGGTCTACCTGCTCACGTTCTGCAGCTTCGTCGGGATGGGCAAGGGCTCGCCGTTCAAGATCCTGGCGTCGATGACGATCGGCTTCGCGCTGGCGGCCGTCGGCATGGACACGGTGACGGGCCAGTTGCGCCTCACGTTCGGCCTGCCGGACCTGATGCGCGGCTTCGACTTCCTGATCGCGGTCATCGGCCTGTTCGGCATCGGCGAGATCCTGCTGTCGATGGAAGAGGGCCTGAAGTTCTCGGGCAAGTCCGCCAAGCTCAATCCGCGCGTGGTGCTGGAGACCTGGAAGGAACTGCCGCGCTACTGGGTCACCTCGCTTCGCAGCGCGCTCGTCGGTATCTGGATGGGCATCACGCCGGGCGGCGCCACGCCCGCGTCGTTCATGTCGTACGGACTGGCCAAGAAGATGTCGCGCGACGGCGCGAAGTTCGGCACCGGCCAGGTCGAGGGCGTCGTCGCGCCGGAGACCGCGGCGCACGCGGCCGGCACCAGCGCGCTGCTGCCGATGCTGGCGCTGGGCATCCCGGGCTCGCCGACGGCCGCGGTGCTGCTCGGCGGGCTGCTGATCTGGGGCCTGCAGCCGGGGCCGCTGCTGTTCGTGGAGCAGAAGGACTTCGTGTGGGGCCTGATCGCCTCCATGTACCTGGGCAACATCGCGGGGCTGCTGATCGTGCTGACGACGGTGCCGCTGTTCGCCGCCATCCTGCGCGTGCCGTTCTCCATCATCGCGCCCGTCATCATCGTGATCTGCGCGATCGGCGCCTACACCGTGCACAACGCGATGCTCGACGTGTGGTTCATGCTCGGCTTCGGCGTGGTCGGCTACGTCTTCAAGAAGCTCGACTACCCGCTGGCGCCGCTGGTGCTGGCCCTGGTGCTGGGCGACAAGGCCGAGGACTCGTTCCGCCAGGCCATGCTCGTCTCCCAGGGCGACCTGTCGATCATGTGGTCCAACCCGCTGGTCGGCTCGATCACCGGCCTGGCGCTCCTGCTGCTGCTCTGGCCGCTTCTGTCCAAGGCCTGGGCCCGGATCCGCCGCCCGAAGCGCGTGGAGTTCTCCCAGGAACAGCCGGTCGACTGAAAGCGAGGAAAACGCACATGCCCGTCATCGCACTCACGCAGGAGATGGGGTCGCTCGCCAAGGACGTGGCGATGCGCCTGGGCGAAGTCGCCGGCCTGCAGGTCATGCGGCACGAGGTGGCCGAGAACATCGCCGGCCGCATGCAGGTGGAGACCAGCCTGATCCATCGCTTGCGCGAAGGCAAGGCCGGCTTGCGCGAACGGTTGTGGACGGACAAGCAGCAGGTCGCGGTCTTCACCGCGGAGCAGGTGTTCTCGCTGGCCCGGCGCGACAACATCGTGCTGCGCGGCTGGGGCGCGACCCTCCTGCTGAGCCCGGTGCGGCACGTGGTGCGCGTGCGGATCACCCGTCCGTTCGCGCAGCGGGTGGACTGGCTGATGGACAACCTGGGCATGACCGACCGCGACGCGGCGGAGGCCGAGGTGCGACGCAGCGACGAAGCGCACGCCAACCGCATGCGCGCCCAGTTCGGCGTGACCTGGGGCGATCCGCTGCTGTACGACCTGGTGATCAACACGGACCGGGTCTCGGTCGAAACCGCCGTGCAGCAGATCCTGGCGCTCGCCGCCGCGCCCGAGTTCCAGGAAACCGAGGCGTCCCGCGCCTGCCTGGAGGGCCTGGCCCTCTCCGCCCGCGTGCGCGCCGCGCTCCTGGCGAACGACGCGACGAGCGAAACCAACATAGGCATCGATGCGGACGGTGGAAAGGTCGTCCTCAGCGGCCTGGTGCTGAACGACGACGAGCGCAATGAGGTGGCGCGTGTCGCCAGCACGGTCGCCGGAGTCGGAAACGTCGACAACCAGCTGCGCGTGATGACGATCTCGCGCAAGTTCACGCACTCCAAAACCTAAATCTTCCCGCGTTGCTTGAGTCGAGACAGCGTTTCGGCGGAAAGATTGAGGTACGACGCCAATTCCTTTTTGGGGATGCGGTCGAACAGGTCCGGGTGCTTGCGCATGAAGCGCCTGAACCGCCCCGGCGCATCGTGCAGGTGCAGCGTGATCGTGTGCGCCATGATCTCGCTCATGTGGTGCATCACCTCGTACTCGAAGGTCTGTTTCAGGCCCGGGTGCCGCTCGATGAAGGCCACCCATTCGCGCAGCGGCAGCTTCGCCACCCGCGCCTTCGTCACGCAGACGATGCTGTACGGCGCCGGCGTGCCCAGGCGCCAGGCGGCGTAGCTCGTTTCCATCTCGCCCTCGTGCGCGAAGCGAAGGATCATCTCCTTGGCTTCCTGGTTGCTCACCACGCGCTTGAGGATGCCGTCGAGGATGAAGTACTGCTCCATCTCGTGCACGCCCTGCCGCAGCAGCCCTTCGCCCTTCTGGCAATCGACCACGACCAGCAGCGGTTCCAGCTCTGCCATTTGCGACGCCGTCATTCCCTTCAGGACGACGTTGTGCGCGAGCTGCACGCGAATGACGTTCTTTTCAGGATGGTTTTCTATCGACGCCACAAGAAGCAATTTCTCAAAAATTGACTGCGGTCAAGAACCTTGGAAAGGGTCGATTCCTATGATAGCCCGCACACCTTGCAGCAGCCCCGACGACGACCATGAACACTGAAACGCAAGCCACGGAAACGACGGATGGATTCCATCTGGTCATCGATGCACTCAAGTTGAATGGCATCGACACGATCTATGCCTTGCCCGGCATCCCGATCACCGACTTCCTGCGAATGGCGCAGGCCGAGGGCATGAAGGTGATCTCGTTCCGGCACGAGCAGCACGCGGGCAATGCCGCCGCGGCGCACGGCTTCCTCACGGGCAAGCCGGGCATCTGCTTCACCGTGTCGGCACCGGGTTTCCTCAACGGCCTCACCGCGCTCGCCAACGCGACGACCAACTGTTTCCCGATGATCCTGGTGTCGGGCTCCAGCGAGCGCGAGATCGTCGACCTGCAGCAGGGCGACTACGAGGAGATGGACCAGCTGGCCATCGCCAAGCCGCTGTGCAAGGCGGCCTATCGCGTGCTGCATGCCGAGGACATCGGCGTGGGCGTCGCGCGTGCGATCCGTTCGGCGCTCTCGGGCCGTCCCGGCGGCGTGTACCTGGACCTGCCGGCCAAGCTGTTCGCGCAAAGCATCCCGAAGGACGTCGGCGCCAAGTCGCTGATCGAAGTGGTGGACCCGGCGCCCAAGCAGATCCCCGCGGCCGACGCCGTCGACCGCGCGATCGACGTCCTCAAGTCCGCGAAGAAGCCGCTCGTGATCCTGGGCAAGGGCGCGGCCTACGCACGCGCCGACGCCGAGATCCGCAAGTTCATCGAAACGACCGGCGTCCCCTACCTGCCGATGTCGATGGCCAAGGGCCTGCTGCCCGATACGCATCCGCAATGCGCCTCCGCCGCGCGCTCGTACGTGCTGGCCGAGGCCGACGTGGTGATGCTGGTCGGCGCGCGCCTGAACTGGCTGCTGTCGCATGGCAAGGGCAAGACCTGGGGCGCGGGGTCGTCGAAGGAGCCGACCAAGGCGCGGCTGATCCAGGTGGACATCTCTCCGATCGAGCCTGACAGCAACATCGCCACCGCCGCGCCGGTGATCGGCGACATCGGCTCGTGCATCTCCGCGTTCAACCGCGCCATCGGCACCGGCTGGAGCAAGCCGGCTTCCGAATGGACCAGCGCCATCGCCGAGCGCAAGGACAAGAACCTCACCAAGATGACCGAGAACCTCGCCAAGGAGACGTCGCCGATGACGTTCCAGACGGCGCTCTCCGTCATCAAGGACAAGATCAAGGAGCGGCCGGACGCCATCCTGGTCAACGAAGGCGCCAACACGCTGGACTTCTGCCGCTCCATCGTGGACATGTACGAGCCGCGCAAGCGCATCGACGTCGGCACGTGGGGGATCATGGGCATCGGCATGGGCTACTCGGTGGCCGCCGCGGTCGCCACCGGCAAGCCCGTCATCGCGGTGTGCGGCGACAGCGCGTTCGGCTTCTCCGGCATGGAGGTCGAGACGGTCTGCCGCTACGAGCTGCCGGTCTGCGTGGTCGTGTTCAACAACAACGGCATCTACCGCGGCACCGACGTCAACCCGCGCGGCACCGAAGTCGCGCCCACCGTGTTCGTCAAGGACGCGAAATACGAACTGATGATGCAGGCCTTCGGCGGCGCCGGCGTGCGCGCGGCCACGCGCGCCGAGCTGAAGGCGGCCATCGACGAAGCCGTCTCCAGCGGCCGGCCGACGCTGATCAACGCGATCATCGACGAGACGGCCGGCACCGAGAGCGGCCGCATCACCGGCCTCAACCCCGCGGCGGCGAAGAAGAAGACCGCCTGACGCGCACCGCACCGATTCGCAACTTCCACAGGAACCGAAAAACATGGGTAAAGCTCTCGACGGCGTGAAGATCCTCGACTTCACGCACGTGCAATCCGGCCCCACCTGCACGCAGCTGCTGGCATGGTTCGGTGCCGACGTGATCAAGGTGGAGAAGGCGGGCGAGGGCGACGCCACGCGCGGCCAGCTGCGCGACATCGACGGCGTGGACAGCCTCTACTTCACGATGCTGAACCACAACAAGCGCTCGATCACGGTCAACACCAAGGACCCCAAGGGCAAGGAAGTGCTCGAGCGCCTGGTGAAGGAGTGCGACGTGCTGGTCGAGAACTTCGCACCCGGCGCGCTCGACCGCATGGGCTTCGGCTGGGAGCGCATCCAGCAGCTCAACCCACGCATGATCATGGCCTCGGTGAAGGGCTTCGGCCCCGGTCCTTACGAGGACTGCAAGGTCTACGAGAACGTCGCGCAGTGCGCGGGCGGCGCCGCCTCCACCACCGGCTTCGACGACGGCCCGCCGCTGGTCACCGGCGCGCAGATCGGCGATTCGGGCACCGGCCTGCACCTGGCGCTGGGCATCGTCACCGCGCTCTACCAGCGCAACACCAGCGGCAAGGGCCAGCGCGTGATGGCCGCCATGCAGGACGCCGTGCTGAACCTGTGCCGCGTGAAGCTGCGCGACCAGCAGCGCCTGGACCGCAAGCACGTGCTGGAGGAGTATCCGCAGTACCCCGAGAAGGAGTTCCTGGAGGCCGTGCCGCGCGCGGGCAATTCCTCGGGCGGGGGCCAGCCGGGCTGGATCCTGAAGTGCAAGGGATGGCAGCACGACCCCAACGCCTACATCTACTTCATCACGCAGGCCCCCGTGTGGGAGTCGATCTGCAAGGTGATCGGCGAGGAGCACTGGATCACCGACCCGAGCTACGCCACGCCCAAGGCCCGGCTGCCGCACCTGAAGACGATCTTCGCCCGCATCGAGGAGTGGACCAAGACCAAGACCAAGTTCGAGGCGATGGACATCCTGAACAAGTACGACATCCCCTGCGGCCCCATTCTTTCGATGAAGGAGATCGCCGAGGAGCCGTCGCTGCGCGCCACCGGCACGGTGGTCGAGGTCGACCATCCCAAGCGCGGCAAGTACCTCTCGGTGGGCAACCCGATCAAGCTGTCGGACAGCCCCACGGAAGTGACGCGCTCGCCCCTGCTGGGCGAGCACACCGAGGAAGTCCTGAAGCAGCTCGGCTACACCGAATCGCAGATCGCCGAGATGCGCGAGTCCAAGATCATCTAAGGAGCGAACCATGAGCTACGACAAGGCCAAAGTCCGCCAGGTCCTCGACGAGGTCAAGAAGGCCGGGCGCGATTCGCTCACGGCGCCGGAAGGCAAGATCGTCTGCGA
>JAEWBU010000323.1 GCA_023390985.1 Pseudomonadota bacterium
GTGCACTTCCAGGCCGGCGGCCTTCACGAGTGCGGCGTTGCTCTTGATCTCGTCGCGGATGTAGCCGTCGAACTGCTCGGGCGAGAGCGTCCAGGCATCGGCGCCGAGCGAGGTGAAGCGCTCCTTCACCTCCGGCGTGTTGAGCGCCTTGACCACCTCGTCGTGCAGGCGGTTGACGATCTCGCGCGGGGTCTTGGCCGGCGCCATCATGCCGATCCAGAAGTTGAATTCGGAGCCGGGCACGCCGGCTTCGGCGGTGGTCGGCACCTGGGGCAGGGCGGCGGCGCGCTTGGGCGAGCCCACGGCCAGCGGCACCAGCTGGCCGTTGCGGATCTGGCCGATGACCGGCGCGATCGGCGAGAAGTAGTAGTCCACGCGGCCGGCCATCACTTCGGTGACCGCTTCGGCGGAGCCCTTGAACGGCACGTTGACGGCGTCGATCTTCGCGGCGAGCTTGAACTTCTCGGCGTTCAGGTGAGTGGCGCTGCCCTGGCCGGCGGAAGCGAAGTTCATGCTGCCCGGCTTGGCGCGCGCGGCGCTCAGCAGCTCGCCCAGCGCCTTGATGTTCTTGGAGGGCGAGATCACCAGCACGTTGGGCGTGCTGGAGATCGGCGTGATGCCGGCGAAGTCCTTCTCGGTGTCGAACGGCAGCTTGGCGAAGGTGTGCGGGCTGACCGTGTGCGACGACGAGTGGATCATGATCGTGTAGCCGTCCGGCTGCGCCTGCGCCACGGCCGCCTGGCCGATGGTGCCGCTGGCGCCGCCGCGGTTCTCCACCACCAGCTGCTGGCCCATGCTCTGCGACATCTTGTCGGTGATGGCGCGGGCGATGATGTCCGTGGTGCTGCCCGCGGCGAACGGCACGATCACGCGGATCGGCTTGTTCGGATAGCCGCCCTGCGCGGCGGCGCCCAGGGGCGCGAGGGCGGCCAGGCCGGCCAGGGACAGGGCGAGGGTTCTTCTCTTCAGCATCGATGTCTCCGCGAGTGGGTTGTGGGTCTAATTCACTAGCCGGTGAATTAAAGCACGTGGGTCGGCGACCGCGCAAGCTCGGCGGGCGGGCCCGCCGGCGCTCAATCCCTCAGGACATACCCGAGGATCACGTCGGACATGTGGGCCAGGCGTTCCTGGCGCGCCTTGGCCGAAAGCAGGTCGCGGCCGAAGATGGCCGACAGCGTGTGGTTGTTCGAGAGGTAGAAGTAGGACATCCCGGCGATCGAGATGTACAGCTGCAGCGGATCGACGCCGCCGCGAAAGGTGCCCTCCTGGCGCCCGCGCTCGAGGATGCTCGCCAGCATCTCGATCAGCGGCGAGTTCAGCTCGCGCGCGCGGTGCGACTCCTGCAGGTGGCGCGCCTTGTGCAGGTTGGCGCTGTTCAGCAGGGTGAGGAACTCGGGGTGTTCGAGGTAGTAGTCCCAGGTGAATTCCACCAGCCGGCGCAGCGCCTCGCCGGGCTTGAGTTCGAGCAGGTTGAGATGGCGCTCGGCCTCGCGGATGTCGCGGTACGACTGCTCCAGCACCGCCTGGAACAGCGTCTCCTTGTCCTGGAAGTAGTAGTAGATCAGCCGCTTGTTCAGGCCGGCCCGTTCGGCGATGCGGTCCATGCGCGCGCCGCCCAGGCCGAACTCGGCGAACTCGTCGCGGGCCGCCGCTAAGATGGTGCTCTGCGATCGGTCGGCGTCGCGCACGCGCTCTTCCGCGAGCGGCGCCTCGGACCTGCTGCCTCGGGTCATCATTCGATAATTCACCTTCTGGTTAATAAAGTCAAGCCATGACGTCGCAACGCACTCCCACGATCGCCGGCCACCTCATTGTCGAATGCCTGGTGGCGCAGGGCGTCACCCACGCTTTCGGCGTGCCGGGCGAAAGCTACCTCGCGGTGCTCGACGGCTTCCATGCCTGGCGCGAGAAGATCCGCTTCATCATCAACCGGCAGGAAGGCGGCGCGGCCTTCATGGCCGAGGCGGCGGGCAAGCTCACCGGGCGGCCGGGCGTCTGCTTCGTCACCCGCGGGCCCGGCGCCACCAATGCCTCCATCGGCGTGCACACGGCGTTCCAGGATTCCACGCCCATGGTGCTGTTCGTCGGCGATGTCGCCTCGGACCAGCGCGACCGCGAGGCCTTCCAGGAGGTCGAGTACACGAGCTTCTTCGGCCCCAGCACCAAGGGCATGGCCAAGCGGGTCGAGCGCATCGATTCGGCCGACCGGATCCCCGAGTACATCGCTCGCGCCTTCGCCACCGCGATGAACGGCCGGCCCGGCCCCGTCGTGCTGGTGCTGCCCGAGGACATGCTCACGCAGAGCACGACCGCCGCGCCGCTGCCCCGCGTGGAGCCGGCCGAAGCCTGGAGCGATCCCGGGTCGCTGCGCACGCTGCGCGAGATGCTGCTGGCGGCGAAGAAACCCTTCGTCATCGCGGGCGGCGGCGGCTGGACGCCGCAGGCCGCGCAGGCGCTGCAGCGCTTCGCCGAGAACTGGAGGCTGCCCGTCGGCAACGCCTTCCGATTCCAGGACACCTTCGACAACTTCCATCCGCTGTACGCCGGCGACGTCGGCATCGGCATCAATC
This sequence comes from Pseudomonadota bacterium, assembly GCA_023390985.1. Taxonomy (GTDB): domain Bacteria; phylum Pseudomonadota; class Gammaproteobacteria; order Burkholderiales; family Burkholderiaceae_C; genus Ramlibacter. The sequence continues at coordinate 2,571 of JAEWBU010000323.1, forward strand.
CCAAGCTGGCCGCGCGCATCCGCGAGAGCGACCTGATCCTGGCGATCGGCCCGCGCCTGGGCGAGATGACGACCGGCGGCTACACGCTGCTGCAGGCGCCGCGAACGCAGCAGAAGCTGGTGCACATCCATGCCAGCGCGGAGGAGCTGAACCGGGTCTACCAGGCCGACCTGGCGATCAACGCCACCATGAACGCGGCGGCACGTTCGCTGGAAGTGCTCACGGCGCCGCCGGAGCTTCCGTGGCAGGCCTGGGCCGAGGCGGTGCACGCGGACTACGAAGCCAACCTGGCGCCGCAGGCGCTGCCCGGCGACATCGACATGCCGGCCATCGTTGCGACGCTGCAGAGGCACCTGCCCGCCGATGCGGTGCTCACCAACGGAGCGGGCAACTTCGCCAGCTGGGTGCACCGCTTCTTCCGGCACCACGGCCTGGCCAAGGGCTTCAAGACGCAGGCGGCGCCGACGGTGGGGGCGATGGGCTACGGCGTGCCCGCGGGCATCGCGGCCAACTTGCTGACCGGCCGCGTCGCCTTCACCATCGCCGGCGACGGCGACTTCCTGATGAACGGGCAGGAGCTGGCCACGGCGGCGCAGTTCGGCGGCAAGAGCATCGTGGTGGTGCTGAACAACGGCATGTTCGGGACCATCCGCATGCACCAGGAGCGCGAGTACCCGGGCAACGTGCACGGCACCGAACTGGCGAATCCCGACTTCGCCGGCCTGGCGCGCGCATACGGCTACGCGGGCGTGCGCATCACGAAGACGGCGCAGTTCGAGCCGGAGCTGCTGGCGGCGCTGGAGCGGCCGCAGGGCACGCTGATCGAGGTGATGCTGGATCCGGAGGTGATCACCACGCGGGGGACGCTGAGTGCGATCCGCGAGACGGCGCTGAAGAAGCGCTGAAGCAAAGAAAAAAGGGCCGCGATCGCGGCCCTTTTGATTTCTCGCCGAGGCGAGATTATTTGACGTGCTTGCCGATCAGGCCGGCCATCTCGAACATCGAGACCTGCGCCTTGCCGAAGATGTCGCGCAGCTTGGAGTCGGCGTTGACCATGCGCTTGTTGACCGAGTCCTGCAGCTTGTTCTTCTTGATGTAGGCCCACAGCTTGCTGACCACTTCGGTGCGGGGCATCGGCTGGTTGCCGACGACCGCGGCCAGCTGGGGGCTGGGGGTCAGGGGCTTCATGAACGCGGCGTTCGGGGTGCGCTTCTTGGCCGGAGCCGCCTTCTTCGCGGCGGCCTTCTTGGCGGGAGCCGCCTTCTTCGCCGGAGCTGCCTTCTTCGCGACCGCCTTCTTGGCCGGTGCGGCCTTCTTCGCCGGAGCCTTCTTGGCGACGGCCTTCTTCGCGGGAGCCTTCTTGGCCGGAGCTTTCTTCGCCGCAGCTTTCTTCGCAGTTGCCATGTTGATTTCCTTCTAGAAGTTGAGTGATCACCAATGGGAAACAGCTAGCTATCCACTGGTAGGGCGGATGCTAAAGGGAAAGAAACGCGTTTCCAAGGGGAAAACGCCGTTTTTCGCTGGGCGCTGTCGTTTTTTTCGCCGCGCGCGGGCGGCTGTTCCCCTCTGGGGAGCGCGTGGTCAGCGCGAGGCGCCCGCGTCCTTGCCCTTGAGGATCAGCACCACGCCCGCGAGGATGACGGCGCAGGCGCCCCATTCGGCGGCGCTCACCGCCTCCCCGGCGAGCAGCACGCCCAGCAGCAGCGCGATCACCGGATTCACGAAGGCATAGCTGGTGGCCAGCGCAGGCGAGGCGTGGGCCAGCAGGTACAGGTAGGCGCTGAAGGCGACCAGCGAGCCCGCCACCACCAGGTACAGCCAGGCCGCCGCGGCCCGCGGCTGCGGCGGCCACTGGGGCTGTTCACCGAGTACCAGCGACACCAGCAGCAGGGCGGCGCCGCCGCACAGCATCTCGCTGGCGAACCCGGCTGCGCCGGGCGCCAGCGGCCAGCGCGTGGTCGAGAGCACCGAGCCGAGCGACCAGGCGAGCGTGGCGGCGGCCAGGCAGGCGATCGCCACCGGCGATCCCATGAAGCCGGCGCCGCGCACCAGCAGCAGCACGCCGCCCAAACCCACCGCCATGCCGGCCACTTCCAGCAGGCGCGGCTTCTGGCCGAACAGCAGGCCCCAGCCGCACACCAGCATCGGCACGATCGCCACGAACGTGGCCACCAGCCCCGAGCCCACGTGCTGCTGCGCGGTGGCGACCAGGCCCATGCCGCCGCCCAGCATCAGCGTGCCCACGCCGGCGGCGTTGCGCCACTGGGTCCGGCCGGGCAGCGGACCGCCGCGGGCCGCGACCCAGGCGAGCAGCAGCCCGCCCGCGCACAGGAAGCGCGTGCCCATCTGGAAGAACGGCGGGAAGCTCTCCAGCGCGAAGCGGATCGCGAGGTAGGTCGAGCCCCACACCAGGTAGCAGGCGAGCAGGGCCGGCAGCACCAGGCTGCGGGGCGGCATGGGCGGAGCGAGGGTGGTGGACGGGGTCATGGCGGGAAATCGTAGGTGGCCGGTCGGGCGCCTGCCATGCACAATTCATGGAGACATCCGCATTCGCGCCTTGTTTTTGAAGGTTGAACGCCATGCCCACCGAAGTTCCTGAAATCGACGCCTACGACGGCCGCATCCTCGCCGAGCTGCAGCAGGACGCCCGCATCAGCATGGCCGAGCTCGGTCGCCGCGTGCACCTCAGCCAGCCCGCCGTGACCGAGCGCGTGCGCAAGCTGGAGCTGCAGGGCGTGATCAAGGGCTACCGCGCGGTGGTGGACTACCAGCGCCTGGGCTACGGCATCCGGGCGATCGTGCGGGTGGGGCGGGTGGAGTACGCGCGGGTGGTCAAGCTGATCGAGCAGACGCCGGAGGTGGTGAACGCGTTCAACGTCACGGGCGAGGACAGCTGGATCCTGGAGATCGCGGTGATCGACGTCGAGCACCTCGACGCGGTGGTCACGCGCTTCTGCCTGCTGACCGAGACTTCGACTTCCATCGTGCTCAACATGCCGCGCGAGCACGCCAACGTGCTGCCCGCGCGGCGCGAGAACATCAGGCCGGCGATCAGGAAGGTGACCGGGCGCTGAACGGCAGCGTGGCCAGCACCACGCAGGCCAGCGCCAGCGCGAAGGCGGCCGCCTGCAGCGCCCCGAACGACTCGCCCAGCACCAGCACGCCGACCAGCGCCGCGGAAATCGGCAGCATCACGGTGAAGACGCCGCCCAGCGCCGCCGGCAGGTGACGCAGGCCCGTCATCCACAGCCACACGCTCCACACGCTGGCCGCCAAGGCGTAGAAGAGCAGCAGCAGCCAGGTGGAGAGTTGCGGGGCCGCGAAGTCGAACGACAGGGCCTGCCACAACCCCAGCGGCGTCACGAGCAGGAGCCCCCAGAGGTTGACGATGGCCGTGATGCGCCGCGGCCCGAGCATGCCCGTGAGCTTCTTGCCGATCACGGCATAGGCGGCCTCGCACAGGACCGCGCCGAACACCAGCAGGTTGCCCAGCCAGGCCTTGTCGCCGCCGCCTTCGTGCGGCTTGCCGAAGGCGAGCAGGGCGATGCCGCCCACCGCGCAGGCCACCGCCGCCCACACGCGCGGCGCCACGCGCTCGCGAAGGAACACCCAGCTCATCACGGCGACGACGGCGGGGATGGCGGCCATGATCACGCCGGCCGACACCGCGCTGGTCATGCTCACGCCGAACAGCATGCAGATCGAGAACAGGAAGTTGCCGAGGAAGGATTCGAGGAACAGCAGGCGCCGGGTCGACGCGGTCAGAGGCTTCTCGTTCGCGGGCCGCGGCAGCCAGTGCAGCATGGCCAGCCCGCCGATGCCGAAGCGCAGCCAGGCGAGCAGGAAGACGGGGATCGCCGCGACGAGCGGCTTGGAAAGCGCCACGTAGCTGCCCACCAGCGACATGCTGAGGGCGAGACAGGCGAAGGCGAGCCAGCGGGGAAGGGCGGGTGTCACGAGGCGCGCATCTTGCCCGAGGTCGTTTCACGAACTCGCGATCGCATTCCGTATGACGGAATCGCCGGATGCTGCGCTGCGGAAATTTTTCCCAATATGAGAATTGACATTGCGGATTAAGAAACGTGTGCAGTAAGTTGTTGAATTTCCTGAAGAAAAATTTCACTCTTGTATAAGACACAAGAGCGCCACGAAGTCTTCTACAAGACTTAAAGTTGCTCGCAACCGGCCTTCGCGCCGAACCGCTTCTTCAACGACCTACGGAGCAAAGCATGAGCAACTGGACGCACCTCACCCGCGAGCAGCAGATCGCGCAACTGGAGAAGGACTGGGCCGAGAACCCGCGCTGGAAAGGCATCAAGCGCGGCTACAGCGCCGCCGACGTGGTCCGTCTGCGCGGCTCGCTGCAGGTCGAGCACACGCTGGCCAGGCGCGGCGCGGAGAAGCTGTGGAACCTGATCAACACCGAGCCCTTCGTCAACACGCTCGGTGCGCTCACCGGGAACCAGGCGATGCAGCAGGTCAAGGCCGGCCTCAAGGCGATCTACCTCTCGGGCTGGCAGGTGGCGGGCGACGCCAACAGCAACGGCGAGATGTATCCCGACCAGTCGCTGTACTCGGTGGACTCGGTGCCGAAGGTGGTCAGGAAGATCAACAACACCTTCGCGCGCGCCGACCAGATCCAGTGGAGCGAAGGCAAGGGCCCGGGCGACGAAGGCTACGTGGACTACTTCGCACCGATCGTGGCGGATGCCGAGGCGGGATTCGGCGGCGTGCTCAACGCCTTCGAGCTGATGAAGGCCATGATCGAGGCGGGCGCCGCCGGCGTGCACTTCGAAGACCAGCTGGCCGCGGCCAAGAAGTGCGGCCACATGGGTGGCAAGGTGCTGGTGCCCACGCGTGAAGCCGTGTCCAAGCTGGTCGCCGCCCGCCTGGCGGCCGACGTCATGGGCACGCCCACCATCCTGCTGGCCCGCACCGACGCCGAGGCCGCCGACCTGGTCACCAGCGACGTGGACGAGCACGACAAGCCCTTCTTCACCGGCGAGCGCACCGTCGAAGGCTTCTATCGCAGCCGCAACGGGCTGGAGCAGGCGATCAGCCGCGGCCTGGCCTACGCGGAATACGCCGACCTGATCTGGTGCGAGACCGGCACGCCGGACCTGGCCTTCGCCAAGGCCTTCGCCGACGCCATCCACGCGAAGTTCCCGGGCAAGCTGCTGGCCTACAACTGCTCGCCCTCGTTCAACTGGAAGAAGAACCTGGATGACGCGACGATTGCCAAGTTCCAGAAGGAGCTGGGCGCGATGGGCTACAAGTTCCAGTTCATCACGCTGGCCGGCTTCCACAGCCTCAACTACTCGATGTTCAACCTGGCCTACGGCTATGCGCGCAACCAGATGAGCGCCTTCGTCGAGCTGCAACAGGCCGAGTTCGCCGCTGCCGAGAAGGGCTTCACCGCGGTCAAGCACCAGCGCGAGGTGGGCACCGGCTACTTCGACGCGGTGACGACCACGATCGAGAAGGAAGCCTCGACCGCCGCGTTGAAGGGCTCGACCGAGGACGCGCAGTTCTTCGACGAGAAAAAAGCCGCCTGATTCTTTACAGGTCGAGCAGGGGCCGGCGCGGCAGCGCCGGCCCTTTTTTCATGGGCGGCCGTTAGCATGGCACTCGACTTCCCGTGACCGCGCCGCCGCATCCTTCCGCCGATCCCGTTCCGCTCCGCGTGCACCGCCCCTGGGTGGCGCCGGCGATCGTGTTCCTGCTGGCCCTGATGGTGACGGCCGTGCTGCTGGCCTCGGTGACGAACTCGATCGCGCAGCAGGACCGCGCCGCGTTCGAGGCCGAAGCCCTGCGCACCACCGGCGCGATCCGCGAGCGAATAGAGATCACCAACACGCTGCTCCACGGCACGGCCGGGCTTTTCGCGGCGCGGCAGGCGGTCGGTCGCGAGCAGTTCAGGGCCTACGTCTCGCAGCTGCGGCTGCGCGAGGACTACCCCGGGATCCAGGGCATCGGCTTCACCCTGCGGATCGATGGCGACCCCGCGGGCCAGCTGAACCGGCGCATCCGCGACGAGGACGACGAGGTGCGGGTCTGGCCTTCGGGTCCGCGGGACGAGTACCACGCCATCGTCTTCCTGGAGCCGATGGACGAGCGCAACCAGGCGGCGATCGGCTACGACATGTACACCGAGCCGACGCGGCGCGAGGCCATGAGCCGGGCGCGCGATACCGGCGCGGCCGCCGCCTCGGGCAAGGTGATCCTGGTCCAGGAGATCGACGCCAGCAAGCAGGCCGGCTTCCTGATCTACCTGCCGTTCTACCGCGGCGGCGGGGCTCCGGAGACGGTGGAGGAGCGCCGGCGCGAACTGCTGGGCTTCGTCTACGCGCCGCTGCGCGTGGGCGACCTGCTGCAGGGCGTGCGCGGCAACGGCGTGCGCGAGATCGACTTCGAGCTGTACGACGGCCTGGAAACCGTGCCCGACGCGCTGTTGCTCTCCACGCGTCCGCCGGGAGGCCAGGCGCCTTCGCAAGGCATCGTGCGGCAACTGGAAGTGTCGGGCCGCCCCTGGCTGCTGGCCATGACGAGCCGGCCGGCGCTCGAAGGGCTGTCCCAGCGGCGGGTCGTGCCCTGGCTCGCGGGGGTGTCGCTCGCGACCTGCGTGCTGCTGGCGTGGATCACGCTGGTGCAGGCGAGGGCGCGGCGCGATGCGCGCGAGCGCGCGCTCCAGCTGGAGGAACTCTACGCGCGCCAGCGCGAAGGCGATCGACGCAAGGACGAGTTTCTCGCCGTGCTGGCGCACGAGCTGCGCAACCCGCTCGCGCCGATCCGCAACGCGCTGGAGATCCTCCAGCGCACCTCGGACCCGAAGCTGGCGCAGCGCTCCCGCGACATCGCCGAGCGCCAGGTGCGGCACATGGTGCGGCTGGTGGACGACCTGCTGGACGTCTCGCGGATCTCTCGCGGCAAGATCGTGCTGCAGCGGCGGCGCGTGCGTGCGGCCGAGGTGCTGGACGCAGCGGTGGAGACCAGCCGGCCGCTGATCGAGCAGCGCCGGCACCAGCTCGTGTCGGGCCCGGTGGACGCAGGCGTGGAGCTCGAATGCGACCCGACCCGGGTCGCCCAGATCCTGACCAACCTGCTGAACAACGCGGCGAACTACACGCCCGAGGGCGGCCGCATCGAGGTGGGCGTGACGCCCGACGGCGAATGCGTGCGCTTCATGGTGCGGGACAGCGGCGTGGGGCTCACGGCCGAACAACTGCGGCAGGTGTTCGAGCTGTTCGTGCAGGTGAACCGCGACGGCACCGGCGGCGGCCTGGGCATCGGCCTGAGCCTCGCCGCGCGGCTGGCCGAACTGCACGGCGGCCGCATCGAGGCGAGCAGCGAAGGCCTGGGGCAGGGCGCCACCTTCGTGCTGGTCCTGCCGCGCTCGCCGGCGGACGGGTAGAATCGGGCCTTCCCTCGACGCAACAACAAGGGCGAGAAAGGCAGCTTCGGTTATGACACCGCGAACTACTCCGCAAGGAACGGCCCCGTAGTGGCCGCGTAGTCGCGCGTATCGCAAGAACCTCGGTTTCCAGCAAGAGCGCGGCTACAGGCCGCGCTTTTCGTTTTTCGTCTCGCTGGAGCTTCCCTTCATGATCTCGATCACGCTTCCCGACGGCTCGCGCCGGGAGTACCCGGGCCCCGTCACGGTGGCCGACATCGCCGCCTCGATCGGCGCCGGCCTGGCCAAGGCCGCCCTCGCGGGCAAGGTGGACGGCAAGGTCGTCGACACGGCCTACACGGTGGACCACGACGCGCCGGTGTCCATCATCACGGCCAAGGACGCCGATGGCCTCGACGTGATCCGCCATTCGACGGCGCACCTGCTGGCCTACGCGGTCAAGGAACTGTTCCCCGAAGCCCAGGTCACCATCGGCCCTGTGGTGGAGAACGGCTTCTACTACGACTTCTCGTACAAGCGGCCCTTCACGCCGGAGGACCTTCAGGCGATCGAGAAGCGGATGTCCGAGCTCGCCGCCAAGGACGAGCCGGTGGTGCGCCGCGTGCTGCCGCGCGACGCGGCGGTCGAGTACTTCAAGGGCCTGGGCGAGCACTACAAGGCCGAGATCATCGCCAGCATCCCGACCAACGAAGAGGTTTCGCTGTACCGCGAAGGCGGCTTCGAGGACCTGTGCCGCGGCCCGCACGTGCCCAGCACGGGCAAGCTGAAGCACTTCAAGCTGATGAAGGTGGCCGGCGCCTACTGGCGCGGCGACCACCGCAACGAGATGCTGCAGCGCATCTACGGCACGGCGTGGGCGACGAAGGAAGAGCTTCAGCAGCACCTGCACATGCTGGAAGAGGCCGAGAAGCGCGACCACCGCAAGCTCGGCCGCGAGCTGGACCTGTTCCACATCGACGACGTCGCGCCCGGCGTGGTGTTCTGGCACCCCAAGGGCTGGGCGGTCTGGCAGCAGGTCGAGCAGTACATGCGCCAGGTCTACAAGGACACGGGCTACCAGGAGGTGAAGGGCCCACAGATCCTCGACAAGAGCCTGTGGGAGAAGACGGGCCACTGGCAGAACTACCGCGAGAACATGTTCACGACGGAGAGCGAGAAGCGGGACTACGCGCTCAAGCCGATGAACTGCCCGGGGCACGTGCTGATCTTCAAGTCGGCGCTGCGCAGCTACCGCGACCTGCCGCTGCGCTACGGCGAATTCGGACAGTGCCACCGCAACGAGCCCTCGGGTGCGCTGCACGGGATCATGCGGGTGCGCGGCTTCACGCAGGACGACGGGCACGCCTTCGTCACGGAAGACCAGATCCTGGACGAATGCGTGGCCTACACGACCAAGCTGCAGGAGGTCTACCGCGACTTCGGCTTCACGGAGATCCTCTACAAGGTCGCGACGCGGCCGGAGAACCGGGTCGGGTCCGACGAGCTCTGGGACAAGGCCGAGCACGCCGTCATGGAAGCGCTGCGCCGCTCGGGCGTGGACTTCGTGATCTCGCCCGGAGACGGCGCGTTCTACGGTCCCAAGATCGAATACACGCTCAAGGATGCGCTGGGCCGCCAGTGGCAGTGCGGCACGATGCAGGTCGATTTCAATACGGCTGAGCGTCTGGGCGCGGAATACGTCACGGAAACCAGCGGCCGCGCCCATCCGGTGATGCTGCACCGGGCCATCGTCGGCAGCCTGGAGCGCTTCCTCGGCATGCTGGTCGAACACCACGCCGGGGCGCTGCCCGCCTGGCTCGCGCCGGTGCAGGTGGCGGTGCTCAACATCACGGACGGCCAGGCCGATTTCGCCCGCGAGGTTGCGAAAACTCTGCAGAATCAAGGGTTTAGGGTCGAGCTCGACCTTCGCAACGAGAAGATTACGTATAAAATACGGGAGCATTCGTTGCAGAAGCTGCCTTACATCCTTGTCGTAGGCGACAAGGAAAAGGCAGCGGGTGCCGTCGCAGTGCGCGCCCGGGGCAATCAGGACCTCGGTGCAATGCCCCTCCAGGCCTTCGCCGATCGGCTGGCCGGGGACGTTGCCAGCAAGAGCTGACCTCCATCCGAAGTCCAGCTGTAGCCCAGGCGTGAACTGAGGCGGCTTTGCTGCTTCAAAGAAGCAGCCAACCGTTTTTGAAGGATCGAGACCATCGCTACTGACTTTCGCGACCGCCGCCACCGCGAGGAACGCAAGCACCGCCTGAACCGGGAAATCATGGCCCCGGAAGTCCGCCTCTCCGGACCCGAGAATGAGCCGCTGGGCATCGTCAGCCTCCAGGAAGCGCTGCGGATGGCCGGCGAGCTGGACGTGGACCTGGTCGAAATCGCCGCGACAGCCAACCCGCCCGTGGCGCGGTTGATGGACTACGGCAAGTTCAAGTACCAGGAACAGAAGAAGGCCGCGGAAGCGAAGTCCAAGCAGAAGGTCATCGAGGTCAAGGAAATCAAGTTCCGCCCCGGCACCGACGACGGTGACTACAACATCAAGATGCGCAACATCCGGCGTTTCTTGGAAGAGGGCGACAAGTGCAAGATCACGCTGCGCTTCCGCGGCCGCGAGATCACGCACCAGGAGATCGGGATGGCGCTGCTGCAGCGCATCCGCGACGAGCTGGGCGACACCATCCTGGTGGAGCAGTTCCCCAAGCTCGAGGGCCGGCAGATGATCATGATGATCGCGCCGGGCCGCAAGAAAGCGGGCCAAGGCAAGCCCGCGGCCGAAGCCGCCGGAGCGGCCACGGCGTAAGGAGGATCCTCGGATCGCATCGGTTTGTCGCCGGCGCGATCCGGTGAAGGAAGGCTTCGTGCCTTCCGGACAAGTGGCGAACTTGAAAACTCGCCGACAAGTGGCTCGGGGCCATCAAGACGCGAAGCATTCGCGGCGCCTCACGAGCACGTATGAGAGAGAAGGAGCATTCACATGCCCAAGATGAAGACCAAGAGCGGAGCCAAGAAGCGCTTCCGCGTCCGTCCCGGCGGCACCGTCAAGCGCGGCCAGGCCTTCAAGCGTCACATCCTGACCAAGAAGTCCACCAAGAACAAGCGTCACCTGCGCGGCCCCGTCGCGGTCCACGAGACCAACATGGGCCACATGGCGCAGATGCTGCCGTTCGCCGGCCTGTAACCCACCAAGACAAGGAGAACACACATGCCTCGCGTCAAACGTGGTGTAACGGCTCGCGCCCG
>JAEWBU010000365.1 GCA_023390985.1 Pseudomonadota bacterium
ACGTGCACGGCACCGACAACGCGCGCTGCCTGATCGCGCTGGCCAGCGTCACCGGCCAGATCGGCAAGCCCGGCAGCGGCCTGCATCCGCTGCGCGGCCAGAACAACGTGCAGGGCGCCAGCGACGCGGGCCTGATCCCGATGATGCTGCCCAACTACCAGCGCGTGGACAACGCGGCGGCGCGCTCCTGGTTCGAGGATTTCTGGGACACGCCGCTGGACGACCAGCCCGGCTACACGGTCGTCGAGATCATGCACAAGGCGCTGGCCGACGACGCCGACCCGCACAAGGTGCGCGGCATGTACGTCATGGGCGAGAACCCGGCGATGAGCGACCCGGACCTGAACCATGCGCGCCACGCGCTGGCGAGTCTCGAACACCTGGTCGTGCAGGACATCTTCATGACCGAGACCGCCTGGCTGGCCGACGTGGTGCTGCCGGCTTCGGCTTGGCCCGAGAAGACCGGCACGGTGAGCAACACCGACCGCATGGTGCAGCTGGGCCGCCGCGCGCTGACCCCGCCGGGCGATGCGAAGCCGGACCTCTGGATCATCCAGCAGATGGCGCGCCGCCTGGGCCTGGAGTGGCGCTACGAAGGCGAGGAGTGCGGCGTGGCCGCGGTCTACGAGGAGATGCGGCAGGCCATGCATGCGGCGATCGCCGGCATCTCGTGGGAACGGCTGGAACGCGAATCGAGCGTCACCTATCCCTGCCTGTCGGAAGACGACCCCGGCCAGCCCATCGTGTTCACCGAGCGCTTCCCGACGCCCGACGGCCGGGTGAAGCTGGTGCCCGCCGACATCATCCCGGCCGCCGAGCGGCCCGATGCCGACTTCCCGTTCGTGCTGATCACCGGCCGCCAGCTGGAGCACTGGCACACCGGCAGCATGACGCGGCGCGCGACGGTGCTGGACGCCATCGAACCGATGGCTACTGCCTCGATGAACGGCGAGGACCTGCGCAAGCTGGGCCTGCAGCCGGGTGACGTGGTAACGGTGCGATCGCGTCGCGGCGAGGTCGCGCTGCATGTGCGCCGCGACGACGGCACGCCGGGCGGCGCCGTGTTCATCCCGTTCGCCTACTACGAGGCCGCGGCCAACCTGATGACGAACGCCGCGCTGGATCCGTTCGGCAAGATCCCGGAATTCAAGTACTGCGCGGTACGGGTGGTTGCGGGTGGGACTCCTCGGCCGCCGGCTGGCTATGGCGGCGGCGCACGCGTGTCGGCGTCGCAACGCTGAGAGCGGGCTGTTGGGAAAATTTCCCAGCAGTTCGCAACCAGGCGTTAGAAGCACGGCCGAATCGCAGTGTCCAGCAGCTTCTCTTACGACTCCACACAGCTGCCCCGCGCCCTGCGGCTGAGCATCGCCGCTCCTGAAAGAGGAGAAGCGATGCAATTGAACAAAAGCAAACCCCTGGCTTGCGCGGCGGCCCTGGCCTCGGCCCTGCTGCTGGCCGCCTGCGGCGGCGGTGGCGGGGGCGGAAGCGTGGCGACCACGGTTCCGGAAGGCACGGTGCGCCTGGCGCTCACCGACGCGCCGAGCTGCGGCTACGACCACGTCTACGTCACCGTCGAGCGCGTGCGCATGCACAAGAGCGACGGCGCCGCCGACTCGGAAGGCGGCTGGGAGGAGATCGTCCTGGCGACGCCCAAGCGGCTGGACCTGCTGGAGCTGACCAACGGGACCCTGGAGGAACTCGGCCAGACCGACGTCCCCGCCGGCACCTACAGCCAGATCCGCCTCGTGCTCGCGGCGAACACCGGCGCCAACCCGCTGGCGAACTCGGTCCATCCCACCGGCGGCGCCGAAGTGCCGCTGAAAACGCCCAGCGCGCAGCAGAGCGGCCTGAAGCTGAAGGCCAGGTTCGACGTCGAGGCCGACGGACTGGCCGACCTGGTCCTGGACTTCGACGCCTGCCGTTCCATCGTCACCGCGGGCGGTTCGGGCGGCTACAACCTCAAGCCGGTGCTGTCGTTGTCCAAGCGCCTGCAGACCGGCATCCAGGGCTACGTCTCGACCACGATGACGCTCAACGGCACCACCGTGTCGGCCCAGCAGAACGGCGTGGTGATGCGCTCGACCGTGCCCGACACCACCGGCAAGTTCGTGCTGCCGTTCCTGGCCGCCGGCAACTACGACGTGGTGATCACCTCCGAAGGCCGCGCCACCGCCGTGCTGACCAGCGTTCCGGTGTCCGCCACCACGACGACCGTGAACGGCACCGCCACCGCGTTCCTGCCGCCCACGGCGACGATGCGCCAGATCACCGGCACCGCTTCGACCGGCACCGGCACCGCCACCCTGGTGACCACCGCCGACGTGCGCGCCACCCAGCAGCTCACCGGCGGCCCGACCATCCAGGTCACGGCCAAGCCGGTCGACGCCGTGGCGGCCACCTACACGCTGAGCGTGCCCGCGGGCGCGCCGGTGAAGGCGGCCTTCGTGGCCGGCAGCACGCCGACCTTCGTCGCCGACACCCCGGTGGCCGGCAAGTACAAGGTGCAGGGCGCGGCCGAGGGCTTCGTCGACCTCGCGCGGGACGCCGATGTCTCCACGGCTGACCAGGTGATCGACCTGCACTTCGCGCCGTAAGCGGCATCGCCGCCGGCCCGCGGGGCCCCGCCGCGCACGCGACAGGCGTGCACGGCGGGGCCCTGCTACATTGCCTCGCCGCTTTTGCGCCGGCGAAGGAGCAGCGATTGAAGACCCGCATCACCGAACTCTTCGGCATCCGCTACCCGATCATCCAGGGCGGCATGCATTTCGTCGGCTTCGCCGAGTTGGCGGCGGCCGTGTCCAACGCCGGCGGGCTGGGCATCATCACCGGCCTGACGCAGCGCACGCCCGAGGACCTGGCGCGCGAGATCGCGCGCTGCAAGGCGATGACCGACAAGCCGTTCGGCGTCAACCTCACCTTCCTGCCGGCGGTCAAGCCGCCGGACTATCCCGGCTACGTGAAGGCCATCCTCGACGGCGGCGTGAAGATCGTGGAGACCGCCGGCAACAACCCGCAGAAGTGGCTGCCGCCGCTGCACGAGGCCGGCGTCAAGATCATCCACAAGTGCACCTCGGTGCGGCATGCGCTCAAGGCCGAGTCCATGGGCTGCGACGCGGTCAGCGTCGACGGTTTCGAATGCGGCGGCCATCCGGGCGAGGACGACGTGCCCAACTTCATCCTGCTGCCGCGCGCGGCCGAGGAACTGAAGATCCCCTTCGTCGCCTCCGGCGGCATGGCCGCCGGCCGCTCGCTGGTGGCCGCGCTGGCGCTGGGCGCCGACGGCATGAACATGGGCACGCGTTTCCTGGCGACGAAGGAGGCGCCGGTGCACCAGAACGTGAAGGACGCCATCGTCGCGGCCAGCGAGCTGGACACGCGACTCGTGATGCGTCCGCTGCGCAACACCGAGCGCGTGCTGAAGAACGCCGCGGCCGAGCGGCTGCTCGAGAAGGAGAAGGCGCTGGGCGCCAGCGTCACCTTCGACGACATCTTCGGCGAGGTGGCGGGCGTCTACCCGAAGATCATGCAGAAGGGCGAGATGGACGCCGGCGTCTGGTCGTGCGGCATGGTGGCGGGCCTGATCCGCGACGTGCCGACCTGCGCGGAGCTGATCGAACGGATCATGGCCGAGGCCCGCGAGATCATCACGCGGCGCCTGCCGGTGATGGCGACCTGAGTTCCAGGCGCTCAGCGCCGCGCGAACACCGGCTGGTCGAAATGCGCCACGCGCGTGGCGCGGCCGGCGATGCCCACTTCCCGGAACTGGTAGATCACCGCTGCCGTCGGCGCGGCGATCCAGTGGCGGCCGACCGGCATGCGCAGGATCTGGCGGCCGGGTTCTTCCGAGGGCTCCAGCAGCGGCGCGTCGTCGCGCATGAATTCGCGCACGCGGATGCGGTGGATGCTCGCCACCTCGGCGGGATTCGGCACCAGCTCCGGCGCCGAGCCCGCCCACACCACCACCGGCGTGATGACGAAGCCCGATCGCGTGACGTAGTCGTCCAGCGTGCCCAGCACTTCGGCGGGCTCCAGGCGCAGGCCGACTTCCTCGTGCAGTTCGCGCAGGGCCGCTTCTTCGGCCGATTCGCCTTCGTCGATGCGGCCGCCCGGCAGGGCCCACTGGCCCGCGTGGCGCGTCATGCCCGCGGCGCGGCGGGTGAGCAGCAGGGCGGCTTCACGGCTCCAGTGCGACGGTGCGGAGAGGCCGTCGACCACGGCGCCCAGGCCTTCCTCGACCAGTGCAACGACGACGGCGGCCGCGTGGTGCGAAGCGTGCTCGGCGCGGTGCGATTCGAAGCTGCGCAGGCGTCGCCGCACCGACTCGCGCAAGGTCTCGTCCAACTGCATCGGAGCCATTGTCGCGCGCCCGGCCCGCATCCTTGTCGCTAGGCGCTGACTTCCGTCGGCGGCACGGGAGAAACGCCCTGGGCGCGAGCCGCCTCGTCCTGCCTGCGCATCGCCCGCTGGAAGCCCTCGCGCTGCTGCAGCCGCTGCCAGTAGGCCTGCACGTTCGATGGGAACTGCGGCGCCAGGTCGAGCAGGCTCGCCAGCAGCAGGGCATAGCCGACCGAGACATCGGCGATCGTGAACCGGCCGCCCGCCAGCCACTCGCGTCCTTCCAGGCGCGCATCGGCGCCGCGCAGTCGCGCGAGGAACCACTTCGCGTAGTCCTGCGCCACCTGCGGCTGCCGGCGCTCCTGCGGCTCGAAGCGCGAATAGCGCAGCACCAGCGTCTGCGGGAAGGTGAGCGTGGCCTCGCCGAAATGCAGGTAGTTGAGCCAGGCGCCGAAATCCGGCTCGCCGGGCTCCACCTGCAGCGGCGTCGGCGCACGGCGCGCGCACAGGTACTGGCAGATCGCGGCCGATTCGGTCATGCGCGTGTCGCCCTCGACCAGCAGCGGGATGGTGCCCAGCGGGTTCTCCTGCAGGTAGGTGCGGGCGTGCACGCGCGGCGGGAAGGGCAGCATGCGCAGCTCGTACGGCGCGCCGAGCTCCTCCAGCGTCCACAGGGGACGGAACGAACGGGCGCTGACGCAGTGGTGCAGGACGATCATGGTTCTCGAGCATAGCCGCGGGCGCTTGGGCAAAATCGGCGCACGACATTCCTGCTGGAGACCGCCATGCCCGAAGCCTTCATCGTCGCCGCCACCCGCACCGCCGGCGGCCGCCGCAACGGCCGCCTGTCCGGGTGGCACCCCGTGGACCTCGCGGCCGAGGTGCTGAACGCGCTCGTCGATCGCAGCGGCGTGGACCCGGCCGCGGTGGATGACGTGCTGATGGGCTGCGTCAGCCAGGCCGGCGAGCAGTCGTCCAACGTCGCCCGCAACGCGGTGCTGGCGTCCCGGCTGCCCGAGTCGGTGCCCGGCACCTCGATCGACCGCCAGTGCGGCTCCTCGCAGCAGGCGCTGCAGTTCGCGGCGCAGGCGGTGATGTCGGGCACGCAGGACCTGGTGATCGCCGCCGGCGTGGAGAGCATGTCGCGCGTGCCCATGTTCACGCCCAGCGAACTGCCCCGCAAGAACGGGCTGGGCTTCTACATGAGCCCGCGCGTGCGCGAGCGTTACCCGGACGTGGAGTTCAGCCAGTTCATGGGCGCCGAGATGATCGCGCGCAAGTACGGCTTCTCGAAGGACCAGCTCGATGCCTACGCGCTGGAGAGCCATCGCCGGGCGAAGGCCGCCACCGGGGCGGGCGCGTTCGAAGGCGAGATCCTGCCCGTGCGCGCCTGGAAGCAGGGCGAGGACCCGGCCGATGAGCCGCACACGGTCGACGAAGGCATCCGCTTCGACGCTTCGCTGGAGGCGATCGCCGGCGTCAAGCTGCTGCAGCCCGATGGCGTGATCACCGCGGCCAGCGCCAGCCAGATCTGCGACGGCGCGGCCGGCGTGATGGTGGCCAGCGAGAAGGCGGTGAAGGCCTTCGACCTCAAGCCGCTGGCGCGCATCCACCATCTCTCGGTGTTGGGCCACGACCCGGTCGTGATGCTGGAGGCGCCGATCCCCGCGACGCTGGCCGCGCTGCGCAAGGCCGGCATGAAGATCGGCGACATCGACGCCTATGAAGTCAACGAGGCCTTCGCGCCGATCCCGCTGGCCTGGCTGCAGGCGACGGGCGCCGATCCTGCGCGGCTGAACGTGAATGGCGGCGCCATCGCGCTCGGCCATCCGCTGGGAGCTTCCGGCGCCAAGCTGATGACGACGCTGCTGAACGTGCTGCGCCAGCGCAAGGGGCGCTGGGGCCTTCAGACCATGTGCGAAGGCGGCGGGATGGCGAACGTAACGATCGTCGAGGCGCTGAACTAGTCAGTAGCCTCGGCCGCCGGCACGCAGGCGAGCAACTCGCGCAGCGCCCGCGGATCGAGCGGCTTGACCAGGTGCGCGTCGAAGCCGGCTTCGGCCGAGCGCTTGCGGTCCTCCTGCTGGCCCCAGCCCGTCATCGCGACGATGAGGGCGGTGCGGCAGCCGGGCAGGGTGCGAAGCTGCCGGCAGGCGTCGTAGCCGTTCAGCCGCGGCATGCCGATGTCCAGCAGGATCACGTCGGGCCGGAAGCGCTGCGCCGCTTCCAGGCCCTCGATGCCGTCGTAGGCCAGCTGGATCTCGTGGCCCGACTGCCCCAGCAGCATGGCCAGCATCGCGGCGCTGTCGCGGTTGTCGTCCACCACCAGCACGCGGCGCTGCTTCGACGCAACGCCGCCGGGCGCCGCGGATGCGGGCGCGGCTTCGCGCGGCAGCGGGGCGGCCAGCGGCAGCCGCACGGTGAACTCGCTGCCGTGGCCGGCGCCTTCGCTGAACACCTCCACCGTGCCGCCGTGCAGCTCTACCAGGCTGCGCACCAGCGTCAGGCCGATGCCCAGGCCGCCCTGGCGGCGCTCCAGCGAGGTGTCGGCCTGCGCGAACAGCTCGAAGATGCGCGACTGCTGGTGCGGTTCGATGCCGATGCCGTCGTCGCGCACCCGCAGCACCGCCTGTCCCGACTCCTGCTCGAGCGTGACGCGGATCGAGCCGCCTTCGTCGGTGAACTTGGCTGCGTTGTTCAGGAGGTTGCCGGCCACCTGCGCGATGCGCGCCGCGTCGGCCTCCACCCACAC
>JAEWBU010000370.1 GCA_023390985.1 Pseudomonadota bacterium
GTCCATGCTCGCGCCGACCGCCGCGGCGATCCCGCCGACGCTGTCGCCCGCGACCCACGCCACGCCCGTGCACCTGGCCGCCCTGCCCTCGCGCCCGGGCGAACCGGCCTTCGCGAGCGATCTCGCCGCCGAGGTCCGCGTCATGGTCGAAGGCGGACTGCAGGAGGCCGAGCTGAGCCTGCATCCGGCGGAGCTCGGTCCGATCCAGGTGCAGCTGCGCGTCAGCGGCGGCAGCGCCGACATCAGCCTGCTGGCCGCGAACGGCTTCACGCGCGACGGGCTGGCGCAGGCGCTGCCGGAGCTGCGCGAGATGCTGGCGAGCCAGGGTCTGCAGCTCGGCCAGGCCGGCGTGGATGCGGGTCGTGACGGACGTGGCTTTGCCGATGCGCAGCCGCGACAGGAGGGCGGTGGGCAGGGCTCGACCGGCCCCGCGCGCGAAACGGGCGTCGCACCGGCTGCGCCGCGACGTGTGGCGGTGCGCTCGCTCCTCGATCTCTACGCCTAGAACCGTCATCCCCGCGGAGGCGGGGATCCAGGGCTTCCGGCAGTCCGCTGAAGGCGGACGCGCTGGATTCCCGCCTTCGCGGGAATGACGGGTATTGAACAACGGCGATTTCCCCGGCCTTATCGCCGCTTCGCCGCCCTCAAGTGCTCCAGACAATGGAACTTCCAGACCCGGAGTTCCAAGTGTCCAGTGCCCCTCCCGCCAAGAAATCCAAGACGCTGCTGATCGTGCTGGCCGCGTTGCTGCTGCTGGGCGGCGGCGGCGCGGGCGCGTGGTGGTTCCTCGCCGGCGGCAAGGCCGGCACCGAAACCGGCGCGCCGAAGAAGTCGCAGCGCAAGCCGATGTTCGTCAACCTCGACCCGTTCACCGTCAACCTGCGAGACGAGCGCGGCGAGCGCTTCGCCCAGATCGGCATCACCTTCGAGGTCGAGGACGCCTCGGTCGAAGTCTCGATCAAGGACCGCCTGCCGGCCGTGCGCAACAACATCCTGCTGCTGATCTCGGCCAAGAACATCGAATCGCTGCTCACCGCCGAAGGCAAGCAGCAGCTGGCCAACGAAGTGCGCGCCGCCACCGGCGCCGCGCTCGGCGTGGCCCCGCCGCCCGCCGCGGCCGCTTCGCAGCCCGCGGTGCCGGACGGCCATCCGATCCGCACCGTGCTGTTCTCGCAGTTCATCGTGCAGTGAGGCCGGCATGGCGCAGCCGCTGTCCCAGGAAGAAGTCGATGCCCTGCTCGCCGGCGTCACCGGCGAGAAGCAGGAGTCGTCCGCGCCCGAGGCCGAGGACGGCGGCGTCCGCAGCTACGACCTGTCGAGCCAGGAGCGCATCGTGCGCGGGCGCATGCCCACGCTGGAGATCGTCAACGAGCGTTTCGCGCGCAACCTGCGCGTGGGCATCTTCAACTTCATGCGCCGCAACCCCGACATCTCGGTCGGGCCGGTGAAGGTGCAGAAGTACGGCGTGTTCCTGCGCAACGTGGCGGTGCCCACCAACATCAACATGGTCCACGTGCGCCCGCTGCGCGGCATGGGCCTGGTGATCTGCGACCCCACGCTGGTCTTCAGCGTCATCGACAACCTGTTCGGCGGCAACGGCCTGAACCAGGCGCGCGTGGAGGGCCGCGAGTTCTCCGCCACCGAGCAGCGCATCATCCTGCGGCTGGTCGAGGTGATCGCCGACGAGTACGCCAAGTCCTGGGCGCCGATCTACCCGATCGTGCTGGAGTACGCGCGCTCGGAGATGAACACGCAGTTCGCCAACATCGCCACGCCGTCCGAGATCGTGGTGACCACCACCTTCGAGATCGAGATCGGCGAGGCCGGCGGGTCGATGCACATCTGCATCCCGTATTCGACCTTCGAGCCGATCCGCGAAATCCTCTACTCGCCGCTGCAGGGCGACCAGGGCGCGGCCGACCGGCGCTGGCTGAACCTGCTCAAGCAGCAGATCAAGGCCGCGACGGTGGAGCTGGTGGCCGAGCTGGCCCACAGCCAGGCCACGGTGCGCGAGCTGATGGCGCTCAAGGTCGGCGACTTCATCGAGCTGGATCGCCAGCCCACCCTCACCGCCAAGGTGGACGGCGTGCCGGTGTTCGAGTGCGACTACGGCGTGCTCGGCTCGCGCTATGGCGTGTGCATCCGCGAATTCCTGACCCAGCCGACCGACGCGCTCGGCGCGGCCGCGCTGGCGACCAACCCCGCCTCCAAGGCCGTCACCCCGACATGAACACCCCCTCCTCCGACAACCAGGACGCGATGGCGGACGACTGGGGCGCCGCCCTGGCCGAAGCCGAAGCCGCGCAGCCCCGGCCCGCCGCGGCCGGCCTGTTCCAGCAGCTGGGCGCGGGCGCCGGGCCGATGCCGCGCGACGACATCGACCTGGTGCTGGACATCCCGGTGCAGCTCACCGTGGAACTGGGCCGCACGCGCATCCCGATCAAGCACATCCTGCAGCTCGCGCAGGGCTCCGTGGTGGAACTCGACGCGCTGGCCGGCGAGCCGATGGACGTGCTGGTCAACGGCTTCCTCATCGCCCAGGGCGAAGTGGTGGTCGTCAACGACAAGTTCGGCATCCGGCTCACGGACATCGTCACGCCGTCCGAGCGCATGCGCCGGCTGGGCCGCTGAAAGGGACCTCCGTTCATGCAGTCCCTCGCCTGGTCCTTCCTGATGCTGCTGCTCGTGGTGGCGTTGATCCCCGCGGCGCTGTGGGTGGTCAAGCGCGTGCAGACGCTGCAACCGGCCGGCGCGCCGCGCCAGCTGGAAGTGGTGGCGCAGCTGCCCGTCGGGCCGCGCGAGCGCGTGCTGCTGGTGCGCGTGCAAGGGCGCTGCCTGGTGCTGGGCGCGACCGCGCAGCAGATCACGCTGCTGGGCGAAGCCGAAGTCCCGCCGTCGGTCCGCTGACCATGCCGGCTCCCTCGTTCCTGCGGCGCTCGGCGCCCGCCCTGCCCCTGCTGCTGGCCGCCGGCGGCGCGCTGGCGCAGTCCACGCCCTTCGGATTCAGCGCCACCACCAGCGGCAACACCACCACCTACTCGGTACCGGTGCAGACGCTGCTGATCTTCGGTGCGCTCTCGTTCCTCCCCGCGGTGCTGCTGCTGATGACCAGCTTCACGCGGCTGATCATCGTGCTGAGCCTGCTGCGCCAGGCGCTGGGCCTGCAGACGACGCCGCCCAACCAGGTGCTGGTGGGCCTGTCGCTGTTCCTCACCTTCTTCATCATGGGTCCCACGCTGCAGAAGGTGTACGACGACGCGTACAAGCCCTACAGCGAGCAGCGCATGAACTTCGAGGATGCCGTGGCGCGCGGCTCCGATCCCCTTCGCGAGTTCATGCTGAAGCAGACCCGCCAGGCCGACCTGGCCCTTTTCTCGCGCATCGCCCGCGAGCCGGTCAGCGAGCCGGCGAAGACGCCGATGCGCATCCTGGTGCCCGCCTTCGTCACCAGCGAGCTGAAGACCGCCTTCCAGATCGGCTTCATGGTCTTCATCCCGTTCATCGTGATCGACCTGGTGGTCGCGAGCGTGCTGATGTCGATGGGCATGATGATGCTGTCGCCGGTGCTGGTGGCCTTGCCGTTCAAGCTGATGCTGTTCGTGCTGGCCGACGGCTGGAACCTGCTGATCGGTTCGCTGGTCGCCAGCTTCGGGAGCAACTGATGACGCCCGAGGCCGTCCTCACTTTCGCCCGCGTGGCCATGGAAATGCTGGTGACCGTCTCGGCGCCGGTGCTGGTCGTGGCCCTGGCGGTGGGCCTGGCGGTGAGCCTGCTGCAGGCGGTCACGCAGATCAACGAGGCCACGCTGTCCTTCCTGCCCAAGATGCTGGCCGTGCTGGCCACGCTGGGCATCGCCGGGCCCTGGATGATCTCGGTGCTGGTCGACTGGATCCGGCAGGTGATCAGCTCGATCCCGGCCTCGGTCGGCTGAGCCCGATCACGCCGTGATCACGTTCAGCCAGCTCCAGCTGGACACCTGGCTGGCCGGGTTGCTGCTGCCCTTCATCCGCGTGCTGGCGCTCTTCACATCGGCGCCGCTGCTGTCGATGCGCAACTTCCCGGTGCGCGCGCGCGTGGCGGCCGCGGCCGTCATCGCGTTGCCGGTGGCGCCCTTCGCGGGCGTGCCGCCGGGGCTTTCGCTCGCGTCGGCCGCGGGGCTGAGCCTCATCGCGCAGCAGCTGGCGATCGGCCTGGCGCTCGGTTTTGCCGCGCGGCTGCTGTTCGCCGTATTCGAGATCGCGGGCGAGCTGATCGGCCTGCAGATGGGCCTGTCGTTCGGCGGCTTCTTCAACCCGCAAGGCGGCGCCGGAACGGCCGTGGGTACGTGGCTGAACACGGTGGCCATGCTGCTGTTCATCGCGCTGAATGGGCACCTGCTTCTGATCGACGCACTGGTCGCGACGTTCCAGAGCCTGCCGATCTCGGCCGATCCCTTCAGCGTCCTGTCGCGGCTGCGCATGGACCGGCTCGGTGCCGACGTGTTCCGGCTGGCGTTGTCTCTTGCGCTGCCGGCCACGCTGCTGATGCTGTTCGTGAACCTGGTGCTGGGCTTCGCCTCGCGCGTGGCGCCGCAGCTGTCGATCTTTTCGGTGGGCTTTCCGATCACGCTGCTGGCCGGCCTGGCGCTGCTGGCGCTGGGGGCGGAGCACATGATGGGGCCGATGGTGGAGGCGATGCAGACGTTTCTGGATCCGCTGCGGTAGCACCCCCGTCATTCCCGCGGAGGCGGGAATCCAGTGCGTCCGCCTTCAGCGGACTTCACGGAGACGGAAGCTCTGGATCCCCGCCTTCGCGGGGATGACGACTTCAGACAGTGCGCGCCTGGATCACCCGCTCGGCGAGCCGCTTGGGAATCTCCATCAGCGGCAGCACCTCATCCGCCGCCCCTTCCGCGATCGCCGCTCTCGGCATCCCGAACACCACGCAGCTCGCCTCGTCCTGCACGAGGTTGAACGCACCCCGGTCGCGCATCACGCGCATCGCCTGCGCGCCATCCGCGCCCATGCCCGTGAGCATCACGCCGAACGCGCGCGGACCTGCGTGCTGCGCGACGGAGCGGAACAGCACGTCGACAGAAGGGATGTGCCGGTTCACCGGATCCCCCGCCGTGACGCGCGCGACATAGCCGCCGCCGCTGCGCTCGACATGCAGGTGCCGCCCGCCCGGCGCGATGTAGACGTGGCCCTGCAGGATGCGCTCGCCGTCGTCCGCTTCCTTGACCCGCAGCGGGCACAGGCTGTCCAGCCGCGCCGCGAAGCTGCCGGTGAAGCCCGCCGGCATGTGCTGGGTGACGACGATGCCCGGGAAGGCCGCGGGCAGGCGCGTGAGCACTTCGCGCAGCGCCTCGGTGCCGCCGGTCGAGGCTCCCATCGCGACCAGCAGCTGCGTGTCGCGCGCGGGGAGCACGGGCCGGGCGGCCGGTTGCACGGTGGCCGGCGCAGGGGCCTCCGCCGCGGGCCGTCGCACGACACGGGCCGAAGCAGCCGCCCGGATCTTCGCGGTGATCTCCCGCGCGGCCTCCTCCAACCCCGCGCGCTGCGAGAGCACGGGCTTGGCGACGAAGTCCACCGCGCCCAGTTCCAGCGCGCGCAGCGTGGTCTGCGCGCCGCGCTCGGTGAGCGTGGAGATCATCACCACCGGCATCGGCCGCAGCCGCATCAGGCGCGAGAGGAACTCCAGGCCGTCCATGCGCGGCATCTCGACGTCGAGCGTGATCACGTCGGGATCGAGCTCGCGGATCATCTCGCGCGCGGCGTACGGGTCGGCCGCGGTGCCGACCACCTGCAGGTCGGCCTCGCGGTTGATCAGGCCGGTGAGCACCGAGCGCACCAGGGGGGAATCGTCCACCACGACGACGCGGATGCTCATGAGAACAGCTCCACCGACCCCGACGGGCCTTGCTTGCCCAGGCGGTCGCGGTAGCGCGCCTCCTGCAGTTCGAATTCGGCGCCGTGCGTCGTCGGCAGGCGCTTGCACAGCGCGTGCCCCGAGCGCGGGAAGAAGCAGACCTTGCGCGGGCAGAAGTCCAGCACGTCCCGGCCGCGCACCGTGATGCCCTCCTGAGCCAGGAACTGCTGCACGAACGCCACGTTCTTCTCGCCGATCTGCGTGCCGGCCAGGCTGCGCACCACCTGGCCGCCGCCGAAGATCTTGGCTTCCAGCGCGTGGCGGCGCGCGCCGCGCTTGAGCATCTCGTTGATCAGCAGCTCCATCGCATGGACGCCGAAGCGGCCGCCCGCCTCGCCCGCGCCGGCCTCGGGCAGCATGAAGTGGTTCATGCCGCCGATGCCGGCCACGGGGTCGTGCAGGCAGGCCGCCACGCAGGAGCCCAGCGTGGTGCTCACGGCCAGGTCCTGGTCGCAGACGTAGAACTCGCCCGGCAGCACCTTGACCGAGACCCGGCCGAACGCCGGGTCGTCGAAGAAGAAGGAAGCTTCGCCCGCGCGGGGCGGCTTGCGGCGCAGCTGCGCCGCGGTCTCCGCGTCCAGCGGATGCAGGGCCAGCTTCACGCGGCCTCCGCGCGCCGGTAGACCGTCTTGCCGCACAGCGTGAAGAGGTTGCGGTGCTCGGTGAAGTTCTCCGAGTGGCCGACGAACAGCAGGCCGCCGGGCTTGAGCACCGCGTGCAGCCGCTCCAGCACGGCGCGCTGGGTCGGCCGGTCGAAATAGATCATCACGTTGCGGCAGAACACCATGTCGTGCGGCTGCAGCTTCCAGGGCTGGGCCAGCAGGTTGAGGTTGAAGTACCGCACCAGGGCCCGCAGCTCCGGCTTGACGCGCGCGAAGCCCGCGTTGCGTCCCGCGCCGCGCAGGAAGAACCGCCGCAGCCGCTCCTCGCCCAGGCCGGAAGCCGACTCCAGCGGGTAGATCCCCGCCTCGGCGTGCGCCAGCACGCGGGTGTCGACGTCGCTCGCCTCGATGTGGGTGCGGTGGCCCGCGCCGCATTCCATCGCGGTGATGGCCAGGCTGTACGGCTCCTCGCCGGTGGACGCGGCGCACGACCAGATGCGCACCGGCCCGGGCCGCGCGCGCAGCTCCTGCGCCAGCGTGTCGAAGTGGTGCGACTCGCGGAAGAACGCCGTCAGGTTGGTGGTCAGGCAGTTGATGAACTCCTGCCATTCCGGATCGGTGTCGCCGCGCAGCGCGTCCAGGTAGCTGCGGAAGCTCCGGTGGCCGCGGTCGCGCAGGCGCCGCGCCAGCCGGCTGTACACCATGTTCTGCTTGCCCGCCTGCAGGTCGATGCCGGCCTTGTTGCGGATCAGCTTGCGCACGCGCTCGAAGTCGTCGGGGCTGAACTCGATGTCGCGGTTGTCCGGCGGCGGAGGGAGCTCCGCCGCGGACCCGGCGCCGGAGGGTTGCGGTGATCGCACGGAAGGCTCCGGTCGCTTCGGCGGATCAGGACGCCAGGGCCTGCGGCGCGAGCCGGAAGCTCGCCACCAGCCGCGCGAGCCCGGCGGCCTGTTCCTTCAGGCTCTGGGCGGCCGCCGCGGCCTCTTCCACCAGCGCCGCGTTCTGCTGCGTGATCCGGTCGAGCTGGCCCACGGCGTCGTTCACTTCGCCGAAGCCGGTGGCCTGGCCGGACGCGGCGGCCGCGATGCCGACGATCGACCGGCTCACGCGGTTGACGCTGGCCTCGATCTCGCGCATGGTCGCGCCGGCCTGCTCCACGAGGCGGGAGCCGTGTTCCACCTTGCCCGTGCTGCCCTCGATCAGCGAGCGGATCTCGCGGGCGGCTTCGGCGCTGCGCTGCGCGAGGCTGCGCACCTCGCCGGCCACCACGGCGAAGCCGCGGCCCTGCTCGCCTGCACGCGCCGCCTCGACGGCGGCATTGAGCGCCAGGATGTTGGTCTGGAAAGCGATGCCGTCGATCACCGTGGTGATCTCGCCGATGCGGCCGGCGCTCTCGTGGATCTCGCGCATGGTGCCCACCACCTCCGCAAAGGCCGCCGCACCGCGGCGCGCCACTTCGGCCGCGCTGCGCGCCAGGCCGTCGGCCTCGCCGGCCGAGCCGGCTGAGCGGCGCGTGCTGTCGCTCAGCTGTCCCATGGTGGCCGCGGTCTGCTGCAGGTTGGCGGCCGCCTGCTCGGTGCGCGCGCTCAGGTCCTGGTTGCCGCTGGCGATCTGCGAGGTCGCCACGCCGACATGATCGGTGCCGCTGCGGATGCCGGTCACCATCTCCCGCAACTGCTGCTGCATGTGCGCCAACGCGCCCTGCAGATCACCCAGTTCGTCACGGCGGTTGCGCACGACTTCACGCGACAGGTCGCCGCCGGCGATGGCCTGCGCCGAAGCGATCGCTTCGCGGATCGGACGGACCATGCCGCCGCTGACGCGCCAGGCGAGCACGCCACCCAGCAGCGCCGCCGCGGCCGAAAGTGCCGCCAGCAGCGTGATGGCGCGGCGAACGGCTTGCGCCACCGCCTCGGCCTGCGCCTGCAGCAGCCGGTCCGTGTAGGCGGCAACGGCGTCCAGCGTGGCGAGGTAGGCCCGGGCCGCCGGCACCAGCCGGCCTTCCACCTCGGGCTCGGCGCCCGCGGGGTCGGCCGCCAGCTTCTTCAGCAACTCGGCGCGCAGGTCGACATAGTTCTTGCGGGCCTGGGCCACCTTCGCCATCAGCGCCGCCGCCTCGGTATCGCCGGCCATGCGGCCGTCCAGCTGCGACTGCAGTTCGCTGATGCGGGCGGAGGTCGCGCGCATCTCGCCGTTCATCCAGTCGGCCAGGGCCGGCGGGCTGCCCGCCTTGGCCAGCGACACGGCGCGCACCACGTTCATGCGCGTCTCCCCGGCCCACCGGACGACCAGCGTGCGGCCGTCCGACAGTTCCGCCTGCAGCCCGTTGAGGCGGGCCAGCGTGCCGACCTGGTACAGCGCGGCGCCGGCCATCAGCAGCAGCAGCGCCACCAGGGCACCGAAGGCGAGGGTCAACCGCCCCCTCAGGCGCAGGCCCGCGAGCATCAGGCCACCGCCGCCTGGATGGACGCGAAATCGCCCAGCAGCGACTCGATGTCCACCAGCATGAGCATGCGGTCGCCGACCGAGGCGATGCCGGTGATGAACTCGGGGTTCTCCTCGCCCGGCAGGCCCGGCGGCGGCTTGATGGCTTCGGCCTGCAGGTCCAGCACGTCCGACACCGAATCGACCACCACGCCCAGCACGCGGCCGGCGACGGCCAGCACGATGACGACGGTGAAGTCGGTGTACTCGGCCTGCGCGCAACCGAGCTTCAGGCGCAGGTCCACGATCGGCACGATCACGCCGCGCAGGTTGACCACGCCCTTGATGTGCGCGGGCGCATGCGGGATGCGCGTGGGCTGCTCGTAGGAGCGGATCTCCTGGACCTTCTGGATGTCCACGCCGTACTCCTCGCTCCCCAGCCGGTAGGTGAGGTACTCGCCGGCGCGCGCGGCCGCGGCCGCCTGCCTTCCGGCTTCCTGGCGGGCGATGTGCCCGCCTTCCACGATCATTTCCATGGCGCTGTCCTTTGTTGGCGGGTGATCAGAACTGGGTCCACTCGTCGTCCGTGGAGGACGCGCGGGCGGTCTGGGTCGGAGCGGTCGGGGCCGCAGCGGTCGCGGCGGCGGCCGGCGCGGTCGCCACCGGGGCGGGCGCGGGGCGCGGGAT
>JAEWBU010000378.1 GCA_023390985.1 Pseudomonadota bacterium
TTCCAGCTCCGCCTCGATGCGCTCCGCATGGCGCGCGACTTCGCTGGCCGCCTCGGTCGGCAGGTAGCCCTGGCGGCTGCGCTCGAACAGGCGCTGCCCGAGCCGCTGCTCCATGCGCTGCAAGGCGCGGAACACGGTGGAGGCGTCGCTGCCGCTGCGCTCGGCGGCCTGCGCCAGCGTGCCGCCGCGCACGAGCGCGAGCACCACCTCGAGGTCGGCGGCCGTCAGGTGGTATTGCGTTCGTGCATTCATGGATTGCAGACGTACCTATTTTCGTTGCGCATTTGCAATCCTACAGTCCGGGCTCCCAACCCTCAAGGAACCCGCATGAAGCTCTATTTCTCCCCCGCCTACTGCTCGCAGGCCGTCCACATCGCGCTGCGCGAAGCCGGCCTCGCCGCCGACTTGGTGCAGGTCGACACCGTCGCCGGTCGCACCGCCGACGGCGACGACTACCGCGCCATCAACCCGCGCGGCTACGTGCCGATGCTCGAGCTGGACGACGGCAGCCGCCACACCGAAGTCGCCGCGCTGCTGCAGTACGTCGCCGACCTCGCGCCCGCCGCCGGCCTGATCCCGCCCGTGGGCAGCCGTGAGCGCTTCGGAGTCCTGCAATGGCTCACCTTCGTGTCGAGCGAACTGCACAAGGGCTTCAGCCCGTGGCTGTTCCACAAGGAGACGGCCGACTCCACGCGCAAGGCCGTGAAGGACAAGCTGAAGCTGCGCATCGCCGACGTGGACGCGCGGCTGCAGGGCCGCGACTGGCTCGTGGGCCGCCACTTCACCGTGGCCGACGCCTACGCCTTCGTCATCCTCAGCTGGGCTCCGATGGTCGGCATGAGCCTCGCGGCCTGGCCGAACGTGGTGGCGTGGATGGACCGCGTGCGCTCGCGCGAGGCTGTCCGCGCCGTGTTGCGCACCGAAGGCCTGCTGAAGGACTGACATGGAACTCACGCTGGTCAGCCACCACTTGTGCCCCTACGTGCAGCGCGCGGCCATCGTGCTGCGGGAGAAAGGCGTGGCCTTCTCCCGCCGCTGGGTGGACCTGTCCGCCAGGCCCGACTGGTTCACCGCTGTTTCGCCGCTGGGCAAGACGCCGGTGCTGCTCGCGGACGGCGAGCCGATCTTCGAGTCCGCCGTGATCTGCGAGTACCTGGACGAGGTGTTCGCGCCGCGGCTGCATCCGGCTGATCCGCTGCAGCGCGCGCGGCAACGCGCCTGGATGGAGTTCGGCTCGGAAGTGCTCCATCGGATCTGGACGTTCTATACCGCGCCGGATGCGAAGGCCTTCGATGCGGCTCGGGATGCGCTCGTGTCCCGTTTCAGGCAGCTCGAGCCGGCCCTGGATCCGCGAGGGCCGTTCTTCGCCGGTGCGTCGTTCGGCCTGGTCGATGCGGTGTTCGCGCCGGTGTTCCGCTACTTCGAGGTGTTCGAGGCGATCGGTGAAGCCGATTTCTTCGACGGCCTGCCGCGGCTGCGGGCCTGGCGCGCCGCGCTGGCGGCCCGCGCGTCGGTCCGGGAGGCGGCCGTGCCGGACTACGGGGTGCGGCTGGTCGCGTTCCTGGCGTCGCGCGGCAGCGAGCTGTCGAGGCGGATGGAGGTCCGACCCGCAGAGCCCGCATGACGCGCGCAAGACGGGAGCTCTGGATTCCCGCCTTCGCGGGAATGACGGAACCTGTTTCGCCGTCATCCCCGCGGAGGCGGGGATCCAGGGCTTCCTAGCGCTGGATCGCAGCGCAGCCGCGCTCCACCGCCCGCGCCTGCCCCGAACCCACGCAAGGCCGCGACAGCAGCGGATAGCCCGCATCGCGCAGCTGCCGCGAAGCCGTGCGTTGCAGCTGCAGCGCGTGCTGCGGCGCGATGCCGAGGTCGCGCGCGGCCTGCTCCGAAGCGCTGAAGGACGCGGGGTCGATGCCGCTGAGGGCGCCGAACATGGTCAGCGCGCTCAGGTAGGCGCCGTGGCCGCTGGGGTGGAACTGGTCGGCGGGCCACCAGAGGCTCATGCCGCGCTCGCTCGTGTCGTAAGGGTTGCGCACCGACACGCCGTCGTTGACCGCTCGCAGGAACGCGTCGCCCACGGGCACCACGCCGGTGAGGTTGTGCGTCTGCGCCGCCTGGGCGTAGGCGTTGTGCAGGTCCAGCTGCATGTTCTCCAGCGGCTCGCCGGCGTACGGCGTGCCTTCGGGATAGGCGAGGTCGGGACGCGCCCAGGTCTGGTACAGGTAGATGGCCGCGTTCGGGTTGGCGTTCGGGTTGGCGGGGATGTTGCGCAGCGTGTTGCTGCCGCCCGGGTAGAGCTGCGATTCGCGGTAGCTGTGCGCGGTGCCCACGCGGATGAAGCGCTCCAGCTTGCCGACGTACGCGTTGAACTGCGCGAAGTCGCCGCCCATGCGATTGACCGCTTCCGTGCTGTTGCCCTGCAGGACCACGACGTCCCACTTCTCCGAAGCGATGTTGGAGCGCAGGTCCCAGCCCGCCGGGTTGGAATTGATCATGTGCCCGCGCAGCGTGGCGCCGCCGCGCAGCGAATGCCTGACCACCACGTCCACGCCGGACTGGTCGGCCAGCGCCTTGAAGATGCCCGGCACGCCGCCCCAGGGCTGCGGCAGCTCGGGGTCGTTGCCCACCGGCTTGTCGATGGAGTTCTGCAGGTTGAGGTCGGTGACCGCGCCGGTGTTGTAGTTCAGCGCCGGCGGCCGGGTGTAGGTGAAGCTGTTGCCGACGAACAGGATCTTCAGGGGCTCGGCCAGCGAGGGGCCGGCGAACCAGGCGAAGGCGAGCAGGACGAAGAGTCTTCCGATGAGCATGTATGTCTCCTGTGAATGTCGTGGGGGTGCGCGCCGTTCACGGGCGCTCGCGCACCGGCACGCGGGTATCGAGGGCGGCGGGCCGGTAGTCGGGCGCGAAGCTGCACCCCTTTCCGAACTTCGCTTCGTACGCGGGGCAGGCCGCGGCAACGCCCGCGGGCGTGGGCCGGGTGCCCTGTTCCACCCATTGCAGCAGCGCCGCGAGCAGGGTGGGGTAGGTGGGATCGCTGATGTAGCTGTGCGTGCCCTGCGTGGTGAAGGTCTGCACCAGGCGGTCGCCGCTGCCGGCGCGGTCCATCACGGCCTTGAAGTGCGAATCGAGCTCGACGAACGCGGTGGGGTCGGCGATCCACTTGGTCGTGAGCACCGGCACCGGGATGCGTCCGGTCGGGTCGGTGTCGGCCGCGAAGCGGCGGTAGGCCTCGGCATCCGCGCGGTAGCGCCGAACGCCGGCGTTCAGCGCCGCGTCGTCGGCGGAGCCGGTGTAGCGCACGCCGGTGTTGCCGAAGGGGCTGGCGCCGCCGGTGCGCCGGCTGGCCACGTCGTGGAAATGGAAGGTGCCCCAGTCCAGGTGCGACTGGATCGAGCTGGCCGGGATGCGCAGCACGTTCTCGATGGTGCGCACCTTGGCCTGCTGCTGCGGCGAGCGCTGCGCGGCCGGCAGGTTCAGGCCCAGGCATTCGTTGGCGCGCGAGCGCAGGTCGGCCGCGGTCATGGTGGCGCCGGCGGGCAGGCCCAGGTTCAGCGGGTACTGCGGTTCGTCCGGGCGCGGATGGTTGTCGCAGAGGTACTGGTAGACCACGCGCAGGTCGGTGCGCACGTCATAGGAATGCGTGCCGCCGGCCAGCACGCCGCTGGTGAGCAGCACGGCGTCGTAGGGCCGGCGGCCCACCGTCGCCGCCGTGTACATCTCCGCCGCCTTGGCCGCGACGCCGGCGCCCCACGACTGGCCGTGCAGGATCGTGCGCTTCGGCCTGGCGACATGCGCGAGGAAGATGTGGCGCAGCCGCTCGGTGTCTTCCGCCGCCGTGCGAACCGCCACGCCGCCCTGGCGGAAGGTGGACCCGGCCCACGCGTAGCCGGCCTTCACCATGATGGCCCAGCGCGTCAGGTCCTCGACCGCCCGCTCGGGCTTGGGAGGGCCCAAGGTGGGACCGCCGTGCGCATGCAGCACCAGGTGGCCGTTCCAGTCGGCCGGCATGGCGATCAGGTAGTGCGCGCCCATCGAGTCGGTGCCGCCCAGGCAGGTGGCGGTCGCGGGAACCTGCGCGGGGCAGGACACCTTGGTGGGCGCGGCCTCGGGAGTCGATGTCGCGTCGGGAGCGTTCGAGGCGCAGCCGGCGAGGGCGGCGAGCGCGAAGGTGAAGGAAGCGGTCGCGCCTAGGCGCCAGCTCATCGGGAACGGCAATCCATGTCTCCTGTTTTCGGGTCTGCGCGGCGATTCTGGGGAGGGCCGTTCCAGATGGCAAAGATGTCTAGAATCTCGAGTCCATACGCCATGCATATCGAGCTGCGGCACCTGCGCTACTTCAAGGCCGTGGCCGACGCGGGCCACGTCACGCGCGCGGCGCAGGCCCTGGGCATCCAGCAGCCGCCCCTCAGCCAGCAGATCCGGTCGCTGGAGAACGAGCTGGGCACCGCGCTCTTCACCCGCCATCCGAAAGGCGTGGAACTCACCGAGGCCGGCCGCCTGCTCCAGGCGGAAGCCGAGCGCCTGCTGGCCGACTTCGCCGCCCTGCAGGACCGCATGCTGGCCTTCGCGCAGGGACACCGGGGACGCATCTCGGTCGGCTTCACCAGTTCGGCGGCCGCCCATGCCTTCACGCCCGAGGTGCTGCGCACCTGCCGCGCGCGGCATCCGGACATCGAGGTGGGCGTGCGCGAGGCCAATGCGGCGGAGATCATCGAAGAGGTCGCCGCCGCGCGGCTGCACTGCGGGCTGCTGCGCGTGCCGGTGTCGCGCCCGCGCGGCCTGCGGTTCGAGACGCTGCTGGAGGAACCCTCCCTGCTGGCGGTGCCGGCCGATCACCGCCTCGCTTCCGCCACGACGCCGGTCCCGGTGAAATCGCTGGACGGCGAGCGGCTCATCCTGGTGCGCCGCCCCGGCGCGCCGGGCCTGTACGCCAACCTGCTGGCCGCCTGCGCCCGGCACAATGTCAGCGTGACTCTCGCGGCGGAAGTCGATCGCATGACGACCAACCTCAACCTGGTGGCCGCGGGCGTCGGCATCTCCATCGTCCCGAGCTCGATGGGCGGGGCGCATCCGCAGGCCGTGGTCTACCGGCCGCTGGCCGCATCGCTCAGGCTCGGCGCGCCGATCACGCTCGTGTACCGGGAAGGCGATTGCGAAGGTCCCTGCGGCACCTTCATCGCGCTGGTGCGGGAACTCGCGCAGCGCTACCGGACGGCGGCTCGCCCGCATGGAACGAAGAAGCGCGCCGTTCGATGAGCCGCGCCGGCGGCTCCTGCTGGGGGCGCTCGCCCTCGGCCTGCCGGCGGACGATGCGCGCGCGGCCTGGCCCGCGCGGCCGCTGCGCATCGTGCTCGCGTATCCGCCAGGTGGCGTCAGCGATGGCGTGGCC
>JAEWBU010000377.1 GCA_023390985.1 Pseudomonadota bacterium
GCCGAGATGCTGCCCGGCAGGATGTGGCGCAGCAGGATGGTCCAGTCCGAGGCGCCGATGCTGCGCACCGCCTCCACGTAGGTCATCTGCTTGAGCACCAGCGTGTTGCCGCGCACCAGGCGCGCGAAGGCGGGCACGCTGAACACCGACACGGCCACGATCACGTTGACCATGCTGGAGCCGAGGATGGCGACCACGCCCAGCGCCAGCAGGATGCCGGGGAAGGCGAACAGCACGTCGGAGATGCGCATCACGATGCGGTCCCACCAGCCGCCGTAGTAACCGGCCAGCAGGCCCAGGATCGAGCCGACAAAGCCGCCCAGGGCCACCGAGAAGAAGCCGGCGGCCAGCGACAGCCGCGTGCCCATCACGATGCGGCTGAAGATGTCGCGGCCCAGCGGGTCCACGCCCATCCAGTGCGCCCACGAAGGGCCCTGGTTGATGGCGTCGTAGTCGAAGAAGTTCTCGGCGTCGTAGGGCACGACCCAGGGCGCGGCGAAGGCCACGACGACCAGCAGGAGCACGAACGCCAGCGCGGCCAGCGCCACGTGCTGGCGGCGGAACTTGCGCCAGAACTCGGTCCACGGCGTGCGCACGCGCGACGCGGCGGCGATGGCCGGCGCGGCATCCGCTTCGGGCGCGGCGGCCTCGGTCACGACGGACGGGTTGGCGGGCTCGGTCATCGGTAGCGGATGGTGGGATTGATGAACCCGTACAGCAGGTCCACGATGAGGTTGATCAGGATGAATTCCAGCGAGAACAGCAGCACCAGCGCCTGGATCACCGGGTAGTCGCGCATGGTGACGGCGTCCACCAGCAGGCGGCCGACGCCGGGCCAGTTGAAGACGGTCTCCACGACGATGGAGCCGCCCAGCAGGAAGCCGAACTGCAGGCCCATCATGGTCACCACCGGGATCAGCGCGTTGCGCAGGCAGTGCTTGAAGATGACGACGCGCTCGGCCAGGCCCTTGGCGCGCGCGGTGCGCACGAAGTCCTCGTGCACCACCTCGACGAAGGAGGCCCGCGTGAAGCGCGCCATCACGGCCGCGACGGCCGCGCCCAGCGTGACCGACGGCAGGATGTAGTGGCGCCAGCTGTCCGCACCCACGGTCGGCAGCCAGCCCAGGCCGACGGAGAAGATCTCCATCAGCAGCATGCCCAGCGCGAACGCCGGGAAGGAGATGCCCGAGACGGCGAGCGTCATGCCCAGCCGGTCGGGCCATTGGTTGCGCCACACCGCCGAGGCGATGCCGATCGCCATGCCGAAGAGGACGGCCCACACCATGCTGGTGAGCGTGAGCAGCAGGGTCGGCATGAAGCGCTCGGCGATCTCGGTGGAGACCGGGCGCTTGGTGCGCAGCGAGGTGCCGAAGTCGGCATGCAGCATGCGCCAGAAGAAATCGACGAACTGGTGGGTGAGCGGCTTGTCCAGGCCCAGGTCCTTGCGGACCAGTTCGACGGTCTGCGGATCGGCGTCGGCGCCGGCCGCCAGCCGGGCGGGATCGCCCGGCAGCATGTGCACGAACAGGAACACCAGCACCGCGACGATCAGCAGCGTCGGCAGCAGGCCCAGCAGGCGCTTGAGGAGATAACTGGCCATCGCGGTGCGGTACTCGCCAAGTCCTTACTTCAGGTCGACTTCGTCGAAGTTGAACGACGCGTCGGGCATCACGTAGAAGCCGGACAGCTTCTTCGAATTGGCCGACAGCAGCTGCTCGGTGACCAGGAAGGCCCAGGGCGCGTCGGCCCAGATGCGCTTCTGCGCGTCGGCGTACAGCGCGGTCTTCTCCTTGGTGTCGGTGGTGTTCAGCGCCTTCTTGATGTCCTCGTCCACCTGCGGGTTCTTGTAGTAGGCGGTGTTGAACATCTTGGGCGGCGCGGATTCACCGGCCAGCAGCGGACGCATCGCCCAGTCGGCCTCGCCGGTCGAGGACGACCAGCCCACGTAGTACATGCGCACCGGCGCGGTCGCCGGATCCTGGGCGGATTCCACCTTCTCGACACGCTGGCCGGCCTCAAGCGCCTGCACGGACGCCTTGATGCCGACCTGGGCCAGCTGCTGCTGCAGGAACTGGATCACCTTCTGGCCGGTGGTGTGGTTGTAGGCGGACCAGAGCTGGGTCTCGAAGCCGTTCGGGTAGCCGGCTTCCTTCAGCAGCTGCTTGGCCTTGTTCGGGTCGTAGGGCCAGGGGCCCAGCTTCACCGCGTATTCCACGCCCTTGGGCATCACGCCTTCGGCCGGGATCGCGTAGCCGGAGAAGGCCACCTTGGCCAGAGCCTGCTTGTTGATCGCGTAGTTGATCGCCTCGCGCACCTTCACGTTGTCGAAGGGCTTCTGGTTCACGTTCATCGACATGTAGCGATGGACGATGGACGGCGCGGCCACCAGCTCCAGCTCGCCCTTGGCCTTCAGCACCTCGGCCTGCTCATAGGGCACGGGGAAGGTGAAGTGGGCCTCGCCCGTCTGCATCATCGCGCTGCGCGAGTTGTTGTCGACGACCGGGCGCCAGGTGATCGTGTCCACCTTGGGGTAGCCCTTGCGCCAGTAGCCGTCCCACTTGGCCACCTTCAGGTAGTCGCTGGCCTTCCACTCGACGAACTTGAACGGGCCGGTGCCCACCGGGTTCTGGGCGATGCCCTTGCTGCCGTGCTGCTTGAGCGCGGCCGGCGAGATGATCACGCCGGAGGGGTGGGCCAGCGAGTTGATGAACGGCGAGAACGGCTCGTGCAGCGTGAACTTCACGGTGTTCGCGTCGACCACCTCGGTCTTGGCGATGTTCTTGTAGAGGACGTAGCGCTTGAGCTTGTTCTCGGGGTTGGTCACGCGGTCGAAGGTGACCTTCACCGCCTCGGCGGTGAAGTCGGTGCCGTCGTGGAACTTGATGCCCTTCTTCAGCTTGACCGTGTAGACCAGGCCGTCCTTGCTGGCCGTGAAGCCTTCGGCGAGGACGGGGACCATCTTCATGTCCTTGTCGAAGCCGAAGAGGCCCTGGTAGATGGACTTGACCACCGCCTGCGACAGCGTGTCGTTGGCGTCGTACGGGTCCATGGTGGTGAACGTCGAGGCGACGGCCGCCACGACGTCCTTGGCGGCGAATGCCGGCGTGGCCAGCGTGGCGCCCAGCGCCAGGACGGCGGCCAGGGGTGCGAGGGTGTGTTTCATGGCTAGCTCCTCAGTGAAAGAAAACAGGGATCAACGGTAGTCGCCGACGGGATGCCGCGCGACGAAATGGCCGGGGCCGACCTCGACCAATGGCTGCACCACCGCGTCGTCGCCGACGGCGCGGATCGGGCTGGGGACCTCGCCTTCCAGCAGCTCGCGCTTGAGGTGCCGGCGGGCCGGATCGGCCACCGGCACGGCGGCCATCAGGCGCTTCGTGTACGGGTGCTGCGGGTTCTCGAAGATGGCGCGGCGCGGGCCGATCTCCACGATCTGGCCCAGGTACATCACGGCCACGCGGTGGCTGATGCGCTCGACCACCGCCATGTCGTGCGAGATGAACAGGAAGGCGATGCCCAGCTCGCGCTGCAGGTCGAGCATCAGGTTGACGATCTGCGCCTGGATCGAGACGTCGAGCGCGGACACCGATTCGTCGGCCACCACCACCTGCGGGTTGAGCGCCAGGGCGCGCGCGATCGCGATGCGCTGGCGCTGGCCGCCGGAGAACTCGTGCGGGTAGCGCTGCGCCACCTCGGGCGGCAGGCCCACCTTGCGCAGCAGCCACTCGACGCGCTGCTGCGCTTCCCTGCCGGAAGCGATGCCGTGCACCAGCAGCGGCTCCATGATCGTGAAGCCGACCGTCAGGCGCGGATCGAGCGAGGCGAACGGGTCCTGGAAGATGAACTGGATGTTGCGGCGCAGGCCCTGCAGCGTGCCGCGCGGCAGCTCGCGGACGTTCCTGCCGCCGAACTCGATCAGGCCGGACTGGCTGTCCACCAGCCGCAGCAGCGATCGACCAGTGGTCGACTTGCCGCAGCCCGATTCGCCCACCAGCGCCAGCGTCTCGCCGGGGCGCAGGTCGAAGCTCACCCGCTCCACCGCGTGCACGCGGCGGGTGACGCGGCCGAACAGGCCGCTGGGCAGGTCGAAGCGCGTCACCAGGTCCTGCACCCGCAGCACCGGCGGCACGTCCGGGCGCACCGTGTCCTGCGGCTGGGGCGGGGCCTCGTCGGCCGGCGCGTCGTCGGTGCGCAGCAGGTCGAACTTGCGCGGCAGCTCGGTGCCGTGCATCGCGCCCAGTCGCGGAACGGCGGCCAGCAGCGCGCGCGTGTAGCGCTCGCGCGGACGGGCGAACACCTCTTCGGAGGTGCCGGTCTCCACTTCGCGGCCGCGGTACATCACCAGCACGCGGTCGGCCACCTCGGCCACCACGCCCATGTCGTGCGTGATGAAGACCACGCCCATGTTCATCTCTTCCTGCAGCAGGCGGATGAGCTGCAGGATCTGGGCCTGGATCGTCACGTCCAGCGCGGTGGTCGGTTCGTCGGCGATCAGCAGCGCCGGCCGGCAGGCCAGCGCCATCGCGATCATCACGCGCTGGCGCATGCCGCCCGACAGCTGGTGCGGATAGCGCCCGAGCACGTTGCGCGCCTCGGGGATTCGCACCAGCTCCAGCATGCGCAGCGCCTCGGCGCGCGCTTCGGAAGCCGTCTTGCCCTGGTGCACGCGGATCGATTCGGCGATCTGGTCGCCGGCCGTGAACACCGGGTTCAGCGACGTCATCGGCTCCTGGAAGATCATCGCGATGTCGGCGCCGCGGATGCCGCGCATCGTCGAATCCGGCGCGCGCGCCAGGTCCAGCACGTTGCCGTCGCGCCGGCGCAGGGCCATGCGGCCGCCCACGATGTGGCCGCCGCCGTGCTCGACCAGCCGCATCAGCGACAGCGAGGTCACCGACTTGCCCGAGCCCGATTCGCCGACGATCGCCAGCGTCTCGCCGCGGTCGACGTGGAACGACAGGTTGCGCACCGCGTCCACGGTGCGCTCCGAGGTGGAGAAGCGCACGGACAGGTCGTCGACCTGCACCACGCGCTGCTCGGGGAGCACCAGGACGCTGTTGGGGGGGCTCTGCATGGCGCGCTTCAGCGGAAGATGGCGGTGTGCGGCAACTCGCCGACACGCGCGAAGCCGCGGTACATGCCTTCGGTGTTGAAGGGCATGCTCACGTTGCCGTGGCGGTCCACGGCGACCAGGCCGCCGCGGCCCTCGATGGCGGGCAGCGCCTCCTGCACCACGATGTCGCAGGCCTGTTCCAGCGAGAGGCCCGCATAGCGCATGCGCGCGCAGATGTCGTGCGCGACCGCCAGGCGGATGAACATCTCCCCGGTGCCGGTGCAGGAGATCGCGGCGGTGGCGTCGTCGGCGTAGGTGCCGGCGCCGATCAGCGGCGAATCGCCCACGCGGCCCGGCTGCTTGTTGGTCATGCCACCGGTGGAGGTGGCCGCCGCGAGGTGGCCCTTCGCATCGACCGCCACCGCGCCGACCGTGCCCATCTTGCCGCGCTCTTCAAGCGGAGCGGCGGGCGTGCGGAACGCCAATGCGGCGGCGCCGTCGTGGTCCAGCACGGCGCGGTCCGTCGCCAGCGCGCGATGCAGCTGCTGGCGCCGCGCCTCGGTGGAGAAGTAGGAGGGCTCCACCATCTCCAGGCCGTGGCGGCGCGCGAAGTCCTCGGCGCCCGCGCCCGCGAACAGCACGTGGTCGCTGTGCTCCATCACGGCACGCGCGGCGCGCACCGGCCGGCGGATGCGGCTGACGCAGGCGACCGCGCCGGCGCGCAGCGTGGCGCCGTCCATCACGGCGGCGTCCAGTTCATGCGTCTCGTCGTGGGTGAACACCGCCCCGTGGCCCGCGTTGAAGAGCGGGCAGTCTTCCAGCAGCTGCACCGCCAGCGTGACGGCGTCGAGCGCGCTGCCGCCCTGGGCCAGCAGTTCCTGCGGCGGCAGCAGCACGGCCCGCAGCGCGTCGTGGTAGGCGGCCTCCTGGCCGGCGGCGTTGCCGCGGCTCATGGTGCCGGCGCCGCCGTGGATGGCGATGACGGGGCGCGAGGTGGGGGCTGTCACTTGGTGGGGATCCTGGAGGTTCGGTTCGAAGCACGCTGCGTGCCTGCGCGGCCGTCCGCGCCATGCAGCCACGGCAGCACCGACTCGGCGACGCGGGTGGCGGCGCCGACGGAGCCCTTGGTGCGATGCGCGACGGCGCTGCACAGGGCCTCGATGAGGGGCAGGGCACTGGCCTCCGACGAGGCGAAGTAGTGGCTGTCGACGTTGATGTAGAGATTCACCTGCGCGAGCCGCGCGATCGGCGAGCTCACCCGGTCGGTCAGCGCCAGCACCGGCACGCCGGCCTCGCGTGCCTGGCGCGCCAGCAGCACGGTGTCGGCCAGGTAGCGAGGGAAGGCGAGGACGACCAGCAGGTCGCTGCCTTGCGCGCGCGCCAGCGTCTTGGCGGCGAAGGACGAGCTTTCCACCGTGGCCAGCGACTGCACGTTGTCGCAATAGGGATCGAGGCCGCGCTGCAGCAGGCCGGCCAGCCAGCTGCTGGCGCCCAGCCCCAGCACGTACACGCGCCGGGCGCCGACGATGGCGTCCACGGCCCGCTCGCAGGCCTGCGGGTCCAGCGCCTGCCGCGTGGCTTCGATGTTGTGCCGGATGTCCGCCAGCACGCCGGAGAAGACCTCGGCCGCGTTGGCCGTGTGTTCCAGCTTGCTGCGCAGCTTCTCCACCGGCGCGAGCGTGGTCTCGAACCCGAGCACGAGCGCGGCGCGGAACTGCGCGTAGCCGTCGAACTTCAGCGCCCGCGCGAAGCGGTTGGCGGTGGCGATGGACACGCCGACGGTGGCGGCGAGTTCGTCGATGGGCATCGTGGCCGCACGCAGCGGATGCGCCAGCACCCAGTCCGCGATCTGCCGGTGCGAAGGCGTCAGCGCAGGCCGGACCCGCGCGATGCGTTGCGCCAGCGGCGGATTGGCAGGGGCGGAGGCGGCCATGAGCGTTTTTTTACAAACTTGCTCATCATACTGAAAACATTTGATCAGCTTGCGCGCACGCCCGCCCCGTCACGCTTCGCCGGGCTTCCAGTCCGGGCTGAATCCGCCCAGCGCCGGGTGGTACATCTCGTCGCCGTCGTGCTGGGTGAACTCGACGTTCAGCCGGTCCTCGCGCAGGCCCAGGATCTCGATGCAGTGCGCGCACAGGGCCTTGGCCAGTTCCATGCGCAGGTCCGCCGGCCGCCCGCGCCGGATGTCCAGCATCAGCATCGCCACTTCGGTCGGCGGTTGCCCGGCTTGCGGGATGCGCCACACGCCGCCTTCGCCGAGTTCGCGGATCGCGACGCTGATGCGGCGGATGTCGACCGACATCATCCGCGCGTAGGTCTCGCTCATGGCCGCGGCGAGTCGCTGCTTGTCGTGCGCCGCGTACGCGCGTGTCACATCCAACTGCAGGTAGGGCATGGCGTGCAAGTTGACCGCAACGGGGAACCCTGCAGGAAACAGTTGATTGCCGAGCTTTGCGACCCAGGGTCGCGGCCTAGGATGGTTCGCTTTGCACAGGAAGGACCCTCCTCATGAGCAAACGCACGCGCTACGCCGACAACAGCAAGCGACGCCAACCCGTCCAGCAGCAGCGCGCCGAAGCGGCGCGCCTCTCGATCGCGCAGGCCAAGGCCGCCAAGCGCAGCGACCAGTCGTCGCCGCAGGAGCGCGCCGGCGACAAGTCGAGCCGCTGATCGCGGCGCAGGGCGCGGGACCCGGCATGCCGTCATCATGGAAGCGGGGTACGTCACCCGGACCATGAGCCGCGACGAGGTCGCGCTCGCCATCGACTGGGCCGCGGACGAAGGCTGGAACCCCGGCCTGCACGACGCGCGGACCTTCCCCGTCGCCGATCCCGAAGGCTTCTTCGTCGGCACTGTTGCCGGCGAGCCGGTGGCCTCGCTCTCGGTGGTGAAGTACGAGCCCGGCTTCGCTTTCCTGGGCCTGTACATCGTGCGGCCCGACTGGCGCGGCCGCGGCCTCGGCTGGGCCCTGTGGCGGCACGGCATGGCCTCCGCGGCCGGGCGCCAGGTCGGCCTCGACGGCGTGGTGGCGCAGCAGCCGAACTACCGCAAGTCCGGCTTCGAGCTGGCGTGGCGCAACGTGCGCTACGAGGGCCGCGGCGGCACGCCTGCGCCCGAGGAAACGCACATCGTCGATCTCGCCCGCATCCCTTTGGAGAACGTGTGCGCCTGCGATCGTTCGTACTTCCCCTTCGATCGCACGGGGTTCCTTCGCGCCTGGCTCGCGCAGCCCGACGCCGCCGCGCGCGGCTGGCTCGAGGACGGCCGGCTGCAGGGCTATGGCGTGATCCGGCGCTGCCGCAGCGGCTGGAAGATCGGTCCCCTGTTCGCCGAGCGCGAACGCATCGCGGAGTGCCTGTTCCTCGCGCTGTGCGCGCAGGCGGGTGCTCATGAGCCCGTCTACCTCGACCTCCCGGAAGCGAACCCGCCCGCCGTGGCACTGGCGCAGCGCCACCACATGCACATCGTGTTCGAGACCGCGCGCATGTACACCGGCCGGCCGCCGGCGATGAACATGCACGGCCTCTACGGCGTCACGACGTTCGAGCTGGGCTGACGGACGACAGGCCTTTGCGCTCGTGCCACTCCGCGAGCGACAGGTCGGGATAGTTCTCGAAGCGCGGGTCGTGCGAACGGCCCTCGACCTTCACCCACGGCGCCTTCGACCCGACCATGCAGTGGACGTTCTGCGGGGGCGTCGGCAGCGGCGTGTCGATGGCGCCGGCGTGCGGGTGCACCAGCTCGGGCCAGGTCGGGTCCCACAGCCACAACGCGGTGCCGCAGTGGGAACAGAAGTAGCGCCGCCCGGTGCTGGCGTGCGTGCCCTTGCCGTCGCCGTCCGCCATCCTTGCGCGGTAGATGCGCAGGTAGCGCTTGCCGGTCACCTTCATGCTCCGCGTCACCGCGCCCAGGTTGATCGCGTAGCCGCCGGTGCCCGCCGTCTTGCGGCAGATCGAGCAATAGCAGCGCATGAACGGAACCGGCTCGGTCGACTCCACGCTGAACTTCACCTTGCCGCAGTGGCAAGAGCCTTCCAGATGCATGTCGCTCTCCTTGTTCTTCGGAAGATGAACGCCGAAGCTCTGCAATGGCGCCCGCGCACAATCGCCGCCTCGATCCAAACAGGAGAGTGCCATGTCCGACGTCACCGCTGTCCGTGATCCCGAGCGCGATGCCCTGCTGACGCCCCGCAACTCGGTCCTCGCATTGATCGACTACCAGCCCGAGCAGTACGCCGGCGTGGGCTCGGTGGGGCACGAGGAGCTGCTGCACCACGTCACCATGCTCGGGCGCGTGGCGACCACCTTCGATCTGCCTGTCGTCCTGAGCACCGTGTACGTCAAGCACGGGATGAGCGGCACCAACCCCGAACTGCTCGAGGCCCTGCCCGGCGTGCCGGAGATCGACCGCACGACGCTGAACTCCTGGGAGGACCCGGACTTCCGCAACGCCGTGGAGCGCACGGGGCGCAAGAACCTGATTCTGGCCGGGCTGTGGACGGAGGTCTGCGTGGCGTTTC
Organism: Pseudomonadota bacterium; assembly: GCA_023390985.1. Classification (GTDB taxonomy): domain Bacteria; phylum Pseudomonadota; class Gammaproteobacteria; order Burkholderiales; family Burkholderiaceae_C; genus Ramlibacter. The sequence continues at coordinate 9,576 of JAEWBU010000377.1, forward strand.
CCGCGCTCGACGCGATCGCCGCGGGCTACCGCGTCTACTTCGTCGCCGACGCGATCGGCGGCGTGAGCCGCACCTCGCACGAGAGCGCGATGCTGCGGATGACGCAGGCCGGTGCGACGCCGATCACGGTGCTGGGCCTGGCATGCGAGCTGCAGCGCGACTGGGGCCGGCCCGGCGCGGACCGGCTGCGCGGCGTGATGCGCGAGTATTTCAGCCGGATGCGATCGGTCCGGCAGAAATGATCCGCCGCAGGCAGAGCCTGCGGAAGCTTCGCAGCGAGGCGATGTGGTTCGCCCGCAGGCGGTCGAGGTCGCCGAGCGTCGGCTGGCCTTCCTTCAACTTCCAGAACTCCTCCAGCAGTTCGAACCTGCTGATCAGGACCTCGATCCAGCGGATCCGCAGGCCGGGCATGCCCGCCGTCAAGGCGCGGATCGCTTCGAACTGTTCAGCAGCTTCCGCGTAAAGGACCTCATCCTCCGGGTGCCGCAGCACCCGCCCGACGGCGGCTTCGTACTCGTCCAGCCGCTGCACGGCCGCCGCCGCGGCGGCGGCCATTTCATTCGCGTGCGACGGAAACATCGTCTCCATTCAACCAGCGCGGCGGACGGATGTTGTGAAGGAGTGCTTCCAGCCGGCCGGCGGAATCGGTCCGACGACGGGCTGGCTTCGCAGGCCTTTTTCCATAATCGGCCCATGACGAGCCGGGCGGATCTGGTGGAAAGCCTTGGCGCACTCGGCGTGCGCGAAGGCGACCTGTTGATGGTGCACGCGTCGCTGCGGGCCATCGGGCCCGTGGACGGCGGACCGCCGCAGATACTGGCCGCGCTGCTCGACGCCGTCGGCCCCGGCGGCACGATCGCGGCCTTCGTGTCGTGGGACCGTTCCAGCTACGAAGAAACCTTGAATGGCGCCGTGCTGGGCGAGCGCGAACGGCGGGCATGGCCGGCGTTCGATCCGACGGCGAATCCCGAGCCGTATGCCGAGTTCGGGGCTTTCAACCGGTTCATCTGCAGCCACCCGGCCGTGCGGCGAAGCGCGCACCCCGACGCCAGCTTCGCCGCCATCGGGCGGCTGGCCGACGAGATCACGCGCGACCATCCGCTGGTGGAAGGCTACGGGCCGGACTCGCCGCTGGGGCGCATCGTGCGGATGCAGGGCCGCGTGCTGCTGATCGGGGCGGGGCTGGATGCGGTGACCGTGCTGCACCACGCCGAGGTGCTGGCGGACATCCCCGGCAAGCGCCGCGTGAGCTACGAGGTCCCGATCGCCGCGCCGGCCGGCAAGCGGTGGGTGCGGGCGGAAAACTTCGACACCAATGGGATCCTGGACGAGTTCGCCGTGCCCGGCCGTCCGGACGCGGTGGAGGCCATCGCGCGCGACTACGTCGCGCAGGGGCACGGCAGGCGGGGGCGGGTCGGTGCGGCGGAGTGCCGCTTGTTCGAGGCCGGTCCCATTGTTGACTTCGGCGTGCGGTGGCTGGAGCGGCGGTTCCGCTGAACGGCCGGGCTGAACGAAGTCGACCTGAACCCCATCTAAACCATGCCGCCTGCGGTCAGGCGGAAGGAGTTCGGCATGAAGCAACTGAAGCACTGGCAGGACCCGGCGAACGGCGTGCTGGGTGCCTGGCTGATTCTGTCTCCGTGGATCCTGGGCCTGCAGCAACCCAGGGTCGCCGTGGCCACGTTCATCGTGGCGGGCGCGCTGCTGGTGGCGACCTCCGTCGGCTCGATCCTGCTGCCGAGGGCCTGGGAAGAGTGGATCGGCGCCGCCATCGGCGTGCTGCTGATGCTCTCGCCCTGGGCGCTCGGCTTCGCGGATGTGATGCTGGCGGTGCAGGTCGCGCTGTGCACCGGCCTCCTCGCCGTGGTCCTGACCTTGTGGGTCCTCGCGGTCGACAAGGAGTACGGCGGCTGGTGGAACCGGTTGGTCGGCTGAGCCGCTGACAGCCCGGAATCCGGCCCGACTCGGGCCGGAATTGCACCGCAAGCAGCGGAGTGCCCGGTGGGCTAGCCTTGCGAAGAATCGATCCTGTGCCCCTTCCCGGCACGCACAGGAGAAAGACGATGAACATGGCCAGCCCCAAGGAAAGCCAAGCCGTGCGGACCGTGAGCGATCCGCGCTGGCACGACGTGGTGGAGCGCAACGCCCAGGCGGACGGGCGCTTCGTCTACGCGGTGCGCACCACCGGCGTCTACTGCAGACCGAGCTGCGGCTCGCGGGCGCCGCGGCCGGAGAACGTATCGTTCCACGACTCGCCGGCCGCCGCCGAGGCGGCCGGCTTCCGGCCCTGCCGCCGCTGCCGCCCGGACCGCGCAGCTGCCGCGGAGGGTGAGCATGCGCAGCTCATCGCGCAGCTGTGCCGCTTCATCGAGCAGGCGGAGTCGGAGCCCACGCTTGCCGAGCTGGCGCAGCAGGCCGGCATGAGCCCCTTCCACTTCCATCGCGTGTTCAAGCGCTGCACCGGCGTGACGCCGCGCGAGTACGCCCGCGCGCATCGCGCCCGCAAGCTGCGCGGCGGACTCGTTCCCGCCGCCAGCATCACCGACGCGGTGTACGGCGCGGGCTACGGTTCGCCCGGCCGCTTCTACGCGGAGTCCAACCGCATCCTGGGCATGACGCCCACCGCGTACCGCGAAGGCGGCGCCGACGCGACCATCCACTTCGCCGTGGGCGAGTGCTCGCTGGGCAGCATCCTGGTCGCGCGCAGCGCGGTCGGGGTCTGCGCCATCTGGCTCGGCGACGACGCGCCGGCGCTGGTGCGCGAGCTGCAGGACCGCTTCCCGCGCGCCGAACTCGTGGGCGGCGCGAGCGATTTCGAGCAGCTGGTGGCCCGCGTGGTCGCCGCGGTCGAGCAGCCCGGCACCGGCCTGGACCTGCCGCTGGACATCCGCGGTAACGCGTTCCAGCAGCGCGTGTGGCAGGCGCTGCAGGCGATCCCGCCCGGCGAGACGGCCAGCTACGCGCAGATCGCGCAGCGGATCGGATCGCCGCAATCCGTGCGCGCGGTGGCGCAGGCCTGCGCGGCCAATGCGCTGGCGCTCGCCATTCCCTGCCACCGCGTGGTGCGCAACGACGGCGCGATCTCCGGCTACCGCTGGGGCGTGGAGCGCAAGGCGGCGCTGCTGCGGCGCGAGCGCAAGGCGTGATGGCGTCCCGCCTCTCGGCCTTCGATTGGGACGGCGTCGCCGGACGTCTGGATGCGGACGGCTTCGCGGTCCTGCCGGGCCTGCTGACCGCCGGGGAGTGCTCGGAGCTCGCGGCGCTGTACGACGGCGGCGGCCGCTTCCGCAGCAAGGTGGTGATGGCGAGCCACGGGTTCGGCCGCGGCGAGTACAAGTACTTCGACTACCCGCTGCCGGACCTGCTGTCACGGCTGCGCACCGCGCTCTATGCGCGGCTCGCGCCGATCGCCAATCGCTGGAACGAAACGATGTCGCTCGACCAGCGCTACCCGGCCACGCACGCCGAGTACCTGGCGCGCTGCCACGCGGCGGGCCAGACCCGCGCCACGCCGCTCATGCTGCGCTACGGCCCCGGCGACTACAACTGCCTGCATCAGGACCTGTATGGCGAGCACGTGTTCCCCTTGCAGGCGGTGATGCTGCTGTCGCGGCCCGGCGAGGATTTCGAGGGCGGCGAGTTCGTGATGACCGAGCAGCGGCCTCGCATGCAGTCGCGGCCGATGGTGGTGCCGCTGGCGCAGGGCGATGCCGCGATCTTCGCGGTGAGCCACCGGCCGGTGCAGGGCACGCGCGGGACTTATCGCGTGAACCTGCGACACGGCGTCAGCCGCGTGGTGCGCGGCCAGCGCACGACGGCCGGGTTGATCCTGCACGACGCCGCCTGAGTGGGGTCGCGTCATACTGGCCGGATGGGATCGCGGTTCCTGCCGGTGGCTCTGACGGTCGCGGTGCTCTGCGGCTGCGTCAGCTCGCCGGTGCGCGACACCGCGTCGCGCGGGTTCTTCACCGTCAAGCTCATCGCCTTCAACGACTTCCACGGGCACGTGGAGGTTGCCGATGCCCTGGCCGCGCACGTCGCGCGCCTGCGCTCGCAGGCGGCGCACAGCGTGGTGGTCGGCGCCGGCGATTCGATCGGCGCGAGTCCGCTGGTCTCCTCGCTCTTCCACGACGAGCCGGCGGTCGAGGCGCTCAACCGCATCGGCCTGGAGTTCAACTCGGTGGGCAACCACGAGTTCGACAAGGGGGCGGGCGAGCTGCTGCGATTGCAGAACGGCGGTTGCAAGCCCGGCGAAGCGAACAGCTGCCAGGGTGCGATGGTGGGAACGCCGGTGCCCTTCGAGGGCGCGAAGTTCCGCTGGCTGTCGGCCAACGTGATCGAGCAGGCGAGCGGCAAGACGCTGCTGCCGGCGTACGGCATCCAGTCCTTCGACGGCGTGTCCGTCGCGTTCATCGGCGTCACGCTGAAGGGCACGCCGACGATCGTCACGCCGAGCGGCGTGCGCGGCCTCGAGTTCCGCGATGAAGCGGAGACGGTCAACCGGCTCGTGCCAGAACTGAAGGCGCGCGGCATCGAGGCGATCGTGCTGCTGATCCACGAGGGCGGCGTGCAGCGCGGGTCGCAGCCCGACGTCAACGGCTGCGAGGGGCGGCTCACCGGTTCGCCACTCGCGGAAATCGTCGGACGTCTCGACGATGCGGTGGACCTGGTCGTCAGCGGGCACACGCATGCCGCGTACAACTGCAGGCTGCCCAACGCCGCCGGCCGGGAGATTCCGGTGACCAGCGCGGGATCGTTCGGCCGATTGCTCACGGAGGCGGAGCTGACCATCGATCGCACGAGCCGCGACATCACCGCCGTCGCCGCGACCAACCGGCCGGTACGGCGCGACGATCCCGCCTTGCCTCCCGGTGCTTCCGTCGCGCGCATCGTCGACGGCTACCGCAGCCTGGCCGCGCGGCTGGCCGGCCGCGTGGTCGGCGCCATCGCCACCGACCTGCCGAACACGCGCGTGGACGCCGCGTGCAACATGCCCGCCGGCCAGCTGATCGCCGACGCGATGCTGGCCGCCACCGAGGCGGCGGATGCGGGCGGCGCGCAGATCGCGCTGATGAACGGCGGCGGCGTGCGCAGCCCGGGATTCGTCCATCGCTCCAGCGCCGCCGGTGAAGGCGACGGCAACGTCACGTTCGGCGAGGCGTTCACGGTGCAGCCCTTCGGCAACGACCTGGTCACGCTGACGCTGACGGCGGCGGACCTGCGCGGCGTGCTGGAAGAGCAGTTCGCCGGCTGCGGCGGTCAGCCGGCCGGCAACACGCGGCTGATGCTGGCTTCGGCCGGCTTGCACGCCACATGGGACGGCGCGAGAGCGTGCGGCGAGCGCATCCGCGCGCTGACCTTGCGACAGGAAACGATCGTCGAGGACGGCAGGCTGCTCGAGCCGGCGCGGCGCTACCGCGTCACCGTCAACAACTACATGGCCGAGGGCGGCGACGGCTACGCCACGTTCCGAAAAGGAACGGACCGACGCGTGGGACCGAGGGATGTCGACGCGCTGGCGGACTACCTGGCGCGGTTCAAGCCGCCGGCGGCGGCGTACCGGCTGGAGGATGCGCAGCGCTTGCGGCGCGTCGGCGGGAGTGCGTGCCCGACGGGAGCGGACACGAATCCGTGAAGGAGGGCTAGGGCTCTGCCCGATCCGGGATCGCCAGGTCCGCCGCCGCCCCGACCGCCTTGCCCGTCAACCGCACCGTGCCGATCGCGGCGTCAGCCGCCAGGCCCACGCCCGAGACGGCGAGGCCGGCCGCGGTGTCCACCGCGGCAACCACGGCGCAGCCGCCCAGCGGCGCAACGCAGGCGGCGAGAAGAAAGGCGCGAGCGGCGCGAAGACATGGGGCGGAACGGATGAACGGCATCAGGTCCGCTCATCCTATCGATGGGCTGTAACCCGGCTGTTGCCGCGCGGTAAGCAACTGTGCAGTTGCGGTGATCCTTCACGGTGCCGAGGTTGTCGCCGGCTTTCTGGCCCGCAGCATTCGCATCAGCGGCAGCGCGAACCACACGAGGAAGGTGAGGAACGCGAGGCCGGCCGCGATCGGCCGTCCGACGAAAGCGGTGAGATTGCCGTCCGACTTGATCATCGAGGTGATGAAGTTCTCTTCCAGCATCCCGCCCAGCACCACGCCCAGGATGGCGGGCGCGATCGGGAAGCGGTTGGCTTCCAGGACGTAGGCGATGACGCCGGCCACCAGCATCACGCCGATGTCGAACGCCGTGTTGTTGATGGCGAAGGTGCCGACGATGCAGAACAGCAGGATCAGCGGCATCAGCACGTTGCGCGGCACCCGCAGGATGCGCTTGGCCACCTTGATGCACAGCAGGCCCAGCGGGACCATGATGATGTTCGCGATGATGAAGAGCAGGAACACCGCATAGATGTTCTGCGGGTTGGTCGTGAACAGCGTCGGCCCCGGGTTCATGTTCTTCATGTACAGAACGCCGATCACGATGGCCGTGATCGAGTCGCCCGGGATGCCGAACACCAGCGCCGGGATCCAGGCGCCGGCCAGCGCGCTGTTGTTCGCCGAGCCCGACTCGACGATGCCTTCCACGTGGCCGGTGCCGAACTTCTGCGGCTCCCTGGAGAACCGCTTGCTCATCGCATAGGACATCCATGCCGCGATGTCCGCGCCCGCGCCCGGCAGCGCGCCGACGGCGGTGCCCAGCGTGCTGCCGCGCAGGATCTGCACCGGGTATTTCTTCGCCAGCTCCCACTGGCCGCGCATCACGTTGCCGACCTTGTCGACCACCATCTCCGCGGGCGGGCTGGTGTCCACGACGTAGCGGATCACCTCCGAGATCGCGAACATGCCGATCATCATCGGGATCATCCCGATGCCGCCCGTCAGCTCCGCGTTGCCGAAGGTGAAGCGCGGAAAGCCCGCGGGATTGCCCAGCCCCACGCACGCGACCAGCAGTCCGAGCAGCAGCGTGACGATGCCCTTGAGCGGCTGGTCGCCGGTGATCAGGATCGCGCAGGTGAGCCCCAGCAGCACCAGCCAGAAATACTCGAACGAGCTGAAGTTCAGCGCGAAGTCGGCCAGCGCCGGCGCGGCGACGATGAGCACCACCGTGCCGAACAGGCCGCCGATCGCGGAGAACACCAGGCCCGCGCCGAGCGCGAGTTCAGCCTGGCCCTTGCGGGTCATCGCGTAGGCCTCGTCGGTGTAGGCCGCCGATGCGGGCGTGCCCGGGATGCGCAGCAGGCAGCCGGGGATGTCGCCGGAGAAGATGGCCATCGCGGTAGCCGTCACCATGGCGGCGATCGCGGGGATCGGCGGCATGAAGAACGTCACCGGCACCAGCAGCGCCGTCGCCATCGTCGCCGTCAGGCCGGGAACCGCGCCGACGAACAGGCCGAACAGCGAGGCGCCGATCATCACGGCGATGGTGTACGGCTCGAACACCATCGCGAAGGCCTGGGCCACGGCTTGGAACATGGGGACCTACCAGGCGTAAGGCGTCAGTACGCCCCAGGGCAGGGGAACGCGCAGCAGCTTGTAGAAGGCGAAGTGCACCACCAGCGTGGCGACGACGGCGATGAGCACGGCGCGGCCGGGCGGCACGCGCAGCACGACGAAGAGCGCCGTGAGGATCAGCGTGGCCGTGACGAGGAAGCCCAGCGCGTTCGCCGCGAACAGGTAGAGCAGCGCGGAGCCGAGCAGCACGGCCAGGGCGCCCAGGTGGCGTGGCGAACGCACCCACGGTTCCCACGCGAGCCAGGGCTCGCCCTCGGCGCGGCGGCGCTGCCAGCCCTGGAACAGCAGCACCGCGCCCGTGACGCACAGGGCGGTGGCGATGATGCCGGGGAAGAGCGCCGGGCCGACCGGCTGTCCGGGGATCTTCGGGAAGCCCTGGATCGCGAACAGCACCAGCGCCCCCAGCGCGAGGAAGATCGCGCCGAAGACGGCGTCGTTGAGCTTCACCGGCGGCTTACTTGGCGATGCCGACGGCCTTCATCGTGGCGCCGAGCTCGGCGTCCGACTTGGCCATGAACTTGCCGAACTCGTCGGCCGGCGCGTAGATCACGCCGAAGCCGCGGCTGGCCATGAAGTCGTTGTACTCCTTGCTGGCGGCGATCTTCTTGATGGCGGCGGCCAGCTTGTCCTGGATGTCCTTGGGCAGGCCCTTGGGCGCGACGATGCCGCGCCACGCGGCCATGGTCCAGTCGCTGCCCAGCGTGGATTTGATCGTGGGCACGTTGGGGTACAGCGCGGCGGGCTTGTCGCTCATGATGGCCAGGCTCTTGACCTTGCCGGCATCGATCAGCGAACGGGCTTCGGGCAGCGACACCGGCGCGATCTCGATGCCGCCCGCCACCATGTCCTGCAGGCCCGGCGCCGCGCCGTTGCTGGGCACCCAGGGCACCGCGGCCGGATCGATCTTCTGGTCGCGCAAGAGGCCCGCCAGCGCCAGGTGCCAGATGCCGCCCTGGCCCGTGCCCGACGCCTTGAACTTGCCGGGGTTGGCCTTGATGGCGGCCAGCAGGTCCTGGATGGTCTTGTAGGGCGCGTCGGCGCGCACCTGCACGCCCGCGGGATCGGCGTTGACCAGGCCGATCGGCGTGTACGAGGCGCCAGTCAGTTCGGTCAGGCCCTGCCAATGCATCATGCCGATCTCGACCGTGGCGAGGCCGATCGTGTAGCCGTCGGGCGGCGCGGACGCGATGGCCGCATGGCCCACCACGCCGCTGCCGCCGGTGCGGTTCACCACGTTGACCGGCTGGCCGATTTCCTTTTCCAGCAGCGTGCCGATGATGCGCGCCGTCGCGTCGGTGCCGCCCCCCGCGCCCCACGGCACGATGAGCGTCACGGGCCGGCTCGGGTAGTTCTGGGCGAGCGTGGGCGCGGCCCATGCGAACCCCAGGCCGACCACGGCGGCTGAGACGAGGGCGCGGCGGATCTTGCTGGCTGTCATCGAGGCTCCTTCGGTCGTCGACCTGACGAAGGTCCTCAATCTAGAGACATCCCGGCGGGCGGGAATCAGGGTGAACCCACAGGCGACGCCGGCCCCAGCGTGAAGCGGAACGTCGCCCCGCGCCCCGGCTCCCCCTCCGCCCACACCTTTCCTCCCTGCCGCGAGATGGCGCGCTCGACCGTCGCCAGCCCGATGCCGCTGCCGGGGAATTCGTCCTGCCGGTGCAGGCGCTCGAAGGTGCCGAACAGGCGGCCGGCGTGGGCCATGTCGAAGCCCGCGCCGTTGTCACGCACGTAGAACTCGCCTTCGCCGCCGCGGCCCACGCGGATCTCGGCGTCCGGCGTGCGCGAGGTGAACTTCCATGCGTTGCCCAGGAGGTTCTCGAGCACCGACCGCATCAGGCGCGGGTCGGCCGCCGACCGCAGGCCTGGCTCCACCTGCCAGCGCACCGCGCGATCGGGCGCGCCGGACTGCAGCTGCTCCAGCACTTCGGTGGCCAGGGCGCTGAGGTCGACGGGGCGCAGGTCGATCTCGGCCTGCGTCACGCGCGAGAGCGCCAGCAGCCCCTGCACCATCTGCACCATCTGCTCCACGTTCGCGACGATCCGCTGCAGGTAGTGCGCGGACCGGGAGCCTGGCGTGTTCAGCGCCCCGTCGCGCTGCAGCAGCTGCGCGAACGAGGTGATGCGGTGCAGCGGCGACTGCAGGTCGTGCGACACGGAGTAGGAGAACGCGCGCAGGTGTTCGTTGGCCAGGGCCAGCTCCTGGGTGCGCTGCGCGATGCGCTCTTCCAGCGTGGCGTTCAGGCGCCCGATCTCGTCCGCCTGCAGGCGCAGGTGCTCCTGGGCCTGCTTGAGCTCGTGCACGTCGGTCGAGGTGCCGTACCACGAGACCACCTGGCCGACGGCGTTCTTGTTGGGCAGGGCGCGCACCAGCTGCCAGCGGTCGCTGCCGTCCAGGTAGCGCAGCCGCAGCTCCATCTCGACCGGCTCGCCGGCCAGGTTCTCCGACAGCGTCTGGGCCGCGGCGCGCGAGTCGTCGCGGTGGCCCAGCTCGGCCCAGCGCTTGCCGACGGCATCCCCGACCGGCCGGCCGGTGGCTTCCGACCAGCGCTCGTTGACGAACTCCACCACGCCCTTGGCGTCGGTGATGAACACGATCTGCGGCATCGCCTGCGCCAGCTCGCGGAAGCGCCGCTCCAGGTGGCGGCGGCGGCTGAACTGGCGCTGCAGCTGCCGCCCGAGCGCGGCCGCCATGGCGAGGGCCAGCAGCCAGATCCCGCCGGTGATCCAGGCGAAGCGCCGCCAGGGCGCCAGCACCTGCTCGACCGACGAGCCCACGACGATGACCAGCTGCGGATACAGCTCCAGCATGCGGTAGGCGACGATGCGGCGGTGCTCATCCAGGCCCTGCTGCCCCACGAACACGCCCTCCGGCGACCGCGGCAGCTCCCGCGTGAACAGGGGCAGCGCGGGATAGTGCTGGCCGAGGCCTTGCGGATCCGGCGGGCTGCGGATCAGCAGCTGGCCGTCGCGGTGGAAGAGCGAGACCACCCCCTGGTGCGCCAGGTCGAGCTCGCGCCACAGCCGCTCGAAGAACGGCGGCTCGACGGCCGCCACCATCACGCCGCGCCATTGGCCGGCTGCGTCGCGCAGCGGCACGGTGGTGCTGATCAGCCAGGTGCCCGTGCTGCGGCTGCGCACGCCCGGCCCGATGTAGAAGCCGGTGTCGGGCCGCTGGCGGTAGATCTGGAAGTACTCGCGGTCCGCCAGCGAGACGCCGATGTTGCCGGTGTCGGAGTCCAGGTCGATGCGCCCCTGCTCGTCCAGGGTCCAGATCGCCCGCACGTAGGGGAGGTCCTTCAGCTGTCTGCGCAGGAAGGCCCGGCCCGTGTCCTCGTCGACATGGCCCTGCGAGCGCATGTCCATCAGATCGTTCGAAGCGACCTGCAGCCGTTGGTCCACCGCCTGCAGGCTGCGGGTGGTCTGCTCGGCGATCACGTGGTTGAGCGCGCGCGTCAGCCGCTCGCCGCCGAGCAGGGCTTCCGAACGCATGTGCAGCAGCACGCCCGCCAGCGCGGCACCCGAAGCCAGGGCGAAGGCCGCCACCCACCAGAGCACGTGGGCGGCCGCGGGCGCGGCCGGGTCGGGCGCCGCAAGGGACAGCACCGTCTGGCGGAAGTCGTCCGTGCCGCGCTGCTTCATCCATCTGCTCCTGGGAGGGCCGATGATGCCCGCCCCCGCCGACCCCCGGGTGCCCAGGTGTGCGCTGGTGTCAGTGCATCGATCCGGCCGGCTGCCCCTGCGCAACCGCCTTGGCATCGCGCAGCCGCACCCAGGCCAGCAGGCCCGTGCCCGCGGCGAAGGCGGCGCCGATGGCGAAGGCCAGCTGGTAGCC
>JAEWBU010000274.1 GCA_023390985.1 Pseudomonadota bacterium
GGCCAACAGCGAGCACTGCCGGCACAAGATCTTCAACGCCGACTTCACCATCGACGGCGCGCGCCAGGAGCTCAGCCTGTTCGGGATGATCCGCCACACGCACCGCACGCATCCGCAGCACACGGTGGTCGCGTACTCGGACAACGCCGCGGTGATGGAGGGCGCGCAGGTGGAATCCTTCCTGCCGCTGCGCGGCGATGGCCCCGCGGCGTACTCGCGCGGCCAGGCGCTCAACCATGTGCTGATGAAGGTGGAGACGCACAACCACCCGACGGCGATCTCGCCGTTCCCGGGCGCGTCCACCGGTGCGGGGGGCGAGATCCGCGACGAGGGCGCCACCGGCCGGGGCGCGCGGCCCAAGGCGGGCCTGACCGGCTTCTCGGTTTCGCGCCTGTGGGACAACCCGAACGGCCGGCCGGCGCACATCGCCAGCCCGCTGCAGATCATGACCGAGGGGCCGCTGGGCGGCGCCGCGTTCAACAACGAGTTCGGCCGACCCAACCTGGGTGGCTACTTCCGCGAGTACGAGCAGGACGTCGCCGGCGTCGTGCGCGGCTACCACAAGCCCATCATGATCGCGGGCGGCCTGGGCAGCATCGAGGCGGGGCAGACCCACAAGGAGCTGTTCCCCGCCGGCACGCTGCTGGTGCAGCTGGGCGGCCCCGGCATGCGCATCGGCATGGGCGGCGGCGCCGCCAGTTCCATGGCCACGGGCGCCAACGCGGCCGAGCTGGATTTCGATTCGGTGCAGCGCGGCAACCCGGAGATCGAGCGGCGCGCGCAGGAGGTCATCAACCACTGCTGGTCGCTGGGGGCGGCCAACCCCGTGCTGGCGATCCACGACGTGGGCGCGGGCGGGCTCTCGAACGCCTTCCCGGAGCTGACCAACGATGCCGGCCGCGGCGCGCGTTTCGACCTGCGCAAGGTGCCGCTGGAGGAATCCGGCCTCGCGCCCAAGGAGATCTGGTGCAACGAGAGCCAGGAGCGCTACGTCCTGGCGATCGCGCCGCAGTCGCTGGAGCAGTTCCGCGCGTTCTGCGAGCGCGAGCGCTGTCCTTTCGCGGTGGTGGGCGTGGCGACGGAGCAGCGGCAGCTGGTCGTCGCCGACGAAGGCAGCAAGTCGCCGGTCGACATGCCGATGGACGTGCTCCTCGGCAAGCCGCCCAAGATGCACCGCGACGTCAGGCGCGTGGCGCGCGAAGTGCCGCCGCTGGACCTCACCGGCGTGGACCTGCAGGAGTCGGTGATCAAGGTGCTGTCGCACCCGACCGTCGCCTCCAAGCGCTTCCTGGTCACCATCGGCGACCGCACCGTCGGCGGGCTCTCGCACCGCGACCAGATGGTGGGTCCCTGGCAGGTGCCGGTGGCCGATTGCGCGGTGACCCTCGCCGACTTCAAGGGTTTCGCGGGCGAGGCCATGAGCATGGGCGAGCGCACGCCGCTGGCCGCCATCGACGCCCCGGCTTCGGGACGGATGGCGGTGGCCGAATCCATCACCAACCTGCTGGCCGCGCCGATCGAGCTGAAGAAGGTCAAGCTGTCGGCCAACTGGATGGCCGCCTGCGGCGAAGCCGGCGAGGACGCCGCGCTCTACGACACGGTCAGGGCCGTCGGCCTGGAGCTTTGCCCCGCGCTGGGCGTCTCCATCCCGGTCGGCAAGGACAGCCTGTCGATGCGCACGCAATGGCAGGACGGCGCCGAGGCCAAGAAAGTCGTTTCGCCGGTCAGCCTGATCATCACCGCCTTCGCCAGCATCGACGACGTGCGCCCGACGTTCACGCCGCAGCTGGAGTCCACCGGGGACACGACCCTGGTGCTGGTCGACCTGGGCAAGGGCCGCCGCCGGATGGGCGGCAGCATCCTGGCGCAGGTGCTGGAGCAGGCGGGCGGCGAGGTGCCGGACCTGGACGATCCGCAGGACCTGGTGAAGCTGGTCGATGCCGTCAACGCGTTGCGCGCCCAGGGCCGCGTGCTGGCCTACCACGACCGCAGCGACGGCGGCCTGCTGGCGGCGGCCTGCGAGATGGCCTTCGCCGGCCACGTGGGCGTGAGCCTGAACGTGGACCTGCTGGTCACCGAAGGCGACGGCATCAGCGACAGCCGCGCCGAGTACGGCGACGCCAAGAACTGGGCCGGCCAGGTCAGCGCGCGCCGCGAGGAGCTCACGCTGCAGGCCCTGTTCAACGAGGAACTCGGCGTGCTGCTGCAGGTCCGCACCGACCAGCGCAACGAGGTCATGCAGGTGCTGCGCGAGCACGGCTTGTCCAGGCACAGCCATTTCGTCGGCACGACGCGCCCGGCCTCGTCGGGCATCGACGTGGGCAAGGGCGAGGTCCAGGTCTGGCGCGACACCAAGGCGGTGTTCAGCGCGAAGCTGGCCGACCTGCACCAGGTCTGGGACAGCGTCAGCTGGAAGATCTGCCGGCAGCGCGACAACCCGGCGGGCGCCGACCAGGAGCACACGGCGGCGGGCGATCCGGCCGACCCGGGCCTGCAGTTCGCGCCCAGCTTCGATCCGCGCGAGGACGTGGCGGCGCCGTTCCTGAACCTGTCGCGGCCCAAGGTGGCGATCCTGCGCGAGCAGGGCGTCAACTCGCACGTGGAGATGGCCTATTGCTTCGACACCGCGGGCTTCGAGGCGGTGGACGTGCACATGACCGACCTGCAGTCGGGCCGCGCCAACCTGCCGGACTTCAAGGGCTTCGTCGCCTGCGGCGGCTTCAGCTACGGCGACACGCTGGGCGCGGGCATCGGCTGGGCGCGCAGCATCACCTTCAATCCCAGGCTGTCCAAGCAGTTCCAGGCCTTCTTCGCGCGCAACGACACCTTCGCACTGGGCGTGTGCAACGGCTGCCAGATGCTGGCCGAGCTGGCCGACATCATCCCCGCCGCGCAGGACTGGCCGCGCTTCACCACCAACCGCAGCGAGCGCTACGAGGCGCGGCTGTCGCAGGTGGAGGTGCTGGAGTCGCCCAGCCTGTTCTTCGCGGGCATGGCGGGCAGCCGGCTGCCGATCGTGGTGGCGCACGGCGAGGGCTACGCGAACTTCGCCCATCGCGGCGACCCGGCGAAGGCGATCGCGGCGATGCGCTTCACCGACCACCACGGCCGTCCGACCGAGGACTACCCGTCGAACCCCAACGGCAGCCCCGGCGGCCTCACGGCGGTGACCACGGCCGACGGCCGCTTCACGGCCATGATGCCCCACGCCGAACGCGTGTTCCGCAACGTCCAGATGTCCTGGACGGGCGGGGACAAGAGCGAGTTCAGTCCCTGGCTGCGCATCTGGCGCAATGCCAGGAAGTGGGTGGGGTAACTGGCATTCGTCCTCCCCCCCAAGGCGGGGACGACGAGGTTCAGGCGGGTCGGGTAGCCGACGGCCGCGTCCGGTAGAACGTCATCGGCACCTCCGCCATCTCCCGGGCGCGCTGGTGCTTGACGGAGTTCTTCATGCGCCCGACCACATGCATCTCGCACGGCTTGCAGTCGAAGCGCAGGGTGAGCTTCTCCTTGCCGTTGACCAGTTGCAGCGGCTCGGCCTTGATCGTGCCCTTGACGCCGACCACGCCCTTGGCCTGCTTGGGGCACAGGCTCATGGACCAGCGCACGCAGTGCTTGGTGATCATGAGGCTGACCTCGCCTTCCTCCTCGTGGCTCTCGTAGGCCGGCTCGATCACCTTCACGCCGTGCTTCGCATAGAAGTCGCGCGCCTTGTGGTTGAACACGTTCGCCAGGTAGGTGAGGGTGTCCTCGGGATAGGGCACGGGCGGCTCGACAGGCTTCGCGCGCAGGGGACGCACGTAGGCCGCGGCGCGAGCCGTTTCCAGCGCTTCGACGGCATCGCGCCGCAGCGGGTTCAGTACCGAAGCCGGGACGAACCAGGCGCCCGAAAGCTGCAGCTGGATGTCGATGGCCTCGAAGATCGTGGAGCCGAAGCGGGCGAGGTGCTCGCGCAGGCTCGCCTCGTTGCGGGCCGCGTCGCGGGCGGGTTCCTTGGCATGGACGATCGATGCCGTGCCCGCGTGGCCGTCCTCGTCGGTGAGGTCCAGGCGGAAGCCGTCGGCCGTCTCCGCCAGCACGGCCCACAGGCCGATGCGGCGGTCGCTGGACTTCTTCTCCAGCAGCCGCACCCAGCTCATGTCGCGGTTGCGGTTGAGCTGCGTCCCCTTGCGCAGGTCGCGCATCTGCGCGATCGGGTCCTTGGGGAACACGCGCCACCGGCCCAGCGTGGCCGACGGTTCCGCGCGGTTGATCGCCACGCCCACCAGTTGCTTCTGCAGGTCGAAGTAGCACAGGCCGTCGCCGTTGTGCAGCACGCTGGCGGCGTTCGTGCATTCGAGCTCGACCCAGTCGGGGCCCACCTGGGTGACCCAGCCGATCGCCTGGCCGGGGTTCTTGGGCGAGTCGAAGGCGCCGATGTCGTCCTGGCGGCCGTTGACGAAGTAGTCGGTGAACTCCCGGTTGAAGTTCTGGTTCGGATCGGGCGTGAAGGTGAAAGTGGTGCGCCCGCTGGACGCGCGTGACAGCGGCGCGGGTCCGCCCTCGCGGTCCTCGATCAGCTCGTCGAACAGCTTGCGGTAGTGGGCGGTGATGTTCTTCACGTAGCCCATGTCCTTGTAGCGGCCCTCGATCTTGAAGCTGCGCACGCCGGCGTCCACCAGGGCGGCAAGGTTGGCGCTCTGGTTGTTGTCCTTCATCGAGAGCACGTGCTGGTCGTGCGCGATGTAGCGGCCCTGCGCGTCCTGCACGTGGTAGGGCAGGCGGCAGGCCTGGCTGCAGTCGCCGCGGTTGGCGCTGCGACCGGTATGCGCATGGCTGATGAAGCATTGGCCGCTGTACGCCACGCACAGCGCGCCGTGGATGAAGAACTCCAGCTTGCAGCGCTCCATGTCGATCACCTGGTGGATCTCGCGGATCTGCTCCAGCGTGAGCTCGCGCGCCAGCACCATCTGGGAGAAGCCGGCGTCCTGCAGGAATTTCGCCTTTTCGGGCGTGCGGATGTCGGTCTGCGTGCTGGCGTGCAGCTGGATGGGCGGGAGGTCGATCTCCAGCAGGCCCATGTCCTGCACGATCAGCACGTCGGCGCCGGCGTTCCACACGTCCCAGGCCATCTTGCGCGCGGCTTCGAGCTCGTCGTCGCGAAGGATGGTGTTGTGGGTGATGAAGATGCGCGCGTTGTACCGATGGGCTTCGCGGCACAGGCGCTCGATGTCGTGCAGGTCGTTGCCGGCCGAGACGCGGGCGCCGAAGCCGGGGCCGCCGATGTAGACGGCGTCGGCGCCGTGGCGCAGGGCTTCGATGCCGATGTCCGCATCGCGGGCAGGCGCGAGCAGCTCGAGCTGGTGGCTCTGGAGAGACATGGGAGGCGGGGGAGCGGGCGGAAGGCGCGATTCTAGGGCGGGCCCCCTTGACCGCCCCTCGACCTGGGAGTCCAATGTAACCATCAAGTTACAACCCCGGCGGTATCGGGGGACCCACGATGTTCAAGCTGTTCCGTCGCAAAGACACGCCTGCCAAGCCGCAGGGCAAGCCTGCCGTCAAGGTCCCGCCGCCCCGGACGTCCCGTTCGCGTCCCGCGCCGCTGGTGGCCGAACCGCCTCCGTTGCCGGAAGTGCGCGAGGACCACGACGAATCGGCCTGGAGCCTGTGGGAGGAGTCGCAGTTCCAGCTCGACAGCCAGCTCGGCGGGCTCTCGCCCACGAACAGCGTACGCGTGAAGGACGCGACACCCAGCCAGATGGGCGAGCTCGACCCGTTCGCCAAGGTCGGCAAGAACGACCGCTAGCCGCGCCGCGGCCAGGCTGGCGCAAGGCCGGCCCTACACTCCGCCGCGATGCCCAGTGCCCGCTACGACCGACTCGACGCCCTGCGCGGCGCCGCCATCGTCTGGATGACGGCCTACCACTTCGCCTTCGACCTCAACTATTTCCGCTGGATCCGCCAGGACTTCCACAACGACCCGGTCTGGACCTGGCAGCGCACCGCCATCGTGAGCCTGTTCCTGTTCTGCGCGGGCCTGTCGCAGGCGGTGGCGCACGTCCAGGGCCAGTCGTGGCGGCGCTTCTGGCGCCGCTGGGCGCAGATCGCCGGCTGCGCGCTGCTGGTGACGGTGGGTTCGTGGTTCATGTTCCCGCGCAGCTACATCTTCTTCGGCGTGCTGCACGGCATCGCCGTGATGCTGGTCTTGGTGCGGCTGACGGCGGGGTGGGGCCGATGGCTGTGGCTCGCGGGCGCGGCGGCGATCGGCCTCTGGGCGCTGGCGCCGTGGATGCACGCGCAGTGGCCGGCGCTGGAATTCCTGAATCGCGGGCCGTTCCACTGGCTGGGGCTGATCAGCCGCAAGCCGATCACCGAGGACTACGTGCCGGTCTTTCCCTGGCTGGGCGCGATGTGGTGGGGCATGGCGGCCGGCCAGTGGCTGCTGGCCAAGCGGCCTTCCGTGCTGCAGGGGCCGCTGCCGCGCGGCGTGGGCGCGCTGCCGTGGCTCGGGCGCTGGAGCCTGACCTGGTACATGCTGCACCAGCCCGTGATGATCGGCGTGCTGACGGCGGTGTCGTTGCTCCTGCGCTGATGACCAAGAAAAAGGCGGCCTCGCGGCCGCCTTGTCATGGGTGCATCGAAGCGAGGCTTATTCGATCTTCGCGCCCGTGCGCAGGTCCTGCTGGAACTTGGCCAGCTTCTGCTGCTGCAGCGCCTGCGTGATCTGGGGCTTGACCTCGTCCAGCTGGGGCAGCTGGGCCTCGCGCACGTCGTCCAGGCGGATCACGTGCCAGCCGAACTGCGACTTGACCGGCGCGTCGGTGGTCTGGCCCTTGTTCAGCTTGATCATGGCCTGGGAGAACTCGGGCACGTAGCTGGAGGCGTTGGCCCAGTCGAGGTCGCCGCCGTTGGCGCCGGATCCGGGGTCCTTGGACTGCTTCTTGGCGATGTCCTCGAACTTGCCGCCCTTCTTCAGGCTGGCGATGATCGCCTTGGCCTGGTCTTCCTTCTCCACCAGGATGTGGCGGGCCTTGTATTCCTTGCCGCCGTTGGCCGCCACGAACTTGTCGTACTCGGCCTTGATGTCGGCGTCGGTCACCGGGTTCTTCTTCTGGTAATCGGCGAACAGCTCGCGGATCAGCAGGGTCTGGCGGGCCAGTTCCATCTGCGTGCGGAAGTCGTCGGAGCCGTCCAGGCCGCGCTTTTGCGCTTCCTGCATGAACACCTCGCGGGCGATGACCTCCTCCTTCAGCTGCTCGGACATCTCCGGCGTGACCGGGCGGCCCGACTTGGCGATCTGCGAGGCCAGCGCGTCCATCCGCGCCTTGGGCACCGGCTTGCCGTTGACGATGGCGACGTTCTGCGCCGCGGCAGGCAGCGCGGCGCACACGAGGGCGGCGGCCAGGGCCGCGACGATTTGCTGTTTCATGGGGGAAGTCCCTCTCAAAGGGTCGAACGGGAAGCGGGGGAGATCAGGCGGTTTCGATGGCAAGGGCGTGCAGCCCCGCGTCGATGTAGTCCTGCAACGAATCATACACAAGGCGATGTCGCGCCAGACGTGACTTGCCGCTGAAGAGCGGGGAGTCGATGCGCACCCGGAAATGGGTGCCCATGCCGCTCTCGTCGGCGCCCACGTGGCCCGCGTGCTGGTAGCTCTCGTCGAGCACTTCGAGCCGGCTCGGCGCCAGCCTCTCCTCGAGGCGGCGCCGAAGCATGTCGGCGGTGATGCCGGTGGCCACGGTTACTCGGCCTCGGCCTTCATGAAGCGCGACAGGTACACGGCCTGCGCGAGCACGAAGGCGACCATCAGGCCCAGGCCGCCGAACAACTTGAAGTTCACCCAGGTGTCGGTGTCGAAGTTGAAGGCCACCCACAGGTTGACCACGCCCATCACGGCGAAGAAGGCGATCCAGCTCCAGTTCATGACGCGCCAGGCGGATTCGGGCAGGGACATCTGCGCGCCCATCAGCGACTTGAGCAGGTTGCGGCGGAACACCAGCTGGCCGATGAAGAGCGCGCCGCCCATCAGCCAGTACAGCACCGTCGGCTTCCACTTGATGAAGGTCTCGTTGTGCGCGAGCAGGGTGGCGCCGCCGAACAGCACGATGACGCCGAGGCTGAGCCATTGCATCGGCTCGACCTTGCCCGTGGACCATCGCAGCCAGGCGATCTGCGCGACCGTCGCGGCGATCGCCACGCCGGTGGCGACCCAGATGTCGAACAGCTTGAAGGCGACGAAGAAGACGGCGATGGGCAGGAAATCGATCAGCAGTTTCATTCAGGCTTTTCTTGGAAGTCCAGCGAGGCGGAGTTCATGCAATAGCGCAGGCCGGTGGGGCCGGGGCCGTCGGGGAACACGTGGCCCAGGTGGGCGCCGCATTGCGCGCAGACGGTCTCGGTGCGGATCATGCCGTGACTCGTGTCGCGGATCTCCTTGATCGCGCCCGGCACCGCCTGCGAGAAGCTCGGCCAGCCACAGCCGGCGTCGAACTTGGTGCCCGAATCGAACAGTTTGTTCCCGCAGCAGATGCAGTGGTAGCTGCCGTCGGCCCAGACGCGTTCGTACTTGCCGGTGAAGGGCCTCTCGGTGGATGCGTGGCGCGTCACCTCGAAGGCGCCGCGCTCGGCACCCTTCTCGGCCAGCAGGGCCTTCCATTCGGCTTCGGTTTTCTGGATGGGGTAGTTCATGAGGAGCAGCTGATCTCGATGTGGGTCGCCCAGTCGGGCGGGAAGCCGGCGAGTTCGTCGTGATCCGGATGATCGTCGAAAGGCGAATCGATGACGTCGAGCAGCTCGGCCACGCCGGCGAAGTCCTTGTCCTTCGCGCGCCGGATCGCGAGTTCGCCCAGGTGGTTGCGCAGCACGTACTTGGGGTTCGTGCGGAGCATGGCAAGTCCGGCGGCGGCGCGGTCGGCCGGCAGGCGCGCGCAATGGTCCTTCCACCAGGCGTCGAAGCCTTCGCGGTCCAGGAACAGGTCGCGCACCGGTTGGACCTGTCCATCCGCCACCGCGTGGGACAGGCGCCGCCAGAAGATGGTGAAGTCCACGCGGTCCTTGGCCATCAGCTGCAGGACGCGCTCGATCAGCTCGCGATCGCCTTCCCGCGCGTCGGCCAGGCCCAGCTTGTCGCG
The DNA here is from genome assembly GCA_023390985.1 of Pseudomonadota bacterium. Classification (GTDB taxonomy): domain Bacteria; phylum Pseudomonadota; class Gammaproteobacteria; order Burkholderiales; family Burkholderiaceae_C; genus Ramlibacter. Next base: position 9,111 of record JAEWBU010000274.1, read on the forward strand.
CATTCGGGCTTCGAGCTCGCGCGGGAACACGGTCTTGTACGACTCCAGCGCCGCCAGCGTCAGCTCCTCGTCGCCGATCAGCGGCAGCAGGGACTGGCCGAGGCAGAACAGGTTCCAGTACGCCACGTTGGGCTGGCGGTTGTAGGCGTAGCGGCCGCTCTCGTCACTGTGGTTGCAGATGTGGTTCGGATCGAAGGCATCCAGGAACTGGAACGGGCCGTAGTCGATGGTCAGCCCCAGGATGCTCATGTTGTCGGTGTTCATCACCCCGTGGCAGAAGCCCACCGCCTGCCATTGGGCGAGCAGGGCCGCCGTGCGCTCGCTGACCTGCTCCAGGAAGGCGGCGTAGGCGTTGCCTCCGAACCGCTCGGTGGCGCGGCAGGCGAGGTAGTGGCGGTCGATCACGTGGTCGGCCAGCGCCCGCAGCTCGCCGTACTGCTCGCGCGAGGCGAAGTGCTCGAAATGGCCGAACCGGATGAAGCTGGGCGACACCCGCACGACGACGGCCGCGGTCTCGATCTCCTCCCGGCGCACCGGCGCGTCGGAGCCGGTCACGCTCAGCGCCCGGGTCGTGGGGATGCCCAGGCCGTGCATGGCCTCGCTGCCCAGGAATTCGCGGATGCTCGATCGCAGCACGGCGCGGCCGTCGCCCATGCGCGAATAGGGCGTGCGGCCACTGCCCTTGAACTGCAGCTCCTGCGAGCCGCCCGGAGCGTCGATCTCGCCCAGCAGGATCGCCCGTCCGTCGCCCAGCTGCCCGGCCCAGACCCCGAACTGGTGGCCGCTGTAGACGGAAGCCAACGGTCGGGCGCCGGCGATGGGCAGGTTGCCGGTCAGCGCCTGGACGCCTTCGTCGGAGGCGAGCTGGCCGGCGTCGAGGCCCAGGTCGCCCGCCAGGCGGCGGTTCAGCCCGACCAGGTAGGGCGAGGGCAGGGGGGTAGGCCGGAGTTCGGTGTGGAACGCCGGGCCGAGGGCAGCGAAACTGTGGCGCCATTGCACGCCCAGGTCCACTTCCGCAAGGGCCACGGAAATGTCATTCATCGGCCATATTGTCCTGCCCTGTCAGTTCTGACAGGCGGAAAAGGATTTGCTGCCCTAACATCGGCAGAGCTGCGTGCCCCACGTAGCCTGTTTCATTTTGTTTTAAGGACACGCCCCATGAGCCCGCACGCGCAAATCCATTCCACTACCGGCATGCCTCCCATCCCGCACATCCCGGGCATGGCCGACGTCCGGCTGGTGCATCTGCGCACGCCGGCGCAGATCGAGCGCGTGCTCCCGCTGCGGGAAGAAATCGACCTGTCCGTCCACACCGCCGCTGGGCGGAGCTTCCACGAGCTCGAAAAAAAAGAGACGAGTTGGGTTTCGTCGGTGCTTTCGAGCTCGACGGTGAGCTGATCGGCACCATCCGGCTCGTGCCGATGGGGCACCGGCTGACCCTCACGGAGGATCTGCTGGATCAGCTCGGGCCGGATGCACCGAAACACGACGGTTCCCGTTGGGAAGTGGGGCGACTGGTGTTGTCTGAGCAGTACAGAAGCGATGTGGATGCGCTGCGGCGCTGCCTGTACCTCTCGCTCGACTACGCCTCCCGGCAGACGCCCATCGAGAATCTCTATGCATCGTGCACCCACGTGCTGGGCCGGCTCTACCGCCGGTTCGCCTTCGCGGCGTTCGCCTCCGGCGTGCCGCTGCCGGGCACCGAAAAGACGTACACCCTGATCCACGGCCGCGCGGCGGCCGTCCTGCAGGCGCTGGACCGCAACGGGGCGACGCTGCCCAACTAGGAAGTAGAAGGCACATGGGCCTGGTCAGGAACCTGCTGGACCGCCACCGGGCGTACCACCTTCACGAGCCGCTGATGCTCTGGTACGCGGGCTGGCTCGGGGCGGTCTGCTTCCCGATGTTCTACCTGCTGCGCTTGCTCAAGACGGAGCCGGCGTACGACGACCTCTGGATCCGCGTGACGGCCGGGGCGCTGTGCTCGATGCTGCTGCTGCGCCGGTACTGGCCCGAGCGGCTGCGGGCACGCTACTTCGACTATTCCTGGGCGGCGCTGGTGTTCACGCTGCCGTTCGCGTTCGTGTTCACCGCGCTCAAGAACGACGGCGGCGGCACGACCGGGGTCGGCAGCACGCTGATGGCCACGTTCTTCGTCATCCTCATGACCGACTGGCGCAACACCGTCGCCATGCTGGTCATCGGGATGGCCGCCGCCGTCGGGGCGTACGCCGCCACGACGCCCGACCCGACGCTGCCGGCCGACTACATCGCCCGACTGCCGACGCTGCTGCTCGTGCTGGTGGGCGGCTGCCTGTTCAAGATGGCCCTGGAGCGCGCCACCTCGGAAAAGGTCCGCGCCGGCTACGCGGCCATCGCCGGATCGATCGCGCACGAGATGCGCAATCCGCTGGCGCAGGTGCGCCACAGCCTGCAGTCGGTCCAGCGCGAACTGCCGGCGCCCGGCCTGGTCGGCCGGCTGTCGTACCTGGAGGGCAGCCAGCTGGAGGCGCTGTATCGGCACCTCTCGCAAGGCGAGCAGGCCATCGACCGTGGGCTGCAGGTGATCTCGATGACGCTGGACGAGGTCAGCGCCAGGCCGCTGGACACCGCCTCGTTCTCCTACCTGTCCGCCGCCGAGGTGGCGCAGAAAGCGGTGGACGAATACGGCTACGACAGCGAGGTTGCGCGCGCCGCCGTTTCGGTGAAGGTGGACGAGGACTTCCAGTTCCTGGGCGACGAGACGGCCTACCTGTTCGTGCTGTTCAACCTCATCAAGAACGCGCTGTACTACATGGGGCCGAAACCGGGCACCGGGGTGGTCATCACGGTCAGCCGCCAGCAGGTGAGCGTGCGCGACGACGGCCCCGGCATCGCGCCGGCCGTGCAGGCCACCCTGTTCCAGCCTTTCCGCTCAGTCGGCAAATCGGGCGGCACCGGGCTGGGGCTGGCCTACTGCGAGCGCGTCATGAAGGCCTTCGGCGGCCGGATCCGCTGCCAGTCGGTGCCCGGCGACGGCACCGAATTCATCATGGATTTCCCGCCGGCCGGCGAGGAGGCACGCGAGGCCCACCGCCAGCAGGTGCTGCAGGCCGCAAGCGCCGTGCTGGCCGACAAGCGCCTGCTGCTGGTGGAGGACGACGCCGCCCAGCGCGTGACCACGCGCCACAAGCTGCGCCCGCTGGGGATGGTGATCGACGAGGCGCCCGACGGCCAGCGCGCGCTGGACCTGCTCGAGCGCCATGCCTACGACCTGGTGCTGCTGGACCTGAACATGCCGGTGCGCGACGGCTACCACGTCGCCCAGAAGATCCGTTCGGGCCAGGTGCCGGCCAACCGCTACGTGCGGATCATCGCCCACACCAGCGAGCCGGCCCACCTGGCGCGGGTGAAGACCCAGCGCGCCGGCATGGACGGCTTCGTCGCCAAGCCCTCGGCCCAGCTGCCGCTGGTGCAGGCGCTGCAAAAGGCGATCGAGCAGCGCAGCGCGGCTTCGCCGGCCGGCGCCCGCCCGCTGTCGCAGCGCCGCGTGCTGCTGGCCGACGACAGCGCCTACAACCGCCGCGCCGTGGCCGCGTACCTGCGCGAGGCCGGCGCCTCGGTCGTCGAGGTGGACAACGGCGAGGCGGTGCTCCAGTCGCTGCGCACCGACCCCGCCTTCGACGTGGTGCTGATGGACCTGAACATGCCCGGCCTGGGCGGCCTGGACACCTCGCGCGCCATCCGCGCCAGCGACGAAGGCTGGTCCGGCATCCCCATCGTCGCGCTCACCGCGCACTCGGACGCGCCCGCGATGCAGGCCGCCCGCGACGCCGGCATGAACGGCTTCCTGGTCAAGCCGATCGAGGCGCCCAAGCTGTGCGAGGTGATCGCGGAGCTCACGGCCGGGCGCCAGGACGTGCCGCCGGCGGCTCCGATCGAGCCCCCCACCGTCACCCCGGCGCCCGCGCCGGCCGGGGGCGAGGAGGGGCCGCTGCTCAACGTCGCCCGGCTGGAGAGCTACCACCGGCTCGGCCTGCTGGACGAGATGCTGGCCGATTACCTGCCCGAGATCCGCCGCCTCGTCGGCGTGCTGCAGCAGGCCATGGCCGCGCAGGACCTGGGACGGGCGCAGCAGGCGCTGCACTCGCTGCTGGGCATGAGCGGGGAGGCTGGGGCGCTGGCGCTGTACCAGCGGGTGCGCGGCGTCTACGTTCCCGTGCTCGAGAAGGCCGAATGGCCGCCGCTGGGGCAATGGCTGCCCGCCGTGCAGGCGCTGGCCGTCCGCACCGAGCAGGCCCTGCGGGAATACGGGGCCCGCCACGCCGGCGCCGTCGAGAAGTAGAGAGTTTCCCCATGCCGGACGTTGCACGCGCCATCCTGTTCGTCGACGACGAGGCGCCGTCGCGCAAGTGGTTCGCCCGCTGCTTCGGCGGCGAGTTCGACGTCGCCACCGCCGCCAGCGTCGACGACGCCATGGCGATCCTTGACAGCCGCCCCGACGAGTTCGCGGCGCTGGTCACCGACTACCGCATGCCCGAGCAGGACGGCATGAAGCTGCTGCGGCGCGTGCAGAGCGACCATCGCCACATCGTGCGGCTGCTGGCCACTGCCTATGCGGAGAAGGACGTCGCCATCGCGGCGGTCAACCAGGGCAAGGTGCTGCGCATCCTCGAGAAGCCGCTGGAGGACGAGCCCACGCGCGAAGCGCTGCGCGAGGCGCTCGCCCTGTACCGCCAGCAGGCGCTGGAGCGCGCGATGAACGAAAGCCGCGCGGCCACGCTGCGCGAGACGCTCGGCTTCCTGGCGCACGAACTCAACACGCCGCTGGCCACGGTGCGCGGCTGCGTCAGCGCGGTCGCCGCCCGCGCGCGCCCGGCCGACGGGCGCCCCGGCATCGCCGAGTTCGAGGAACACCAGCCCGGCGAACTGCTGGCGGCGCTGGAGCGGGCCGAGCGCCGCGCGCAGTACTGCCAGTCGCTCGTGGCCACCTTCCTGCAATCCGCGCGCGATGCCTATCCGGGCGCCGCCCCGCAGACGGTGAGCGCCGCCGCGCTGGTCACGGCGCTGCTGGACGAGTTCCCGTTCGAGGACTCGGAGCGGCTCTGGGTCACGCACAGGATCGCGCAGGACTTCCGCCTGCCCGGCCGCCGCGACCTGCTGTACCTCGTGCTGTGCACGCTGATGAAGAACGCGCTGCAGGCGCTGCGCGGCCGCGACCGGCCCAGCCTGCGCATCGAGGCCGGCTGCGACAGCGGCGGCGAGGCTCCGCGCGCGTGGCTGCGCTTCGTCGACAACGGCGCGGGCATCCCGCCCGAGGTCCTGGCCAGGCTGACGCGCGAGCCGGTCACCACCCGCGCCGGCAACGGCGGCAACGGCATGGGCCTGATGTTCTGCCAGCGCGTGATGAATGCGGCCGGCGGCTCGGTGCGCCTGGAATCCACGGTGGGCGAGGGCACCACCGTCATCCTGCAGTTCGAGCGCTCGGTGCAGCCTGTGCCCCTGGCCGCTGCGGCCTGAAAGCCCCGTTCTCCGGGTTGACCGCGGCCCCGCCGCGGCGGCGTTGGTCTTAGCATCGCGTCTTCCATACAAGAGCCGTACCGAAGGAGACGCCATGCTCGGCCTGATGCAAAGCCAACCCCTGCTGATCTCGTCGCTGATCGACTTCGCCGAGCGCCACCACGGCGACGGCGAGATCGTCTCGCGCCGGGTGGAGGGGGACACCCACCGCTATGCCTGGCGCGACGTGGCGGCGCGGGCCCGGCAGGTCGCGCATGCGCTGGACGCGATGAACCTGCTGTTCTCCGACCGCGTCGCCACACTGGCCTGGAATGGCTATCGCCACCTCGAGCTGTACTTCGGCGTCTCGGGCTCCGGCCGGGTGCTGCACACGATCAACCCGCGGCTGCATCCCGACCAGATCGCCTGGATCGCCAGCCACGCCGAGGACCAGGTGCTGTGCTTCGACGCCACCTTCCTGCCGCTGGTGCAGGCCATCCACGCCAAGTGCCCGACCATCAAGCGCTACGTGATGCTGTGCGACAGCGGCAAGCTGCCGCAGGACACCGGCATCCCGGGCCTGGTGAGCTACGAGGACTGGATCGGCGGCCATCCGACCACCTACGCCTGGCCGAGCTTCGACGAGAACTCGGCCTCGAGCATGTGCTACACGAGCGGCACCACGGGCAACCCGAAGGCCGCGCTCTACAGCCACCGCTCGACCCTGCTGCACGCCTACGCGGCGGCGCTGCCCGACGTCATGGGCCTGTCGGCGCGCGATTCGGTGCTGCCGGTCGTGCCGATGTTCCACGTCAACGCCTGGGGCATCCCGTACTCGGCGGCGCTCACCGGCTGCAAGCTGGTGTTCCCCGGACCCGCGCTGGACGGCAAGTCGGTCTACGAGCTGATCGAGGCCGAGAAGGTCACCTACGCGGCCGGCGTGCCCACCGTGTGGCAGATGCTGCTCGGCCACATGAAGCCGGGCGGGCTGCGCTTTTCCACGCTCAAGCGCACCGTCATCGGCGGCTCGGCCTGCCCGCCCGCGATGATCCATGCCTTCCGCGAGGACTACGGCGTCGAGGTGCTGCACGCGTGGGGCATGACCGAGATGAGTCCGCTGGGCACGCTGTGCACGCTGAAGAACAAGCACCTCGAGCGCTCCGCCGACGAGCAGATGAAGATCCGCCTGAAGCAGGGCCGCGCGATCTTCGGCGTCGACATGAAGATCGTCGGCGACGACGGCCAGGAGTTGCCGTGGGACGGCAAGACGTTCGGCGACCTGTACGTGAAGGGCCCGTGGATCGTGCGCGAGTACTTCAAGGGCGAGGGCGGCGATCCGCTGGTCGACGGCTGGTTCCCCACCGGCGACGTGGCCACGATCGACGCCGAGGGCTACATGCAGATCACCGACCGCAGCAAGGACGTGATCAAGTCCGGCGGCGAGTGGATCAGTTCGATCGACATCGAGAACATCGCGATGGCGCATCCCGCGGTGCAGATGGCCGCGTGCGTCGGCATGCCGCATCCGAAGTGGGATGAGCGGCCCATCGTCGCGGTGGTGAAGAAGCCCGGCATGGAACTCACCCGAGAGGAGCTGCTGAAGTTCTACGAGGGCAAGATCGCCAAGTGGCAGGTCCCCGACGACGTGGTGTTCGTCGACGCGATCCCGCTGGGCGCCACCGGCAAGATGCTCAAGACGCGGCTGCGCGAGAAGCTGAAGGACTACCGCCTGCCGACCGCGTGAAGGACGCGTCGATGCTGCGAGCATGTCGCCTGGGCGATAGGGTGCGGCGACCTTACGGGCATTCCCTGACGGTTGCTCTGCGTGAAAACTTGTACCCTGCGCCCATTCAGAACCACCCAGGAGACAAGACATGAACTTCGCGCTGAGGCAAGTCACCGTGGCGGGCGTGCTGGCCCTCGCCGGTGCCGGCGTCGCCGTTGCGCAGCAGGCTCCCGCCGCTGCCGGCGGCGGCGCGCTCAAGGGCCAGACCGTGCGCATCGCGTTCATGGATCCGCTGTCCGGGCCCTTCGCCAACGTCGGGCAGAACCAGCTGAAGAGCTGGCAGTTCGTCGCCGAGCAGCTGTCGGGCAAGACCCCCGCCGGCGTCAAGTTCGAGGTGGTCGGCTTCGACAACAAGGGCTCGCCGCAGGAAAGCCTCAACACGCTGAAGGCCGCCATCGACCAGGGCTTCCGCTACGTCACGCAGGGCAACGGCTCCGGCGCCGGCCTGGCCATCCTGGACGCGGTGGCCAAGCACAACGAGCGCAATCCCGGCAAGGAGGTCGTGTACCTCAACTACGCCGCGGTCGATCCCGCGATGACCAACGAGAAGTGCGATTACTGGCACTTCCGCCTGGACGCCGACACCTCCATGAAGATGGAGGCGCTGACGACGTTCATGAAGGACCAGCCCAAGGTCAAGAACGTCTTCCTGATCAACCAGAACTACTCGCACGGGCACCAGGTCGCCAAGTACTTCAAGGACGCCATCGCGCGCAAGCGCCCCGACGTCAAGATCGTCGGCGAGGACCTGCACCCGATCGGGCAGGTCAAGGATTTCTCGCCGTACGTGGCCAAGATCAAGCAGGCCAACGCCGACACCATCGTCACCGGCAACTGGGGCCAGGACCTCACGCTGCTGGTCAAGGCGCTGAACGACGCGGGCCTCAAGATCCCGATGTACACCTACTACGCCGGCGTCACCGGCACGCCGACGGCGCTGGCGTCCGGCGGCGACAGCGAGGTGTACGTGGTGGCGTACGGCCATGCCAACCAGACCGGCGAGATCGGCAAGCTGGCCGCCGACTTCAAGAAGAAGTTCAACGACGACTACTACACCTACGCCACCTACAACGGCATCCAACTGCTGGGTGCCGCCATCGCCAAGGCCGGCGCCACCGACCCGGTGAAGGTGTCGCGCGCGATGGAAGGCCTGCAGGTCAAGAGCTTCGCCGGCGATGTGACAATGCGCGCCTCCGACCACCAGCTGCAGCAGAGCATGTTCATCACCAAGTGGCAGAAGGCCAAGCAAGGCGAGTACAAGGTGGAGAACACCGACTACACGTTCGTGCCGATCAAGCAGATGGACCCGTACGTGTCCAGCACGCCCACCAGCTGCCAGATGAAGCGTCCGGCGGGCTGACCGCCCGGCGCCCACGACAAGCCGGGTTCCGCCAGCGGTCCCGGCTTTTTTTTGCCCGCATCTTCCCGAGGGTCCATGGAGTTCTTCACGATCTCGCTCCTGAACGGCATCAGCTACGGGCTGCTGCTGTTCATGCTGAGTTCCGGCCTCACGCTGATCTTCAGCATGATGGGCGTGCTCAACTTCGCGCACGCCAGCTTCTACATGCTGGGCGCCTACGCCGCCTTCACCACCGCGCAGCTGGTGGGCTACTGGCCCGCGCTGTTCGTCGCGCCGCTGGTGGTGGCGCTGCTCGGCGCTCTGTTCGAGAAGTACTGCCTGCGCCGCGTGCACAAGTTCGGCCACGTGCCGGAGCTGCTCATCACCTTCGGGCTGTCGTTCATCATCCTGGAGATGGTGCAGCTGGTCTGGGGCACGAGCTCGGTCGACTACCGCGTGCCGGCGGAACTCTCCGGCCAGCTCTTCAACCTGCACGGCATCGCCTTCCCCAAGTACCGCGGCTTCATGATGCTGGTGGCCGTGCTGATGCTGATCTCCATCTGGCTGCTGCTCACGCGCACGCGCATCGGCCTGGTGATCCAGGCGGCGCTCACGCATCCCGAGACCGTGGAGGCGCTGGGGCACAACGTGCCGCGCGTGTTCATGCTGGTGTTTGGCGGCGGTGCGGCCCTGGCCGGCCTGGCGGGCGTGGTCGGCGGCAATGCCTTCGTCACCGAGCCGGGCATGGCGGCCACCGTCGGCTCGGTCATCTTCGTGGTGGTGGTGGTCGGCGGCATGGGTTCGCTGTCGGGCGCCTTCGTCGCCTCGCTGCTGATCGGCGTGATCCAGACCTTCGCGGTGGGCATCGACGCGTCGCTCTCGGGCCTGTTCGGCATCAGCCCGCAGACGTTCGGCTATCCGCTGTGGAAGCTGAAGATCAGCCAGATCGCACCCATCCTGCCGTACCTGTTCCTGGTCCTCATCCTGATCTTCCGGCCCAAGGGCCTGCTCGGCACGCGGGAGGGTTGAAGCCATGTCCACCTTGACCGATACGCCATCCTCCGGCGCTGCCCGCGAGAACACCCGCGTGGGCGTGCCCATGACCGTGGAAGGCGCCGCGGCGCCGGCCATCCCCGCCGATGCGCCGCACGAGGGCTACTACGAGTTCAAGCCGTACAACATCGGCCGCTGGATCGTCTGGGGCCTCTTCGCGTTGCTGCTGATCGTGGCGCCCCAGCTGTGGACCAGCTCGCTGGCCCACACCATGCTCAGCCAGATGGGCATCGCGATCATCGTCTGCCTCTCGTACAACATGCTGCTGGGGCAGGGCGGCATGCTCAGCTTCGGCCACGCGGTGTATTCGGGCATGGGCTCGTTCCTGGCCATCCACACGCTCAACCTGGTCGCCAAGGGCAACCTGCCGATCCCCGTGAGCCTGATCCCTGTGGTGGGCGGCCTCGCCGGCATGCTGTTCGCCGTCGTGTTCGGCTGGGTGACGACCAAGAAGGCCGCCACGCCGTTCGCGATGATCACGCTGGGCGTGGGCGAACTGGTCTGGGCTTCGGCGCTGATGTTCCCCGAGTTCTTCGGCGGCGAGGGCGGCATCTCCGGCAACCGGGTCACGGGTCCCAAGCCGTTCGGCATCACGTTCGGTCCGCAGATCCAGCTCTACTACCTGATCGCGCTCTATACCTTCGTCTGCACGGCGGCGATGTTCGCCTTCACGCGGACGCCGCTGGGCCGGATGCTCAACGCGGTGCGCGACAACCCCGAGCGGGTGGAATTCGTCGGCTACAACACCCAGGTGGTGCGCTACATCGCCTTCATCGTGGCGGCCTTCTTCGCCGGGATTTCGGGCGGTCTCGCGGCGCTCAACTTCGAGATCGTCACGTCGGAGGTGGTGAGCGGCCCGCGCTCGGGCGCCTACCTGCTCTTCACCTTCCTCGGCGGCGCGACGTTCTTCTTCGGTCCGATCATCGGGGCCATCCTGATGGTGCTGGCCTTCGTGCTGCTGTCCGAGCTCACCAAGGCCTGGCTGCTGTACCTGGGCCTGGTGTTCCTCTTCATGGTGATGTACGCGCCTGGTGGCATCGCCAGCCTGATCATGATGAACCTGCGCGTGGCCTCGTTCGGCCGGTTGCGCGACCTCTGGGTCAGCTACCTGGCACTGGGCGTCACCGCGCTCATCGTGCTGCTGGGGGCGGCCGGGATGATCGAGATGGTCTATCACCTCAAGCTCAATCCGGCACTGGGGCCGCAGCTGCAGTTCCTGGGCGCCACGCTCGATGCGCACGGCGTCAACAGCTGGTTCGGCTGCGCGTTCGTGATGCTCACCGGACTTGGCCTGTTCGAGATCGCACGCCGCCATTTTGTGCGGCAGTGGGGCGAGATCCAGGAGTACATCGAGAAGGAGATCAAGCGCCGGGAGGCCATGGCATGACGGCATCCAACTCCTACGCGCTGGAACTGCGCGACCTGCGCAAGAGCTTCGGCAAGACCGAGATCATCCGCGGCGCCAACCTGACCGTGCGGTCCGGCGAACGGGTGGCGGTCATCGGTCCCAACGGCGCCGGCAAGTCCACGCTGTTCAACCTGATCAGCGGCCGCTTCGAGCCCACCAGCGGCGAGGTGCTGCTCAATGGCAAGCGCATCGACGGCAAGAAGCCGTACGAGATCAACCGCCTGGGCCTCTCGCGCAGCTTCCAGATCACCAACATCTTCCCCAAGCTCAGCGTCTTCGAGAACCTGCGCTGCGGGGTGCTGTGGAGCCTGGGCTACCGCTACACCTTCCTCAAGTTCCTGGCCGACCTGGACGATGCCAACGAGCGTGCCGAGCAACTGCTGGAGATGATCCACCTGGGCAAGAAGCGCGACGTGCTGGCCGTGAACCTCACCTATGCCGAACAGCGAGCGCTGGAGATCGGCATCACCATCGCCGGCGGCGCCGACGTCATCCTGCTCGACGAACCGACCGCCGGCATGAGCAAGAGCGAGACGCGCCGCTTCATCGAGCTGATCAAGGAAGTCACCGTGGGCAAGACGCTGCTGACCGTGGAGCACGACATGGGCGTGGTGTTCGGCCTGGCCGACAAGATCGCAGTGGTGGTCTACGGCGAGGTGATCGCCTTCGACACGCCCGAGAACGTGCGGGCCAACCAGCGCGTGCAGGAGGCCTATCTCGGCTCGCACGTCGCCGACGCGCAGGTGGGAGGCCACTGAAATGCTGAAGGTCGAGAACCTGCATGCCTTCTACGGCAAGAGCCACGTCCTGCACGGCGTGCACTTCGACGTGCAGCCCGGTGAGATCGTCGCGCTGCTGGGCCGCAACGGCTCGGGCCGCTCCACCACGGCCAAGGCCATCATGGGCATGGTCGACTGCACCGGCTCGGTGGACTGGAAGGGCAAGCCCGCGCTGGGCCGCAAGCCCTACGAGATCGCCCACCTGGGCATCGGCTACGTGCCCGAGAACCGCGACATCTTCCCCAAGCTCACGGTCCACCAGAACCTGATGCTCGGCCAGAAGCGCGCCGGCCAGAAGGGGCGCTGGTCGTTCGACGACATGTACCAGATGTTCCCGCGCCTGAAGGAACGCCAGCACACCGAGGCCGGCGTGCTCTCGGGCGGCGAGCAGCAGATGCTCACGCTGTGCCGCACGCTGATGGGCGACCCCGACCTGATCATCATCGACGAGCCCACCGAGGGCCTCGCGCCCAAGATCGTGGAACTGGTGGCCGAGTACCTGAAGAAGCTCAAGGAACGCGGCATCTCGGTGCTGCTGATCGAGCAGAAGCTCACCATCGCCATGGCGATCTCCGACCGTGCCCTCGTCATGGGGCACGGCAGCATCGTGTTCCAGGGAACCCCGGACAGCCTGCGCGCGGACGCCTACACGCGCAAGGAGTGGCTGGAGGTCTGAACCGGCACCGCGGCGGCGGCCACGCCGTACTGCCGCAGGAACGCCTCCTCCGTCGAAGCCAGCAGCGCGCGGACCTCCTCGATCCAGCCCGCGCCCGCGGGCCCGCGCGACTCCAGCACCTCGCGATAGCGCTGCCGCAGCAGGTGGTGCAGCGCGCGGGCGCCGGTCTCGCCGCTCACGCCCACCAGCGTGTGCAGCGCGGAACGGGTGCCGTCGGCGTTGCCCGCGGCCGTGCAGTCGTGCAATTCCTGCACCAGCCGGCGCATGCCGGTGAGCGACTCGGGCAGCAGGTCCTCCATCAGGCCCATGCGGCGGAAGTCCTCGATGCGGTCGGTGTCCAGCAGGCCGGCGGAAGGCGCCGGTTTCGCGGGCGCTTCGGCCATCGCGGAAGCGGCTTCAGGCGCGATCAGGCGGGCGAGCGTGCGTCGCAGCAGTTCGCCGTCGACCGGCTTGCCCAGCACGTCCTGCAGGCCCGCCGCGGCGGCTTCCTGCCGTACCGTGGTCGAGTCGTTGGCGGTCAGCGCCACCACCGGCACGCGGCCGGTGGAGCCGGGCAGGGCGCGCAGGGCGCGGGTGGTCTGCAGGCCGTCCAGGCCGGGCATGGACATGTCCATCAGGACCACGTCGGGCACGGTGCCGGCACGCAGCAGGGCCAGCGCCTGCCGGCCGTGATCGGCCTCCAGCACGCGCATGCCGAAGCCGGTGCACAGGGCGTTGGCCGCGCTGCGGTTCATGGCCTGGTCGTCCACCACCAGCACGGTGCGCCCCGCGAGCGAAGCCGGAGCGCGTTCCGGCGCGGCCAGGGCCTCGTCGGCGGCCAGCACGGGGAAATTGAGCGTGAACTCGGTGAACGAGCCGCGCACCGACCGGCAGGCGATCCCGCCGCCCAGCGCCTGCATCACCCGGCGGCAGAACGCGAGCCCCAGGCCGGTGCCCTCCGCCTTGCCGACGGTGTGGAACTCGTCGAACAGGCGCGGCAGCTGCTCCACCGGGATGCCCGGCCCGGTGTCGCGCACCACGATGCGCGGGCTGGGCTCGGCCGCGACGGTGACGGTGACCGTCATGTCCGGATGAGTCGGAAGGTAGTACAGGGCGTTCTTCAGCAGGTTGAAGATCACCAGTTCCAGGGCGGTGGTGTCGCCGCGGAAGCGGAAGTCGCCGCGGGCGTCGAGGCGGACGATGGCGCGTTCCGCCTCGTCCTGGTACGCGTAGGTCTGAAGCGCACGCTGCACGCAGGAAAGGGCCAGCACCGGCTGCATCCGCTCGGCGGCCAGCGGGGCGGGCTGCAGCTGCTGCAATGCCAGGTCGATCGCCTGAAGTCCCCGGCTGATCGCCTCACGGCCTTGCTGGACGGTGACGAGCACGGCCTGCACCTGCTCCGGCGCCAGGCGGGTGCCTTCAGCAGGCTGCGCCGGCGTCAGCGTCCGGGCGATCGTGTCCAGCGAATGCCGCAGCTGAGCGAGCGGATTGCGCATCTCGTGCGCGATGGAGCCCGCCAGTCCGCCATACACCCGTCGCATGCGCTGCAGCTCGGCCCGCTGCTGGCCGTAATGGGAGAGGGCGCCCGCCACGACGACCAGGATGGAGGACACGGCGCCGGCCGCGAACTCCGGCGGGATCTTGCTGCCGGGCTCGACCAGGAGGAAGGCCACCACGCTGGACGCATAGCCCGCCCCGAGCATCAGCACCGCATTGCGCCAGTCGGCCAGGAGCATGATGAGAACGGTGGCCATCACCATGTTCACGACCGACAGCGTGCCGCCCTGGTTCATCAGCGAGGTGAACGCGAGCAGGAACGACAGGCAGTAGAAAACCACCGCGTAGGAATAAGCGAAGAAGAAAGGTTTCAACGACGTGGGCCAGAAGCGGCGCAGCGCCAGCCCGATGCACAGCACCGTGGCGAGCGCGCGCAGCTCGAAGTCGTCGTATCGCGGCGGGACGATCGAAGTCCGCCGCAGAAGATAGAACAGGGGGAACGCTATGGAGCCGACCACGCCGATCCATTGCAGCATCGGCCGGTCCATGTCGTGGTAACTGCGATAGCGCTCGAACAAGCGCTTGACGTGCATGTACATCCTTCCCCCCGAGAGCTTGTGCTCCTCTGCTTTCACTCTAGCAGAGCTGGAAGGCGCCGCAGGCGTTGACCCCGCGCCGCGCTCCCTTCCTTCAGGCATTGAGCGCCGGACGCGCCAGGCCCGGTACTTCCACCTTCAGCGCTTCGGCCACCGAAAGCACGTCGCCGTGAATCAGTGCACAGTCCTTGGTGCCCGCTACGGTCGCCGTGGTGTGGATCTTGAAGCCGAAGCGGCGGAAGAGTCGCGTCATCTTCATGTGGCAGGACGCATGGAAGTGCTGCACGTTCGCGTTCTGCAGCAGTTCGACAAACGAAAGTTTCATGCACAGGGGCAGGAGGTCGGCATTGCGGTGTTCGGGCGCCATGATCAGACGCCCTACTTCAAAGCTGTCCGGGCCCACCAGAACGGTGCCTGCACTGACGTGGGCCCACATGCGCTCGGTGAGCGTGACGCCGTGGCCGGCGGGGATGAAGCGGATTGTGCCGATGGGTTCGCCTGCCTTCATGATGGCGAGCACCACGCCCAGTTCGTCCTTGAATTCCTCCAGCGAAGCCAGACCCGGGTCCACCTCATACTCGGTCGTCACGTCGGCTTGCTGCCGCAGGTGCGACACCAGCCGCCGGTCCGCCGCCGTGCTCAGCACCGTCGCGCTCAGTTCACCGGGCGCTTGCCAGGGCGTCGAGCCCGTGGACCAGGGGGTCGGGAAGGCGGTGCCGAGGGCGATGTTGTTGTTGAAGTCCATGTTCTCTCTCCTGAGTTGAGGTTGGTTGTGTGTATCGGGATGTACCGTCGGGCCGGCACCTGCCCATTCTCGGCCGTAAGGACGAAAAGTCGTATCGAGGGGGCCTCTCGACACGAGTCCATCCGTTTTGTCCCTCTCGCGACAAGCGCCGTTTTGCGGGCAACATGGGCCCCTAGAATCCAAATAGAACGACCGTTCTTTTCGGCCGTTCTTTTCTTTTCTGAAGGAAAGCTTCCATGACCGCTGAATACAAGGTGCATGGCGACGTCGCCGTCATCACGCTGAACAACCCGCCGGTCAACGGTCTGGGACTGGCCACCCGGCAGGGCATCACCGCGGGCCTCGAGAAGGCCCAGGCCGACGCCGCCGTGAAGGCCATCGTGCTGACCGGCGCCGGCAAGGCGTTCTCCGGCGGCGCGGACATCCGCGAGTTCGGCTCGCCCAAGGCGATCGCCGAGCCCAACCTGCTGTCGGTGATCCTGGCGGTGGAGAACTCGTCCAAGCCGGTGGTGGCGGCCGTGCACTCGATCTGCATGGGCGGTGGCCTGGAGCTCTCCCTCGGTGCCCACTACCGGATCGCCGCGCCCGGCTGCAACGTCGCGCTGCCCGAAGTGAAGCTGGGCCTAATTCCCGGCGCCGGCGGCACCATGCGCCTGCCGCGCGTGCTGGGCGTGGAGACGGCGCTGAACATGATCGTCTCGGGCGAGGCCGTGAAGAGCGAGCTGCTCGCCGCCCAGCCCGGCCAGAAGCTGTTCGACCGCCTGGCCAAGTCGCCCGAGTCGCTGCCGGAGGAGGCCCTGGCCTTCGCGCGCGAAGTCGCCGACAAGCGCCCGCTGCCGCGCGTGCGCGACCTGCCGTGCAAGCACCCGATGGGCGACGCCTACTTCCAGTTCGCGCGCAACATGGTCAAGGGCATGGCCAAGAACTTCCCGGCGCCGGTCAAGTGCGTGGACACGGTGGAAGTGGCGACCAAGAAGAAGTTCGACGAAGGCATGCTCATCGAGCGCGAGAACTTCATGAACCTGATGCTCACGCCGGAGAGCCGCGCCCTGCGCCACATCTTCATGGCCGAGCGCGCCGCGTCCAAGATCCCCGACGTTCCCGAAGACACGCCCAAGCGCGAGATCAACAAGGTGGCCGTCATCGGCGCCGGCACCATGGGCGGCGGCATCTCGATGAACTTCCTGAACGCCGGCATCCCGGTGACGATCCTCGAGATGAAGCAGGAGGCCATCGACCGCGGCGTGGCCACGATCCGCAAGAACTACGAGGCGCAGGTCAAGAAGGGCAAGCTCAAGCAGGACAAGTACGAGCAGCGCATGTCGCTGCTGTCCACCACGCTGAATTACGACGACCTGAAGGACGCCGACCTCGTCATCGAGGCGGTGTTCGAGGAGATGGGCGTCAAGCAGAAGGTCTTTGAGGCGCTCGACAAGGTGATGAAGCCCGGCGCCATCCTCGCGTCCAACACCTCCACGCTGGACGTGAACAAGATCGCCTCGTTCACCAAGCGTCCGCAGGACGTGGTCGGCCTGCATTTCTTCAGCCCGGCCAACGTGATGAAGCTGCTGGAAGTGGTGCGCGGCGAGAAGACCGCCAAGGACGTGCTGGCCACCGTGATGGCGCTGGCCAAGAAGATCAAGAAGACCGCCGTGGTGTCCGGCGTGTGCGACGGCTTCATCGGCAACCGGATGATCGAGCAGTACAGCCGCCAGGCCGGCTTCCTGCTGGACGAGGGCGCCACGCCGCAGCAGGTGGACCGCGCCATCGAGAAGTTCGGCTTCGCCATGGGCCCGTTCCGCATGGGCGACCTGGCCGGCAACGACATCGGCTGGGCGATCCGCAAGCGCCGCGCCACCGAGCGCGCCGACATGAAGTACAGCAAGACCGCCGACAAGCTGTGCGAGCTGGGCCGCTTCGGCCAGAAGGCGGGCGCCGGCTGGTACGACTACGAGGCGGGCAAGCGCGACGCCATCCCGTCCAAGCTGGTCGAGGACATGGTCGCCGCGCACCGCAAGGAGCTGGGCATCGAGCCGCGCAAGATCTCCGACGAGGAGATCGTCCAGCGCCTGGTGTTCTCTCTGGTGAACGAGGGCGCGCACATCCTGGAGGAGGGCATCGCCTCCAAGGCCAGCGACATCGACATGGTCTACCTCACGGGCTACGGTTTCCCGATCCATCGCGGAGGCCCGATGCTGTACGCCGACCAGGTGGGCCTGTTCAACGTGATGCAGGCCATGAAGCGCTTCCAGCAGAACCCGCGCGACGACGCGAAGTTCTGGGAACCGGCGCCGCTGATCAAGAAGCTGGTCGCCGAAGGCAAGGGCCTCACCGGCTGATGCCGAACCGGGCCGCGCCCGCGGCCCGCACCGCCCGATGATCAAGCGCATCGCTTTTGCCCTTGCCGGCCTCGTGCTGCTGCTCGTGCTGGCCGTGGCCGTCAACACGGCGCGGCAAGGCTCGCGGCAGCTCGATGTGCCGCCCGCGCCGCAGATCGCGGTCGACGAGCGCGCGCTGGCCGACAAACTCGCGGGCGCGGTGCGTTTCCAGACCATCGCCAGCCTCGACGACCCCGAGGCCGGAGCGGCGGAATTCCGCAAGCTCCACGCTTTCCTGCGCGAGCGCTTCCCGCGCGTGCACCAGAAGCTCCAGCTCGAGACCGTCGGCGGCTACAGCCTGCTCTACACCTGGCCGGGCACGGACGCGAAGGCGCCGCCCATCCTGCTGATGGCGCACCAGGACGTGGTGCCGGTGTCGCCGGGCACGCAGGACCAGTGGAAGGCGCCGCCGTTCGACGGCGTGGTGCGCGACGGCTACGTCTGGGGCCGCGGCGCCTGGGACGACAAGAGCCGCGTCATCGCGCAGCTCGAGGCGGTCGAGATGCTGCTGGCCAGCGGCTTCCAGCCGCGCCAGAGCGTCTACCTGGCGTTCGGCCATGACGAGGAGGTCAACGGCCTGCGCGGCGCCAAGGCCATCGCACAGCTGCTGCAGGAGCGCAAGGTGCGCTTCGACTTCGTGCTGGACGAAGGCTCGGTGCTCACCGAAGGCGTGATCCCCGGCATCACCAAGCCGGTGGCGCTGGTCGGACTGGCCGAGAAGGGCTACGCCTCGATCGCGCTCAAGGCGACCGGCACCCCCGGCCACTCGGCGATGCCGCCGCCGGCCGGCAGCAGCGCCGTCGGCCAGATGGCCGCCACGCTGCACCGCCTGGACGCCGAGCAGTGGCCGGCCGGCATGGGCGGCGTGGGCCGCCAGATGTTCGAGACGCTGGCGCCGGAGTTCGGCGGCGTGCAGCGCGTGGCGCTGTCCAACCTGTGGCTGTTCGAGCCGCTGGTGCGTCCGCAGCTGGAGAAGGCGCCGTCCACCAACGCGCTGATCCGCACCACCACGGCGTTGACCGTCGTGAACGCCGGCAACAAGGACAACGTGCTGCCCGGCAACGCCGAGGCGATCGTCAATTTCCGCATGCTGCCGGGCGACACGGTCCAGGGCATGCTGGCCCACGTGCGCTCCAAGGCGGCTCCGGGGATCGAAGCCGCCGTGATGCCCGGCGCCGCCGATCCCTCGCCGGTGTCGCGCACCGACACGGCCGCTTACCAGACCCTGCACCGCGTGCTGCGCGCCCAGTTCCCGGGCGTGGTGGTCGCGCCGTCGCTGGTGCTCACCGGCACCGATGCGCACCATTTCGCGCCGGTGGCCGAGCAGATCTACCGGTTCGCGCCGGTGCGCGTGAAGCCCGACGACCTGCGCCGGCTGCACGGCATCGACGAGCGCATCGCCACCGCCAACCTGGCCGAGCTGGTGCGCTTCTACCACCTGCTGCTGACCCAGCTGAATTCACCCGCCGTCTGATTTCGTTTTCTTCGATTTCTTCCTGAAAGGCCCACCATGACCAACGCCGTCATCGTCTCCACCGCCCGCACGCCCCTGACCAAGAGCTGGAAGGGCGCGTTCAACATGACGCACGGCGCCACGCTGGGCGGCCACGCCGTCAAGCATGCCGTGCAGCGCGCCGGCATCGAGCCCGGCGCCATCGAGGACGTGCTGATGGGCTGCGCCAACCCCGAAGGCGCGACGGGCGCCAACATCGCGCGCCAGATCGCGCTGATGGCCGACCTGCCGATCACGGTGTCGGGCGCCACCGTCAACCGCTTCTGCTCCTCGGGCCTGCAGACCATCGCCATGGCCAGCCAGCGCATCATCGCGGGCGAGGGCGACGTCTACGTGGCGGGCGGCGTGGAGAGCATCTCGTGCGTGCAGCAGGAGATGAACCAGCACATGCTGCGCGACCCCGACCTCGACAAGAAGAAGCCCGAGATCTACTGGACCATGCTGCAGACCGCCGAGCAGGTGGCCAAGCGCTACGACATCGGCCGCGACCGCATGGACGAATACGGCGCCGCCAGCCAGCAGAAGGCCTGCGCCGCGCTGGAGGCCGGCAAGTTCAAGGACGAGATCGCGCCGATCACGGTCAAGGCCGGCATCGTCGATCCGGTGTTCGGCCTGCGCACCAAGGAAGTCACCGTCAGCCAGGACGAGGGCCTGCGACCCGGCACCACCAAGGAGGGCATCAGCGGCATCAAGCCCGCGCTGCCCGGCGGCCTGATCACGGCGGGCAACGCCAGCCAGTTCTCCGACGGCGCCGGCGCCTGCGTGGTGGTGAGCGAGGAGTACGCGAGCAAGCACAACCTCAAGCCCATGGGCCGCTTCCTCGGCTTCGCGGTGGCCGGCTGCGAGCCCGACGAGATGGGCATCGGCCCGGTGTTCGCCGTGCCCAAGGTGCTCAAGAAGCTGGGCCTGAAGGTGGACGACATCGACCTCTGGGAACTGAACGAAGCGTTCGCGGTGCAGGTGCTCTACTGCCGCGACAAGCTGGGCATCCCGGCCGACCGCCTGAACGTCAACGGCGGCGCCATCGCCGTCGGCCACCCCTACGGCGTGTCGGGCCAGCGCCTCACGGGCCATGCGCTGATCGAAGGCAAGCGCCGTGGCGCCAAGAGGGTCGTGGTCACGATGTGCATCGGCGGCGGCATGGGCGCGGCCGGCGTGTTCGAAGTCCTCTAACCCACACCCCCGTCATTCCCGCGAAGGCGGGAATCCAGGGCTCCCGCCTTCTCCGGGGCACCGGATGGGAAGCACTGGATCCCCGCCTCCGCGGGGATGACGGGACTGAACGATGTCTTCGCTACGTCCCACACTCGACTTCCTGCTCTACGACTGGCTCAAGGCCGATCGGCTGTCGGATCGCGCGCGGTTTTCCGACCACTCGCGCGAAACCTTCGACGCGGTGCTCGACACCTGCGAGCGCATCGCGCGCGAGAAGTACGCGCCGCACAACCGGCTGGTCGACACCGAGGAGCCGCGCACGGTCACCGAGCCCGATGGCAGCCTGCGCGTGGTGCTTCCGGCCGCGACGAAGGACGCCTGGGGCGCGTATGCCGAGTCCGGCATGCTCAGCGCCGCGCAGGACTACGACATCGGCGGCATGCAGCTGCCCTACACCGTCGAAGCGGCCGCGGGCGCGTTCTTCGCGGTGGCCTCGGTCAGCATCGGCGGCGGCCTGCTCACGGTGGGCAACGCCAACCTGCTGATGGCGCACGGCACCGACCTGCAGAAGGACGTGTTCGCGAAGAACGAGTTCAGCGGGCGCTTCTCCGGGACCATGTGCCTGTCCGAGCCGCAGGCCGGCTCCTCGCTCTCCGACGTGGCGACGCGTGCCACGCCGGACGGCGCCGATTTCGAGAGCGATCCGCTCGGCCCGCGCTATCGCCTGCGCGGCAACAAGATGTGGATCTCGGCCGGCGAACACGAGCTCACCGAGAACATCGTCCACCTGGTGCTGGCCAAGATCCCGGGCCCGGACGGCAAGCCCGTGCCGGGCACGCGCGGCATCTCGCTCTTCATCGTGCCCAAGAAGCTGGTGGGTCCCGACGGTCAGCTCACCGGCGAGCGCAACGACGTCGCGCTGGCCGGCCTGAACCACAAGCTGGGCTGGCGTGGCACCACCAACACGCTGCTCAATTTCGGCGAAGGCAAATTCCCGGTGCAGGGGCGGGCCGGCGCCATCGGCTACCTGGTGGGCAAGCCCGGCGAAGGCCTGCGCTGCATGTTCCACATGATGAACGAGGCGCGCATCGGCATCGGCATGGCGGCCACGGCGCTCGGGCTGGCCGGCTACTACGCCTCGCTCGCGTACGCGAAAGATCGGCCGCAAGGACGCCCGGTGGGCCCGGCCGGCAAGGACCCCGCGCAGCCGCAGGTCCGCATCATCGAGCACGCCGACGTCAAGCGAATGCTGCTCGCGCAGAAGTCGTACGGCGAGGGCGCGCTCGCGCTGATGCTGTACTGCGCGCGGCTGGTCGACGAGCAGCACACCGGCTCCCCCGAAGCCGCCGAAGAGGCGCGCCTGCTGCTCGAGGTGCTGACGCCCATCGCCAAGAGCTGGCCCAGCGAGTTCTGCCTCGAAGCCAATTCGCTGGCGATCCAGGTGCACGGCGGCTACGGCTACACGCGCGACTTCCCGGTGGAGCAGTACTGGCGCGACCAGCGGCTGAACATGATCCACGAGGGCACGCACGGCATCCAGGCCGCCGACCTGCTGGGACGCAAGGTGGTGATGGAAGGCGGCCGCGGCCTGCAGCTGCTGGCCGGGCGCATCAACGCGACGATCGAAGCCGCGCTGCACCAGCCGCACCTGGCCGAGCACGCGAACGCGCTCGCCCAGGCGCTGCAGCGCGTCGGCGGCGCGACCAAGGCGGCGTGGGCCACCGGCGATGCGACGGCCGCGCTCGCCAACGCGGTGCCCTACATGCAGGCCTTCGGCCATCTGGTCATCGCCTGGATCTGGCTCGACGTGCTGCTCACCGTGCCGACGCGGGCCGAAGACCGGTCGGCCGCGCAGGTCGGCCGCGTGCACGCCGCGCGCTACTTCTTCCATTACGAGCTGCCCAAGATTCCCGCCTGGCTCGGCGTGGTGGAGGCCCGCGATCCCACCTGCGCCACGATGCCGGAAGAGGCCTTCTGATGGCCTCGGCGCGCACGCTGGCCTGGGTCGAGCGCCTGGCCTGGATCCTCATCTATGGCGGCATCGTCGCCGTCATCCTCGGCATCGCGACCGGCAATGCGCACCTGGTGGCGGGCTGGTCGCTGGGCGTGCTCGGCGGCATCGCCATCGCGGGCGGCGTGGTGCTGATCGTGGTGCGTTCCCGCCTGCGCGAGACTCCGCCCGGCGGCGCACAATCGCCTTCGAAACAACCCTGACAAGACGGAGAGACACCATGACCCGCACCGTGCAGCAACTGTTCGACCTCAAGGGCAAGACCGCCCTGGTGACCGGAGGCTCGCGCGGCCTGGGCCTGCAGCTGGCGCATGCGCTGGGCGAGGCCGGGGCGCGCATCATGCTGAGCTCGCGCAAGGCCGGCGACCTGGAGGAAGCCGCGGCCGAGCTGCAGGCAGCCGGCATCGACACCCGCTGGATCGCCGCCGACGCCTCCAGGGAGGAGGACATCCGCCGCCTGGCCGACGAGACCATGGAGCGCATGGGCGACGTCCACATCCTGGTCAACAACGCCGGCGCCGCCTGGGGCGCGCCCGCCGAGGACCATCCGGTCGAGGCCTGGGACAAGCTGATGAACCTCAACGTGCGGGGCTACTTCATCCTCAGCCAGCACCTCGCCAAGAAGTCGATGATCCCGAACAAGTACGGCCGCATCATCAACATCGCCTCCATCGCCGGCCTGGGCGGCAATCCGCCCGAGATGCAGACCCTGGCCTACAACACGTCCAAGGGCGCGGTCATCAACTTCACCCGCGCGCTCGGCTGCGAATGGGGCAGGTACGGCATCACCGTGAATGCCATCTGCCCGGGCTTCTTCCCGAGCAGGATGACGCGCGGAACGCTGGAGCGCCTGGGCGAGGACCAGCTGGCCGCGCACGCGCCGCTGCGCCGGCTGGGCGACGACGAGGACCTCAAGGGCACGGCGCTGCTGTTCGCTTCGGATGCCGGCAAGCACATCACCGGCCAGTGGCTGGCGGTGGACGGCGGCGTGAGCGTGGTGACCGGAGGCTGAATGCCGGGCTTCAACGTCAACATCCCCTTCGTCGAGCTGCTCGGATTCGAGCTCACCCGCTTCGAGGAGGGCGAATCGGAGATCGTGTTCGATTCGCGCCCGGAGCACACCAACTCGTTCGGCGTGGTCCACGGCGGCGCCACCATGACGCTGCACGACGTCTCGCTCGCCACCGCGGCGCGCAGCGTGGAGCAGCAGATGGGCGTGGTCACCATCGAGATGAAGACCACCTTCATGCAGCCCGCGCGCGGCCGCCTCACGGCCAAGGGCCGGTTGATCCACCGCACGGCCACCATGGCCTTCACCGAATCGACCATCTACGACGCCGCGGGCCGCGCCTGCAGCCACGCAACCGGCACCTTCAAGTACGTGCCTCGGCTGCCGGTGGGCGCGAAGAGCACGCAGAAGCTCGATGTGATCCGCACCGACTAGGAACCAGGAGACAGACATGCCCAGGAACCGCCAGATCCTGCTGGACAACCGGCCGCACGGAGAAGCCAGCACCACGAATTTCCGACTGGTGGCGTCCGAGACGCCGCCGCTGCAGGACGGCCAGGTGCTCGTGCGGCACCACTTCCTGAGCCTGGACCCGTACATGCGCGGGCGCATGAACGAGGGCAAGAGCTACGCCGCGCCGCAGAAGCTGGGCGAGGTGATGGTCGGCGGCACGGTGGGCGAGGTGGTCGAGAGCCGCCATCCCAAGTACCAGCCCGGCGACAAGGTGCAGGGCATGGGCGGCTGGCAGGAGTACAGCGTGGTCGATGCCGGCCAGCCCGGCGCGCTGCGCAAGCTGGACACCACCCACGTGCCGTTGTCGCAGTACCTGGGCGCGGTCGGCATGCCGGGCGTGACGGCCTGGTACGGCCTGGTGAAGATCATCGAACCGAAGGCCGGCCAGACCGTGGTGGTCAGCGCCGCCAGCGGCGCGGTGGGCAGCGCGGTGGGCGTGCTGGCCAAGGCGCGCGGCTGCCGCGTGGTGGGCATCGCGGGCGGTCCGGACAAGGGCCGCTACGTCACGCAGGAGCTCGGGTTCGACGCCTGCCTGGACTACAAGCAGCATCCCGACGCGCTGTCGCTTTCCCGCGCGATCAAGGCCGCGTGCCCGGACGGCGTCGATGGCTACTTCGAGAACGTCGGCGGCATGGTGATGGATGCGGTGATGCTGTGCATGAACCCGTTCTCGCGCATCGCACTGTGCGGAATGATCTCGGGCTACGACGGCAAGCCGATCCCGATGCAATACCCCGCGCTGCTGCTCACCAACCGCATGCGCATCGAAGGCTTCATCGTCAGCGAGCACATGGAGGTCTGGCCCGAGGCGCTGAAGGAGCTGGGCGAACTGGTCGGCAGCGGGCGGCTGCGCCCGCGGGAAACCATCGCCAAGGGTCTCGAGTCGGCGCCCGAGGCCTTCCTCGGCATGCTGCGCGGCCGCAATTTCGGCAAGCAGCTGGTGCAGCTGATCTGAGAGAGCGGCCCCGTGCAAGCGCGCCAGGGCGAGGAGTTTCGTGAAGACCATCGAGCGCCGGGCTCGCGCAGCGCCCAGGCGCGGCGGCTGCTCGGGGCCGAAGAGCTCGCGCCGCTCACGCGGCTGTCGACGGCGCGATCGCTGCTGTCCATCCTGCACACCTTCGGGCTGATCGCGGCGGCGTTGTGGCTGGCCGTCGCCACTTGGCCGAGCGCGTGGATGCTGCTGTCGATCGTCGTCATCGGCATCGCGCAGCACGGCCTTTTCATCCTCGCGCACGAAGCCGCGCACTACCGGCTGTTCGCCAATCGCGCGGCCAACGACGGGGTGGGGCGCTTCATCGGGATGGTCGGCGGCATCTCGATGTGCACCTACCGGGTCACGCACCGGCTGCACCACAACAACCTCTACACCGAGGAAGACCCCGACACCGCCATCCACGGCGGCTATCCGCGCGGCAAGGCCTACCTGCTCAAGAAGCTCG
Organism: Pseudomonadota bacterium; assembly: GCA_023390985.1. Classification (GTDB taxonomy): domain Bacteria; phylum Pseudomonadota; class Gammaproteobacteria; order Burkholderiales; family Burkholderiaceae_C; genus Ramlibacter. The sequence continues at coordinate 34,465 of JAEWBU010000274.1, forward strand.
CGCAGGACCTCGCCGGGCTGAACGCGTGGAAGACCTTCGCGTACTTCTTCGGCGCGCCGGCGATCAACGCCGATACGAACCGCGAGATCCGGCCGCTGGACGATACCTCGCCGCAGCTGCGCGCGGCGGCGCGGGCCGACCGGCTGTGGGTGATCGGCTTCCACCTCGCCGCGCCGGTGGCGGCCTTGGCGGCGGGTGGCTGGCGCGGTCTCGCGATGTACGCCGTGCTGCGGCTGCTGCCGCTCGTCACCGTGCTGCAACCCATCCTGCGCCTGCGCGCGATCTGCGAGCACGGCGCGGCGCAGGATTTGACCTCGCCGCTGACGGCGGCGCGCACCAATCGCACCTCCGGTTCGATCGGCAACGGGTTCGCACGCCTGGTGCTGTTCCCGCACCACGTGAACTACCACGTCGAGCACCACCTGTATCCGGCGGTTCCGCACTACCACCTGCCCGCGCTCCACCGGCTGCTGGTGGACAAGGGCGCGCTGCAGGCCGCCGAGGTGCGCGATTTCGCCGACACCTGGCGCCGGGTGTTCGCGGACAGGAGGCCCCGTGCCTGAGATCGCCACTCACGAGGTGTTCAACCAGCCCGAACCTCTGGTCGGCTACGACCTGTTCGCGGGCAACGCGCCGATGCGCGACGCGCTGAAGTTCAACGCGCCCGACCTGGACCTCACGCCGCTGGCCGCACTGGGCAGGCAGCTGGGCACGGCGGAAATGCAGGCCCATGCGCGTTTGGCCAACGTGAACGCGCCGCAGCTGCGCACCCACGACCGCTTCGGCCGCCGCATCGACGTCGTCGAGTTCCATCCCAGCTACCACGCGCTGATGGCGGCCGCCGTCGAAGCCGGCCTGCACGGCACGCCCTGGGCGGGCGGCACCTCCGCGCACGTGCAGCGCGCCGCCGGCTTCATGCTCTTCACCGAGCTCGAGCCTTCGATCCTGTGCCCGATCTCCATGACCTACGCGGTCACGCCCGCGCTGCGCAGCAACGCGGCGGTCTACGCCGACTGGGGCCCGGGCCTCACCAGCCGCGCCTACGACCCGCAGCTGAAGCCCTGGCGCGACAAGCCCGGCCTCACCATGGGCATGGGCATGACCGAGAAGCAGGGCGGTTCCGACGTCCGAGCCAACACCACCCGCGCCGAGCCCGAGGGGAATGACGACTGGGGCCGGCGTTACCGGGTCACCGGCCACAAGTGGTTCTTCTCCGCGCCGATGTGCGACGCGTTCCTCGTCCTCGCGCAGACCGCGTCGGGGCTCTCGTGCCTGTTCCTTCCGCGCGTGCTGCCGGACGGCAGCCTCAACGCCATCCGCATCCAGCGCCTGAAGGACAAGCTGGGCAACAAGGCCAACGCCAGCTCCGAAGTGGAGTTCGAAAGCGCCACCGCCTGGGGGGTGGGCGACGAAGGCCGCGGCGTGCCGCAGATCCTGGAGATGGGCACGATGACGCGGCTGGACTGCGCGCTCGGCACCAGCGGCCTGATGCGCCAGGCGCTCACGCTCGCGCTCAACCACACGGCGCAACGGCAAGCCTTCGGCAAGCCGCTCATCGAGCAGCCGCTGATGCGCAACGTGCTGGCCGACCTGGCGCTGGAAAGCGAGGCGGCCACCGCGCTCGCGCTTCGCCTGGCACGCGCCTTCGACCGCCGCGGCGATGCGCACGAGGCCGCGATGGCGCGCCTGCTCACGCCTGTGGCCAAGTTCTGGGTCTGCAAGCGTGGCAGCCATTTCGCCCAGGAGGCGATGGAATGCCTGGGCGGCAACGGCTACGTGGAGGAGGGCGGCGAAGGCGTGATGGCCCGCATCTACCGCGAGATGCCGCTCAACTCGATCTGGGAAGG
>JAEWBU010000066.1 GCA_023390985.1 Pseudomonadota bacterium
GCTGGCCGTCGGCCTCGGGACCGCTGGCCATCGCGATCTCGGCGCCTTCGCGCTCGGCCGCTTCGGCCAGGCGCTGGACCAGGTCGGTCGGGAACAGCGGCGTGTCGCAGGGCACGGTGACGATCCAGGCCGTCTCGGCCTGCTCCAGCCCCATCAGGAAGCCGGCCAGCGGGCCGGCGAAGTCGGGCAGGGCGTCGGGCCAGACCGGCGCGCCGAACGATTCGTAGGCCGAGAGGTTGCGGTTGGCGTTGACCAGCATCTCGCCCACCTGCGGCGACAGGCGCAGCAGCGTGTGGAGCGCCAGCGGCACGCCATTGAAGTTCTGCAGGCCCTTGTCGGCGCCACCCATCCGGGAGCCGCGACCGCCCGCGAGCACGATGCCCGTAACGTCTTCTTTTTGCATTTTTCAGCCGCCGATGTAGCTCATCTCGACGCGCTTGCGGCCGGTGCCCGCGTCGGGCGCGAGCTGGCTGCGCAGCTGCGAATAGCGGTCGGTGCGGCCCTGCCAGATGTGGCCGATGGCGGAGGCGAGCTGCTCGTCGCCGGCACCGCCGCGCAGCAGGGCGCGCAGGTCGTGGCCCTGCTCGGCGAACAGGCACAGGTACAGCCGGCCTTCGGTGGACAGGCGGGCGCGATTGCAGCTGCCGCAGAACGCCTGGGTGACGCTGCTGATCACGCCGATCTCGCCGGCGCCGTCTTCATAGGCCCAGCGTTCGGCGGTCTCGCCGGGCGCCGAAGGATCCAGCGCGCGCAGCGGGAAGATCTCGTGCAGCCGCTGCACCACCTGCGCCGATGGCAGGACCTCGTCGAGCCGCCAGCCGTTGGTGGCGCCGACGTCCATGTATTCGATGTAGCGCAGCACCACGCCGGTGCCGCGGAAGTGGCGCGCCATCGGCACGATCTCGTGCTCGTTGGTGCCGCGCTTGACCACCATGTTGACCTTGATCGGACCCAGGCCCGCGGCGTTCGCGGCCTCGATGCCGTGCAGCACCTCGGCCACCGGGAAGTCCACGTCGTTCATGCGGCGGAACACCGCGTCGTCCAGGCCGTCGAGGCTGACCGTCACGCGCCTGAGGCCCGCCTGCTTCAGGGCCGCGGCCTTGCGCGCGAGCAGCGAGCCATTGGTCGTCAGCGCCAGTTCCACCGGCTGGCCTTCGACCGTGCGCAGCTGCGACAGCTGCTCGATCAGGACCTCGATGTTCTTGCGCAGCAGCGGCTCGCCGCCGGTGAGCCGGATCTTGTGCACGCCGTGGGCCACGAACTGCCGGGCCAGCCGCGTGATCTCCTCGAAGGTCAGCAGCTCGGCGTGCGGCAGGTACGGGTAGTCCTTGCCGAACACCTCCTTGGGCATGCAGTAGCTGCAGCGGAAGTTGCAGCGGTCGGTGACGCTGATGCGCAGGTCGCGCAGCGGCCGCGACAGCGTGTCGCGCAGCTGACCGATGGCGGGCACGGGCGCGGCCGGCACCCTCGCCTGCAGGGCGGCGGTGCGCTGGTCGATGAGGGGAATGACGCGTTCGGCCACGACGTTGATTGTGCCGCAGGGTTCAACCCGCTCAGCGTTGCAGGTTTAGACGCAGCGGGCGCCGTCCACCTCGATGCACACGCCGGAAATGAACGCCGCCTCGTCGCTGGAGAGGTACAGCGCGGCATTGGCGACATCCAGCGCGGTGGAGAAGCGGCCGAGCGGGATGGTGGCCAGGAACCTGGCGCGGCGCGCCTCGTCCACGGGGCCGCCGGCGAACTCGGCCGACAGGCCGGTGTCGGGGTTGAACACCGGGTTGATGCAGTTCACGCGGATGTTGTCCGGCCCGAACTCGGCGGCCAGCGACTTGCTGGTGGTGATCACCGCGCCCTTCGAGCCGTTGTACCAGGTGAGGCCGGGGCGGGGACGCAGGCCGGCGGTGGACGCGATGTTGATGAACACGCCGCCCTGGTTGGCGCGGAACACCGGCACCGCGTGGATCGTCGAGAGATAGATGCTCTTGACGTTGATCGCGTAGACGCGGTCGAACTCCTCCTCGCTCACTTCCAGCGCCGGGCGGTTGCGGTGCGTCCAGCCGGCGTTGTTCACCATCACGTCGAGCTTGCCGTGGCGATCGACCGCGGCCTGCACCAGCGCCTTCATGTCGGCCGACCTCGTGACGTCGGCGGCGAAGAACGACGCGCGGCCGCCTTCCGCCTGGATCGCCGCCACCACCTTCTCGCCGAGCGCCGTGTTGATGTCATTGACGATCACCTGCGCGCCTTCCTGCGCGAGCCGCCTGGCGATGCCTTCGCCGATGCCCTGGCCGGCGCCGGTGACGATGATGGATTTGTCTTTCACTCGCATGCTGTCTCCTCGTTCTTGCGACGTCTGATCCGTATTCAACCGTGGCGGATGGCCACGGTCTTGAGCGTGGTGAAGCCGTACAGCGCCTCGAAGCCCTTCTCGCGGCCGTAGCCCGAGGACTTCACGCCGCCGAAGGGCAGCTCCACGCCGCCGCCGGCACCGTAGTTGTTGATGAAGACCTGGCCGCTCTTCACGCGCTTGGCCATGCGCAGCTGGCGGGCGCCGTCGCGCGTCCAGATGCCGGCCACCAGGCCGAACTGGGTGGCGTTGGCCAGCTCCACGGCGTGGTCCTCGTCCTTGAAGGCCATGGCGGCGAGCACCGGGCCGAACACTTCCTCCTGCGCCAGGCGGTGCGTGACCGGCACGTCGCGAAGCAGCGTGGGGGCCTGGTAGTAGCCGGTGTCGGGTGCCTCGTCGACGATCTGGCCCTGCGCCACCATCGGGATGTTGGCGTGCTGCGCGTCGGACAGGAAATCCCACACGCGCTGCTGCTGCGTGGCGCGGATCAGCGGACCGACGTCGAGGTCCATCTGCGCGGGGCCCACGCGCAGGTTGGCGAAGGCACCGCCCAGGCGGTCGAGCAGCGATTCGTAGATCGACTGGTGCACCAGCAGGCGCGAGCCGGCCGAGCAGGTCTGGCCGGCGTTCTGCACGATGGCGTTGATCACCGTGGGCAACGCGGCCTCGAGGTCCGCATCCTCGAACAGGATCTGCGGGCTCTTGCCACCCAGCTCCAGCGTCACCGGGCAATGCCGCTCGGCCGCGGCCTGCTGGATCAGCGTGCCCACGCGCGGGCTGCCGGTGAAGCTGATGTGGTCGATGCCCGGATGGCGCGCGAGCGCGTCGCCGATCTCGTGGCCGTAGCCGGTGACGATGTTGATGGCGCCGGCGGGAAAGCCGCATTCGGCCGCGAGCTGCGCGACGCGGATCAGCGACAGGCAGGCGTCCTCGGAAGGCTTGACCACGCAGACGTTGCCCGCGGCCAGCGCGCCGCCGACGCTGCGGCCGAAGATCTGCATCGGGTAGTTCCAGGGGATCACATGGCCGGTGACGCCGTGCGGCTCGCGCCAGGTGAACACGCTGTAGCCGTCCTGGTAGGGAATGGTTTCGCCGTGCAGCTTGTCGCAGGCGCCCGCGTAGAACTCGAAGTAGCGCACCAGCGCCAGCGCGTCGGCGCGGGCCTGCTTGGTGGGCTTGCCGCAGTCGCGCTGTTCCAGGTCGGCCAGTTCCTGCGCGTGCTCCGCGACCTTGTTCGACAGGCGCATCAGCAGGCGACCGCGCTCGGCGGCGCTCAGGCGGCTCCAGACACCTTCGTAGCACTGGCGCGCGGCCTGGACCGCGGCGTCCAGGTCCTCGGCCGTGCCGCGCTGGAGTTCGTCGAACGGCTGGCCGTCCGAGGGATCGATGACCGGGATGGTGCGCCCGCTGGAGGACCGCACGCCTTCATTGCCGATGTAGTGGAGCTGCATGCCGTGATTCTCCGACATGCGGGAAGGCGAGGACGAAAGCGCTAACGCTACCGGCCGACCAGCGAGAACTGCGCGTGGTTGTCGGTGAGCCAGCGCTCCGAGGCCGAGCTGTCCTGCTGGCTCGGATGGAAGTCGCGCCGCAGGTAGTCCTTCCAGGGACGGAAGGTCTGGCGCACCAGGCCGCGGCGGCCGAACAGGTAGGAAGCGGCGCTCTTCCAGGTGCTCCATTTCCAGAGCGTGCCGTCCTGGCGCAGGTTGCTCAGGGTCTGGCGCACGGTGTCGCCGAGGAAGATCAGCGTGATGCGCCGGAACCAGCGCACGCGCCATGCGTGGTCGCCACCCAGCGCCTGGTACAGGTCGAAGGCGGTGCACTTGTGCTCGGACTCCTCGGCGCTGTGCCACAGCCACAGCGTGGCCAGGCGCGGGTCGCGGTCGCCGAGCAGGTCGGGGTTGCGCAGCAGCCAGTCGGCCAGGATGGCGGTGAAGTGCTCGTTGGCGGCGGTGATCGCGAGCCAGTGCCGCACGTCCACGCCTTTCAGCAGCGCCAGCCGCTCGCGGGCGCGGGGCTCCCAATGGTTCACCAGGCCGAGCTTTTCGAGGTGGGCGTTGTAGAGGGCGTGCAGGCGGCGATGGGTGGCCTCCTGGCCGACGAAGCCTTGCACCTCGGCGCGGAAGCGCTCCTGCCGCTCGGGCGGCAGCGCCTTGAAGCCGTCGCGCACCGAGTCGATGAAGAACTGCTCGCCGACCGGAAAGCTCATCGACAGCGCGTCGAACAAGGCGGTTCGGAAGGCATCGCCGGCGCACCAGTGGCGGGCGATGGGCGCTTCCATGTCGACGAGGAGGCGGCGGACGACGAGGTCGGTCATGGCGGTGGATCCCTGGGAGCTGGTACGGATGTGTACCAGCGCCGGACTATGCGGCCGGAGGCCCGGTACCGTCAAGTACCGGAGGCGGAGAAAATGAAGCCATGACCGAACCGGAGTTCCTGGTCCCCGAACACCGCAGCCGGCTGCTCGAAGGCATGGCCAAGGCCGTGGCGCAGAAGGGCTATGCCGCGACCACCATCGCGGACATCGTGCGCGAGGCCAGCGTCTCGCGCCGCACCTTCTACGAGCACTTCCAGTCCAAGTCCGAGTGCCTGATCGCGCTGTACGAGGCGGCGAGCCACAACGCCTTGAAGGTGTTGCGTGGGGCCCTCGATCCGGCGCATCCCTGGCAGACCCAGGTGGAGCATGCGCTGGCCGCGTACTTCGAGGCGCTCGCGGCCAATCCGCTGCTGCTGCGCACGCTCTACATCGAAATCCTCGGCCTGGGCCAGGAAGGCCTGGCCGCGCGCCGGCGGGTGAACGGCGAAATCGCGCACCTGATGCTCGACGTCGTCAACGGCGCCTCACCCGGCCAGCTGGCGCCGCAGATGGCGATGGCGGTGGTGGGCGGCATCAACGAGCTGGTGCTCGAGTACATCGAGTGCGATGACGAGGAGAAGCTGGCCGAACTCGTCGCGCCCGCGGCGCAGCTGGTGCGCACGGTCGCCGGCCAATGAAAAAGGCCCGCCGGAGCGGGCCTTGATGCATCGCGCGGCAGTGGCTTACTTGGCCGCGCTCGCCGCCGCGGCGTTGGCCGGAGCGGTCGCGGCAGGAGCGGTGACCGCGGCCGGCGTGGCATGGGGCACGGCCGCACCCGCATCGCCGCTGTGGAACTTGACCACCAGCGGCACGATGAGCAGCGCCACGATGTTGATGATCTTGATCAGCGGGTTGACCGCGGGGCCGGCCGTGTCCTTGTAGGGATCGCCCACCGTGTCGCCGGTGACTGCGGCCTTGTGGGCTTCGGAGCCCTTGCCGCCGTGGTTGCCGTCCTCGATGTACTTCTTGGCGTTGTCCCAGGCGCCGCCGCCGGTGCACATGGAGATGGCGACGAACAGGCCGGTGACGATGGTGCCCATCAGCAGGCCGCCCAGCGCCTTCGGGCCGAGCAGCAGGCCGACCAGGATCGGCACCACGACGGGCAGCAGCGAGGGGACGATCATTTCCTTGATCGCGGCGCTGGTCAGCATGTCGACCGCCTTGCCGTACTCGGGCTTGGCGGTGCCTTCCATGATGCCCTTGATGGTGCTGAACTGGCGGCGCACTTCCACCACCACCGAGCCGGCGGCGCGGCCGACCGCTTCCATCGCCATGGCGCCGAACAGGTAGGGGATCAGGCCGCCGATGAAGAGGCCCACGATCACCATCGGGTCGGACAGGTCGAAGCTGATCGCGCGGCCGTAGGCTTCCAGCTTGTGGGTGTAGTCGGCGAACAGCACCAGCGCGGCGAGGCCGGCGGAGCCGATGGCGTAGCCCTTGGTGACGGCCTTGGTGGTGTTGCCGACGGCGTCCAGCGGGTCGGTGATGTCGCGCACGGAGGAGGGCAGGTCGCTCATCTCGGCGATGCCGCCGGCGTTGTCGGTGATCGGGCCGTAGGCGTCCAGCGCCACCACGATGCCGGCCATGCTCAGCATCGAGGTCGCCGCGACGGCGATGCCGTACAGGCCCGCCAGCGCGTACGAGGCGATGATGGCGACGCACACGAAGATCACCGGCCAGGCCGTGGAACGCATGGACACGCCCAGGCCCGCGATGATGTTGGTGCCGTGGCCGGTGGTGGAGGCCTGCGCGATGTGGCGCACCGGCGAGTACTGCGTGCCGGTGTAGAACTCGGTGATCCAGACCAGGAGGCCGGTGAGGATGAGGCCCACGGCGCAGGCGCCGAACAGGCGGATCTGCGAACCGGTGCTGGTGATCGCGTTGTCGGGCATCAGCCAGACGGTCACGCCGTAGAAGGCGATCAGCGACAGGATGCCCGCGACGGCCAGGCCCTTGTAGAGCGCCGGCATCACGTTCGTCATGCCGGGACGCGCCTTGACGAAGAAGCAGCCGATGATCGAAGCGATGATGGACACCGCGCCCAGCGCCAGCGGGTACAGCACGGCCTGCGTGGCGGCGGCGCCGACCAGCAGCGCGCCCAGCACCATGGTGGCGATCAGCGTGACCGCGTAGGTCTCGAACAGGTCGGCCGCCATGCCCGCGCAGTCGCCGACGTTGTCGCCCACGTTGTCGGCGATCACCGCCGGGTTGCGCGGATCGTCCTCGGGGATGCCGGCCTCCACCTTGCCCACCAGGTCGGCGCCGACATCGGCGCCCTTGGTAAAGATGCCGCCGCCCAGGCGCGCGAAGATCGAGATCAGCGAGGAGCCGAAGGCGAAGCCGATCAGCGGGTTCAGCAGGTTGGCCAGCTTGACGTCGGGCGTCAGCCGGCCGTTGCCGACGAGGAACCAGAAGAACGCCGTCACGCCCAGCAGGCCCAGGCCCACCACCAGCATGCCGGTGATGGCGCCGCCGCGGAAGGCGACGTCCAGCGCCGGGCCGATGCCGCGCGTGGCGGCCTGGGCGGTGCGCACGTTGGCGCGCACCGAGACGTTCATGCCGATGAAGCCGCAGGCGCCCGACAGCACGGCGCCGACGATGAACCCGACGGCGGTCTGCGTGTCCAGGAAGATGCCGATGAGGATGGCCAGCACCACGCCGACGAGGGCGATGGTCTTGTACTGCCGCGCCAGGTAGGCGGCCGCGCCGGTCTGCACGGCCGCGGCGATCTCCTGCATCCTTGGATTGCCGGGGTCCTGTGAAAGGATCCAGCTGCGGGCCCAGAACCCGTAAGCCACGGCCGCCAGGCCGCAGACGAGCGCCAAGATCAGCGCCGAGTTGCCAGTCATTTCTTCATCTCCTGATCCGTTTGAATGCTTGGAGGAGGCAACGCTAGCGGTGCCTCCGCTGCGTTGCTTCCTCGGGCTCCCAACGGTCGGGAGACGATTGGCCAACGGGCGGAATATATCGGCAAACCGGTGACGGTTCCCCGTTGCTGTCGAGATGCGAGGGGGCGCGAAAGTAGAATCAGGGTTAGTCCTAGCCTCTTATTTCTTAACCGAAGCGATCCATGTCTCTCGACAACGTCACGCCTGGCAAGCAGGCCCCCGAAGCGTTCAACGTGATCATCGAAATCCCGATGAATGCCGATCCCGTGAAATACGAGGTGGACAAGGACACCGGCGCGATCTTCGTGGACCGCTTCATGAGCACGTCCATGCACTACCCGACCAACTACGGCTACGTGCCGCAGACCATCAGTGGCGACGGCGACCCGGTCGACGTGCTGGTGATCACGCCGGTGCCGCTGATCCCCGGCGTGGTGGTCAGCTGCCGCCCGATCGGCGTGCTGAAGATGCAGGACGAGGCCGGCGACGACGCCAAGGTGCTCGCGGTGCCTGTCGACAAGGTGCTGGCCATCTACACCCACTGGCAGAAGCCCGAGGACATGAACCCCCTGCGGCTCAAGACCATCGCCCACTTCTTCGAGCACTACAAGGATCTGGAACCCAACAAGTGGGTCAAGGTGCTCGGCTGGGAAGGCCCGGAATCGGCCCGCGAGGAAGTTCGCCAGGGCATCGAGAACTACCGCAAGGCGAAGGTCCAGGGCTGAGCCCGGGGGCGGCCCCGGGCCGCCTTTGATGACCCCAGGCCCTGCTGGGGGCCGGATGGGCGCTCAACAATCGCCTCCCTTTCGCGGGAGCGGCGTTGAAAGCTACGGAACCCCCATCGACGGCCACCGACACGGCGACACGGCACCGGTTGCTCGCCAGCGAGGACCGCTTCCAGCGGCTTTGCGACTCCAACATCATCGGTATCGGCGTCACCCACGCCGATGGCCAGGTGCTGCAGGCCAACGACGCGTACCTGCGGATCCTCGGGCACACCCGTGCCGAACTGGAGGCGGGGCAGGTGCGGTGGGCGGAGCTCACGCCGCCTGAGTTCCTGGCCCGCGACGGCGCGGCGATCGCGCAGGCCAACCGGGCGGGCGCCTGCGCTCCCTACGAGAAGGAATACCGGCGCCATGCCGACGGCGCCCGGGTGCCCGTGCAGATCGCGTTCACGTCCCTGCTGGACCAGCCGGACCAGTACATCGCCTACGTCGTCGACCTCACCGAGCGCAAGCGGGTGGAGGAGCAGCTGCGCCTGGCCAACGAGACGAAGGACCGCTTCCTCGCCACGCTCAGCCACGAATTGCGCAATCCGCTGGCGCCGATGGCCAATGCCGTCCACATCCTGCGGCGCGCCCACCCTCCCGGGGACGATGCCGGCGGAAGGGCGCTCCTGATCATCGAGCGGCAGGTCCGGCACATGAAGCGGCTCGTGGACGACCTCCTCGACGTGGCGCGAATCACCATGGGCAAGGTGCGCCTGCAGCGGGAGGGGCTGGATCTGCGGACCGTCGTCCTGAGCGTCGTCGAAGCCACGCGGCCGCTGATGGACAAGCGCCGCCAGCATCTCGAGCTGCGCGTCGACGAGGCTCCCATCCGGCTGCACGCCGACGGCGTGCGCGTCGAGCAGATGCTCACCAACCTGCTGAGCAATGCGGCCAAGTACACCGGGGAGGGCGGTCGCATCGCGCTGCACGTTCACCGCGAAGACGACCACGCCGTGATCCGGGTGAAGGACGACGGCATCGGCATCGCCGCGGAAATGCTGCCACGGGTGTTCGAGCCTTTCGTGCAGGCGCCGTGCGCCCGCTCGCATGGCGACGGCGGCCTCGGCATCGGGCTGGCCCTGGTGCGCGAGTTCGCGCAGCTGCATGGCGGCAGCGTCGACGTCTCCAGCGATGGGGAAGGCGCCGGCAGCGAGTTCGTCCTCGTGCTGCCCATCGCCTGCGGCGACGCCTGATCCGCCGCTACGCCTGCCGGAACGGCGAGCGCGCTTCCAGGTGCTCGAGATAGCGCTCGACGCCCTGGCCCTCGCGCTCCAGGAACCGCTCCACCGCGTCGGCGAACGACGGATGCGCCAGCCAGTGCGCGCTGTGCGTCTTCACGGGCATGAGCGCGCGCGCCATCTTGTGCTCGCCCTGGGCGCCGCCTTCGAAGCGGTCCACGCCGTGCTCCATGCACCACTGCAGCGGCTGGTAGTAGCAAGCCTCGAAGTGCAGGCAGTCCACCCGCTCCAGCGCGCCCCAGTAGCGGCCGTAGGCGGCCTCGGGCGAGGCGCCTTCGTCCGATAAGGCGATCAGGCTGGAGGCGATGTCGCGGCCTTCGCGCTGCG
>JAEWBU010000139.1 GCA_023390985.1 Pseudomonadota bacterium
GCGCAGCAGCAGCAGGGCGCCGTGCAGCCACAGCAGCCGATGGTGGTGCAGCCCGGCACCGCGCCGGTGGTGGTGCAGCCGCAGGTCCAGCCGCAGCAGGCGGTCCAGGCGCCTGCTCCCCAGCCCGCGCCGGCGCCACCACCCGTGCAGCCGCAGACGCAGCAACAGAACATGGCCGGGCCCAGCGGGCGACCGTCGTCGTCGGTGAACGCGCAGCAGGGCAACGGCACGACGACCACCGCGCGGCAGGAAAGACAGCAGGACGGCGACATGGCCGTGCCGCCGATCGTGAACCCGCCGCCGGCCGCGGCCGCGCCGGCGCCGGTGACGCCGCCTTTCGGCGCGAATCGCGCGCCCGCGACCGGCACCGCCGGCGCCGCGGCCGGTTCTCCGGCCCAGCAGGCCGTGCGCGGCCTGCCGGCCGATGCGCCGAAGCTGGTGATCAGCGGCTCGGTCTATTCACCCGATTCGGCGCGGCGCATGCTCATCGTCAATGGCCAGGTGTTCCGCGAAGGCGCGGACCTGGGATCGGGCGTGGTGCTGCAGGAAGTGCGGCCCGACAGCGCGGTGCTCGGCTTCAAGGGCGGGCGCTACAACGTCTACTTCTGAAGGCGGAAGCTCTGGGTCCCCGCCTGCGCGGGGACGACGGGCCTCGTCATTCCCGCGAAGGCGGGAATCCAGTGCTTCCCTCAGCGCTTCTTGAAGCGCCACACGCGCCACAGGTAGGCGCCGACCATGATCGCGACCACGCCGCGCGTGACCCACTCGACCGCGTTCTTGGCCTCCTCGTAGCGCGACTGCAGCACGTACCCCAGCCCGAGCAGCAGCGCGCTCCAGCAGAAGGTGCCGACCAGCGACCACAGCAGGAAGCTGGGCATGGGCATGCGGCCGACGCCGGCCGGCATCGAGATCACGCTGCGCACCGCCGGCACCAGCCGGCCGAAGCCCACCGACGCCGGCCCGTGACGCTTGAACCAGTGCTGCGCACGGTCGATGTCCTGCGGCTCCAGCGTGAGCAGCCGGCCATGGCGCTGCGCGAACCGCTGCAGCCCGCCGTGCCCGAGCTTTCGCCCCGCCCAGTACCAGGGCAGGGCGCCGAGCAGCGAGCCCGCCACCGCCGACAGCAGCACGCCGACCGGATGCAGCTTGCCGGTGGCCGCGACGTAGCCCGCGAAGGGCAGCACCAGCTCCGAAGGGATGGGCGGGAACACGTTCTCCAGCAGCATCAGCAGCGCGATGCCGACGTAGCCGCTGCCTTCGATGAACGCGATGATCCAGTCGGTCATGGCGCCGGGTTCAGGCCACTGCCTTGCGCAGGGCCTGGTCCACGTCCCACAGGATGTCGTCGCGCTCCTCGATGCCGACCGACAGGCGGATCATGTCGGCGCTGACGCCGGCCTTCTCCAGCTGCGCCTCGTCCAGCTGGCGGTGCGTGGTGGAGGCCGGATGGATCACCAGCGTCTTGGCGTCGCCGATGTTGGCCAGGTGGCTGGCGAACTCGCAGGCGTCGATGAAGCGCTCGCCCGCGCGCGCCGGGTCGGGCGCCTTGATGCCGAAGGTGAGGATGCCCGAGCAGCCCGGCGTGCCGTCGATCGCGCGGAACTGCTTCTTCGCCAGCGCGTGATCGGACGAGGACTCGAGGCCCGGGTAGTTCACCCAGCTCACCAGCGGATGCTGCGCGAGGAACCGCGCGACGGCCAGGGCGTTGCGGCAGTGCGCCTGCATGCGCAGGTGCAGCGTTTCGATGCCCTGCAGGATCAGCCACGCGTTCAGCGGCGACAGCGAGCCGCCGAAGGTGCGGTTCACCTCCATGCGCGCCTTCATCGTGTAGCCGAAGTCGCCGAACGTCTCGTAGAACTTGACGCCGTGGTACGCCTGGCTGGGCTCGAGCATCTCGGGGAACTTGTCGCGCGAGAGCGGCGCGCCCCAGTCGAACTTTCCCGACTCCACCACCACGCCCGCCATCGTCGTGCCGTGCCCGCCCAGGTACTTGGTGGCGCTGTGCACCACGATGTCGGCGCCGAAGTCGAACGGGTTGCACAGGTAGGGACTGGCGACGGTGTTGTCGATCACCAGCGGCAGCCCGTGCTCGTGCGCGATCTTCGCCACCGGCTCGATGTCGAACACGTTCACGCGCGGATTGCCCAGCGTCTCGCCGTAGATCGCGCGCGTGGTCGGCCGGATCGCCTTGCGGAAGTTGTCGGGGTCGGCGGGATCGACGAACGTGGTCTCGATGCCCAGGCGCGAGAAGCCCACGCCCAGCTGCCCCACCGTGCCGCCGTACAGCGTGGACGAGGCCACGATGTGGTCGCCGGCCTTGAGGATGGCCAGCAGCGCGGTCATCTGCGCGGCCATGCCCGTCGCGCAGGCCAGCGCGGCGCGTCCGCCTTCGAGCGAAGCCACGCGTTCCTCCAGCACCGCGACGGTCGGGTTGCTGATGCGGCTGTAGACGTTGCCGAAGGTCTGCAGGTTGAACAGGCTGGCCGCGTGCTCGGCCGAATCGAACACGAAGCTGGTGGTCTGGTGGATCGGCGTGGCGCGCGCGCCGGTCACCGGGTCGGGGATGGCGCCGGCATGCACGGCGCGCGTGGCGAATCCGAACTCGCGGTCCTGGGCCATGGGTCCTCTCGGGAAAAGGAAGTTCAGTAGGGAAGCTGCTGCGGCCGGCGCGAGGAGATCACGCGCGTGTTCACGCCGGCCCAGTTGAGCCCGCCGAACAGGCGCGCATGCTCGATCTTCACGCAGCGGTCCATCACCACGTCGAGCCCCGCTTCGCTCGCCTGCGCGGCCGCGGCCTCGTGGATGACGCCCAGCTGCATCCACAGGCATTTCGCGCCGATGGCGATGGCCTCCTGCGCGATCGGCGGGATGTCCTCGCTGCGGCGGAAGCAGTCGACCATGTCGATGCGCACGCCCTGTTCGCGCAGCGCCTGCGCCGCGGCGGTGACGCTGGGAAAGCAGCGCTCGCCCAGGATCTCCTGCGCCATCGGGTTGACGGGCACGATGCGGTAGCCGTGCGCCTGCATGTACTTGGCCGCGAAGAAGCTCGGCCGATGCCATTGCGGCGACAGGCCCACCACGGCGATGGTGCGGCAGGTGTGCAGGATGCGCCGCAGTTGCGAGATCGAGCTCATGCGCGCCAGTTTACGCACCCCACGGACCGAGCCAGTGAAACGCGACGCCGTCCTACCTTCCCGGCCGTTGGCTCAGCCTAAGGTGCGCCCTCGATGGGTTCGAAACACGAGATGCAACTGATCCGCAGGCGCACGCTGGTCCAGCTGGCGGCGCTGGGCGCGATTCCGACGCTGCCGGGCTGCCTGTGGGGCGACGGCGCGCGCGCCGCGCAGCCGGGCTTCACGACAGGCACCAACCTGTCGGGCATGGAATGGCCCAAGCCGGGCATCCGCAAGGGCGGCAGCACCGCGCCCAACATCCACTTCACCGTGCCGCGCAAGGCCGAGATCGCCTGGCTGGCCGAGCAGGGCTTCCGCAAGAACCGGCTGCCGGTCCTATGGGAGATGCTGCAGCCGGTGCTGCACGATGCCAAGCCGAATGCGCAGGCGCGCTCGCTCATCGGCGAGCCGGGCGAGTTCCACGCGCACTACGCGCAGATGGTCACCGACGTGCTGGACGCGCATGCGTCCGCGGGCGGCAAGGTCATCATCGACCTGCACAACTACTGCCGTTACCGCGACTTCCGTTACGCGCCCGACGGCGGCGTGCCGGGCCTGAAGCCCGGGCAGACGCCGCGGCATCGCGCGTACACCGAAGACCCGAATGGCGTGCAGGAGCGCATCTTCTCGCTGGCGCCGAACGCCACGCTCACGCAGGCGCACTTCACCGATTTCTGGACCCGCGCGGCGCGCCGCTGGAAGGACCACCCGGGCCTCGCGGGCTACGGCCTGATGAACGAGCCGCACGACCTGCCGCGGCCCGGCCAGCTGGAGGAAAGCCAGGGCGGCGGCGAGGACCTGGCGATCTGGCCGGCCTACGCGCGCGCGGCGGTGGAAGCGATCCGCCAGGTCGATGCGCGCACGCCGATCTACGTGGCCGGCAACGAATGGAGCTCGGCCATGTCGATGGCCGACCGCAACCCGGGCTTTCCGCTCAGGGGCGAGAACCTGGTGTACGAGGTGCACCTGTACCTGGACGCGGCGAGCAACGGCCACGCCTTCGACTACGACACCGAGGTCGGCAAGAACTTCAGCGCGGGCCAGGGCCGCCGCTCGATCAACGAGGACACCGGCGCGAAGCGCCTGGCGGCCGCGGCGAACTGGGCGCGCGAGCACAAGCTCAAGCTCGCGCTGACCGAGGTCGGCATGCCGCTGGACGACGCGCGCTGGCAGGAGATGTTCCAGCGCACCATGGCCTACGCGGCGCGCGAGGGCATCGAGGTCTACAGCTGGATGGGCGGCAGCCACTGGCCGGTGCGCAACTACCCCATCCACCACGTGCCGGGCTGGCACCAGCACCGCACGCTGGAGCCGGCGGTGGCGGGCCCGATGCAGCAGGCCGCGAACGTCGCCAAGGTCGCGCTGTACGACGACGGTGCCGGCTGGGCGCCCGCGGGTCGCGAGGTCACGATCACCGTGTACGCGCGCGGCTGGCTGGCGCAGCCGCTCACGCTGCAGGTCGCGGCGGAAGGCGGCGGCAAGC
Source organism: Pseudomonadota bacterium (assembly GCA_023390985.1). Lineage (GTDB taxonomy): Bacteria > Pseudomonadota > Gammaproteobacteria > Burkholderiales > Burkholderiaceae_C > Ramlibacter. Next base: position 4,657 of record JAEWBU010000139.1, read on the forward strand.
TGAGCAAGACCACGCTCACGATCCCCGCGGGCGCGAATGGATCGGACAGCTACACCTTCCGGCCGGAAGGCGATCGCGTGTCCACCCTCAAGTACAGCGCGGTCGGCGTGCAGGTGCCGCCCGAGCGCAAGGTATACGCACTGGCCGATCCGGTCGCGGCCGCGGGCCGCCACCTGGGCGACGCGGCGCATGCGGTGCTGGCGCGCCATGCCGCCGCCAAGTGGGAGATGGCGCACGGCCACACCGACTACGTGCGCGGCGCGCCTTCGCAGGACGGCCAGCCGGTGCGCGCCGTGGCCGACACCGGCTTCGGCTCCAGCGTGGGCAACGCGATGGAGATGGTGTGCTTCCTCAACGACGACACGGCAGCGAGCGGGCCGATGAAGCCGCCGGTGCTGCGCGTGGTCGAGGGGCGCAAGGCGATCGACCTGTCCGGGCCGGGCGCATGGGGCCTGTGGTGCAAGAAGCGCGCGCCCCAGCCCGGTGTTCAGCCGCGACCGCGCGACCGCGTGCCGTACGACCTGCACGACGACCACTTCGCGATGGCCGTGGTCGCGCTGCCCGATGCGAATGCGACGGGGGCGGTGTTCCAGGCCTCGCGCGCGGAGCAGCGGTCGTTCAGCGAGATCGCGCTCGACCAGGGGCGCCCGCAGGCGCGCTGGAGCGACGGGCGCGGCCAGCCGGTGGTGGTGACGGCCGGGGATCGCCTCGTGCCCCGCACGCCGGCCGTGATCACGCTGGCCAGCGCGGGCGGGATGCAGACGCTGCGCGTGAACGGCCGCGCCGCCGGTGAGACGCGCTCACGCCTGCCGCAGGCGGTGTTCGACCAGCTGTTGATCGGCTGGGGGTTCGTGGACCACTATCCGCGCGAGAGCTTCCGGGGGCTGCTGTTCGGAGCGATCGCGGGAAAGGGTCGGCCTTCGGAGGCGGAACTCGAAGTGCTGGAGCGGTACCTGCTGTCGCTGGCCACGGACGGGGCGCGCTCCTGAACATCTGTCATCCCGGCGGAGGCGGGGATCCAGGGCTTCCGGCAGTCCGCGGAAGGCGGCCGCACTGGGTCGCCGCCTCCGCGGGGACGACATGGGTCAAAGCGGCGCCGGCCGGCTGTACCGCTCGCGCGACCTGCGCAGGTACTCCTCGCGCTGCTGCCGATGCAGCCGGTGGGCCGCCAGCCGCTCGCCCAGCTTGCGCTGCAGCACGGCCAATCCGCCGCCGGCCTTCGGGAAATCCTCGGCCAGCACATCGGGCACCAGCACGGCCTCGCCTCCATCCAGGTCCAGCTCGATGCGGCACGGCGTGCCCAGTTCGCGCACCGCGCGGGCGATCGCCTGCTGGCGGTTGCAGCCGGGCAGCAGCAGCGTGAACTGCGAAGCGCCGGTGCGCGCGGCCAGTCCCTGCTCGCCGGCGACGCGCTGCAGTCCCTGCGCCACCTGCCGCACGGCGTCGCGCCGCGCGCTGTCGCCGTACAGCTCGCTCAGCTCCGACAGGTCCTCGAAGTCGAACAGCAGCACCGCGGCATCGCGCCGCGATCCCCGTTGCAGGCGGTTGCCCGCGGCCAGCAGGCTGTAGCGGTCCAGCAGGCCGGGCGCTTCCGCGCGCAGCGGCGACAGGCGCGACAGCAGGCGCCAGAGCGCGCGTCGCCAGCGCTGCGGCCTGCGCCGCGGCAAAAGATCGGAGTCGGCCCGTGACAAGGCCGCCGTGTCATGCATGGAAAGAAGGAAACTCCCTGGCCGCACCCGCCGGTGCATCCGGCGGTGTGGGAAAGGCGCGGATTGTGGGCCTGCGTGCGCCGCCGCCCTTAGGGCAATCGGAAGGAGGTCGGGGATAGTTGCGCCTGTGTGGCGCGCGGGCCTCGCGAACGCCCGGAGACTGCCAACAAGTGCGTGCGTGCGTGCGTGCGCCGCACGCCCCGTTGTTCAGGCGCCGCTCTTGTACTTGACCGAGCAGCCGTACGGACGCGTGGTGGCGGCCGTGATCGGCTGGCCGGCCAGCGCCTCGGACAAGCCCTGCTTCACGTAATTGGTGGCGCGCTGGATGTCGGCGGGGTTGCTCGACGGGATGCTGTCGATGCCGCCGGCGTACACCAGCCGGCCCTGCGGATCGACGATGTACATGTGCGGCGTGGTGCGCGCGCCGAACGCGCGGCCGGTGGTGCCTTCCTCGTCCAGCAGCACGTGCGTGGGCGCCGAGTTGCGCTCCTTCTGCCAGGCCACCAGCTTCGCCGGTTCCATGTACTCGTAGCTGCCCTTCTCGGTGGAGTTGATCGACAGCCAGACCACCCCCTTGCCGACGGCTTCGCGCTGGGTGGCGGGCATGTTGCCGCTGTCGTAGTGCTTGCGCACGTACGGGCAGCCGGGGTTGGTCCATTCCAGCACCACGTGCCTGCCGCGGAAGTCCGACAGCTTCACGGCCTTGCCGTTGGCGTCGGTGAGCGTGAAGTCCGGCGCGGCCTGGCCCACCGAGGGGACGGCATGGGCGGCGGGCAGGAAGGACGCCAGCGCGGCGATCGAGCAGGCGGCGATGAAGGGACGGCGCGGCAGCATGGGGGCTCCTTTCACGGTGCGGAGACGACGGACAGGACTTCCTCCACTCCCAGGACCTCGGACAGCACGACCGGCGCGCTGCCTTTCTTGTAGAACACGTATACCGGCACGCCGCTGCGCCCCAGCGCGCTCAGCGCGGCCGTGATGGCCGGATCGCGCCGCGTCCAGTCGGCGCGCAGCAGGGCGACGTTGGCCTGCTTCAGGCCCGCCATCACCTCGCGGTTGGCCAGCGTGGTCTTCTTGTTGTACTGGCACGTGACGCACCAGGCGGCGGTGAAATCGACGAACACCGGCCGGCCTTCGGCCACCAGCTGCTCCACGCGCGCCTGCGACCAGGGCTGCCAGTCGCCTTCGGCGCGCGCGGCCTGCTGCTGGACCGGCGCGGGCGGTTGCGCGATCTGGGGCAGCGCGGCCCAGGCCAGCGCGGCCAGGCCCAGCACGGCCACGCCCGACAGC
>JAEWBU010000152.1 GCA_023390985.1 Pseudomonadota bacterium
GCGTGGCCACCAAGCCGATCATCGCGGACGGCGGCATCCGCGAGCACGGCGACATCGCCAAGAGCGTGCGCTTCGGCGCCACCATGGTGATGATCGGCTCCATGCTCGCCGGCCACGAGGAATCGCCCGGCGAGACGGTGGACGAAGGCGGCCGACTGTTCAAGGAGTACTACGGCAGCGCGTCCGACTTCAATAAGGGCGAGTACAAGCACGTCGAAGGCAAGCGCATCCTCGAGCCGGTCAAGGGCAAGCTGGCCGACACCCTGCGCGAGATGCAGGAAGACATCCAGAGCTCGATCAGCTACGCCGGCGGCAGGCGGCTGATGGACATCCGGAAGGTCAATTACGTGATCCTGGGCGGGGACAACGCGGGCGAACACCTGCTGATGTAAGCCCCGGCCGCGTCATCCCCGCACGTTCCCGTCATCCCCGCGAAGGCGGGGATCCAGAGCTTCCGCCTTTCGCGACCACCGTCCCGTGCCGGGACAGGGCGAGGTCTAGCGCCAGATCAGCTCCAGCGCCAGCTGCTGCAACGGATGCCCCGGCTGCGCCAGGGCTTCCAGGACGCTGAAGTGCTGCAGGCCCGGCAGGGCCTCGCAGACTTCCACCACCTCTTCGCCCCAGGCATCGCAGATCAACTGGTTCTGCCGGATGAACTCGGGGCTCTCGTCGCCGCCGCACACCGCGTAGAGCGTGGCGGCGCGCGGCGCGGGCATCAGCGCGGGGCTGCAGCGCAGTGCGTCCTCGGGCGTGAGGCGCAGCGAGTCCTGCAGGAAGGGCGTGCGCTGGATCGGGCGCAGGTCGTGCAGGCCCGAGAGCGTCAGCCCCTTCATGGCGATGCCGGCCGGCAGGTCCGGATCGAACTTCTGCCAGTCGCAGGTGAGCATCATGGCCGTGAGGTGGCCGCCCGCCGAATGGCCCATGACCGTCAGCTGGCGCGGATCGCCGCCGTAGTCCGGCGCATGCTTCCAGGCCCACGCCACCGCGCGCGCCACCTGCAGCGCGATCTGCGGGATCGTCACCGCGGGGCAGAGGTCGTAGTTGGGCACCATCACGCAGGCGCCGGCCTCCTGGAACGGCGTGGCGACGAACGAGTGGTCGCTCTTGTCCAGCGAGCGCCAGTAGCCCCCGTGGATGAACACCACCGTCTGCGCCAGCGCGCGCGGCGCCGGGAACACGTCCAGGCGCTCACCCGGCGAGTCGCCATAGGGAACGTCCAGCACGCATTCGTTGTCCTTGCGGGCCTGCCGCGAGGCGCTCGCCCAGTGCTCGAAGTGCTTCGCATGCCCAGGGACCAGCGCCCGGTTGTTGTACATGCGGTCATGCCATGCGCCGTCGTGCTCTTCCATGCCGTCCTTGACCTTTCGTGGGTTGGATGTATTCTGTATACGGAGTACACGTTCCGCGCCGCCCATGGCCCCCAAGCTCGTCCGCCTCGAATCAGCGCCCGACCTGGTGGAACAGGTCTACCGTCGTTTGCTGGACGCGATCAGCGAAGGCGCCCTGGCCCCAGGGCAGCGCATCACCCAGGAAGATATCGCAGAGCAGCTGGCGGTCTCCCGCCAGCCCGTGCTGCAGGCGCTGCGCCTCCTGAAGAAGGACGGCTTCGTGCAGGACGCGCCGGGCCGCGGCCTGCTGGTCGCGCCGCTGGACGCCACCTGGACGCTCAACGTCTACCAGGTGCGCGGCGCCCTCGACGCCCTGGCCGCGCGACTGGCCGCCGAGCAGCGTTTCCAGCTCGACCCCAAGCTGATCGAGCAGGGCCGCAAGGCCGCGCGCGGGCGCAACGTGAAAGCCATGATCGACGCCGACGCGGCCTTCCACGACGCGATCTACGCCGCCTCGGGCAACCCGCTCATCGAGCAGAGCGCGCACCAGCACTGGGGCCACCTGCGCCGCGTGATGGGCGCGGTGCTGCAGCAGTCGCGCCAGCGCGAGCCGGTGTGGGACGAGCACGAGGCCATCGCCGAAGCCATCGCCGCCGGCGACGCCGACACCGCTTCCCGCCTGATGCAGGAACACGCCCGGCAGGCCGCGCACAACCTGGCCCAGCACCTGCCCGACCTCCTGAACCCTTCCCCTTCCGTCCAGACCCGATAAGGAGACAAGCCATGCAACTGACGAAAGAGCAACTCGAGCAGTTCGACCGCGAGGGTTACCTGTTCTTCCCCAGCCTGTTCGCGCCCGAGGAGATCAGGACCCTGACGGACGCCGTCCCCGAGCTGTACAGCCGGCGCGAGGCCTACAACGTGCGCGAGAAAGGCAGCGACGCGGTGCGCACCAACTTCGCGGCGCACCTGGTGAGCGAACCTTTCGCCCGGCTGGCGCGGCATCCGCGCATGGTGCGGCCGGTGATGGACCTGTTCGGCGAGTCCGTCTACATGCACCAGTTCAAGATCAACGGAAAGATGGCCTTCGAAGGCGACGTCTGGCAGTGGCACCAGGACTACGGCACCTGGCTCAACGACGACCTGATGCCGACCGAGCGCGCGATGAACGTGGCGATCTTCCTGGACGACGTCAACGAGTACAACGGCCCGCTGATGTTCATCCCGGGCAGCCACAAGAAGGGCGTGGTGGAGGCCAGGCACGACCTCACCACCACCAGCTATCCGCTGTGGACCGTCGACGACAAGCTGATCGCGCAGCTGGTCGATCGCGCCGGCGGCAAGAACGGCGGCATCGTCAGTCCGAAAGGACCGGCCGGTTCCATGATCCTGTTCCACAGCTGCCTGCTGCATGCGTCCAGCAGCAACCTGTCGCCCTGGAACCGCGTGAGCGTCTACCTGAGCCTGTGCGCGGTGTCCAACCACATCCGGCGCTTCAAGCGGCCCGAGTACATCGCGCACCGCGACTTCGCGCCGATCGAGACGCTGCCCGACGACTGCCTGCTCAGGCCTTACCCGGTGGAAACGCCCTGGAAGAACGGCCTGCCCGCCAGCGCGCTGCAGACCAGCAGCGTCCCCTTCGACGAAATCAAGAAAGCCGCCTGATGTCCCTGCACTCGAAACTCCAGCAACGCCAGGCCGAGGGCCGGCCCATCCGCGTCGGCCTGATCGGCGCCGGCAAGTTCGGCTCGATGTACCTGTCGCAGATCCCGCGCACGCCGGGCGTGCACCTGGCCGGCATCGCCGACCTGTCGCCCGCCAACGCGCGCGCCAACCTGGCGCGCGTGGGCTGGGAAGCGGCCCGCACCGACGCGGCCTCGCTCGACGCGGCGCTCAAGGCCGGCACCACCCACGTGGGCGAGGACTGGCAGGCGCTGGTGCGCCATCCGCAGATCGACGTGATCGTCGAGTGCACCGGCCACCCCATCGCCGCCGTGGACCACTGCCTCGAGGCCTTCGCGCACGGCAAGCACGTCGTCAACGTCACGGTCGAGGCCGACGCCTTCTGCGGCCCCCTGCTCGCGCGCAAGGCGGCCGAGGCCGGCGTCATCTATTCGCTGGCCTTCGGCGACCAGCCCGCCCTGATCTGCGACCTGGTGGACTGGGCACGCACCTGCGGCTTCCCGGTGGTGGCGGCGGGCCGCGGCCACAAGTGGCAGTCGCACTTCAGCGAGTCCACGCCCGACACGGTCTGGGACAACTGGGGCCTCACGCGCGAGCAGGCCGCGCGCGGCGGCCTCAACCCCAAGATGTTCAACAGCTTCCTGGACGGCTCCAAGCCCTCCATCGAAAGCACCGCGGTCGCCAATGCCTGCGGCCTGCACGCCCCGTCCGACGGCCTGCTGTTCCCGAGCGCGAGCATCGACCAGATTCCCAACGTCACCCGCCCGCGCGGGGAAGGCGGCGTGCTGGAGCGCAAGGGCATGGTCGAAGTGGTCAACTCGCTGGAGCCGGACGGCCGGCCGATCGACTACGAGATCCGCATGGGCGTCTGGGTCACCGTCGAAGGCGAGACGGAGTACATCCGCAACTGCTTCGAGGAATACAAGGCCAAGACGGACGACAGCGGCCGCTACTTCACCTTGTACAAGCGCTGGCACCTGATCGGCCTGGAGGTCGGCATGTCCGTGGCCAGCGTGGCCCTGCGCGGCGAGCCCACCGGCGTGGCGACCTGCTGGAACGCGGACGTGGTCGCCACGGCCAAGCGCGATCTCAAGCCGGGCGAAATCCTCGACGGCGAAGGCGGCTACACGGTCTGGGGCAAGCTGCTGCCCGCCGAGACCTCGATGCGCATCGGCGGCGTGCCGCTCGGCCTGGCGCACGACGTGAAGCTCACCCGGCCGGTGAAGAAGGGCCAGAGCCTCACCTGGGCCGATGTCGCCATCGACACGAGCACGCGCGCCTGGCAGGTCCGCAAGCAGATGGAGGACCTGTTCTCCGCGCCGCGCCTGAAAGCCGCCTGACATGAAGCTCGCCCTGCTCGGCACCGGCCGCATGGGCCTGCCGATGGCGCGCCGGCTGTGCCAGGCCGGCCACGAGGTCAGCGTGTGGAACCGCACGCGCGAGAAGGCCGAGCCGCTCGCGGCCGACGGCGCGCGTGTGTGCGACACGGCCGCGCAGGCGGTCGCGCAGGCGGACATCACGGTGGGCATGCTGGAGAGCGGGCCCATCGTCCACGACGTGCTCTTCGAGCAAGGCACGGCGCGCGCGATGAAGGCCGGCAGCCTGTTCATCGACATGGCCTCGATCCAGCCGCGCGAAGCGCGCGACCATGCGGCGCGCCTGGCCTTGCTGGGCGTGAGCTGCCTCGACGCGCCGGTCTCGGGCGGAACGGTGGGCGCGGAGAACGGCACGCTGGTCATCATGGTCGGCGGCGAGGCCGCGGACTTCGAGCGCGCCGCGCCCGTCTTCGAGGTGTTCGGCCGCGCCACGCACGTCGGACCGCACGGCACGGGCCAGCTCACCAAGCTGGCCAACCAGATGATCGTGGGCATCACCATCGGTGCCGTGGCCGAGTCGCTGCTGCTGTGCGCCAAGGGCGGCGCCGACATGGCCAAGGTGCGCGAGGCCATCACGGGCGGCTTCGCCGACAGCCGGATCCTCCAGCTGCACGGCCAGCGCATGGTCGAGCGCGACTTCGCGCCGCGCGCGCGGATGTCGGTGCAGGCCAAGGACATGCGCAACGCATTGGTGACGGCGGCCGAGCTGGGGTTCGACGCGCCGATCACCCAGCTCTTCGAGCGGCTGTACGCGCAGGGCCTGGAACACGGCCTGACCGACCTCGACCACTCCGGTTTGTTCGCCCTGCTCGCGAGGCGCAACGGCATGAGTTAGAATATCGGTCGTTGTGGGGGGGTAGCTCAGCTGGGAGAGCGTCGCGTTCGCAATGCGAAGGTCGGGAGTTCGATCCTCCTCCTCTCCACCACAACACCGTTTACGAAAGCCGCGTCGCGCGGCTTTCACCTGAACAGTGGGTTCTTAGCTCAGTTGGTAGAGCAGCGGACTCTTAATCCGTAGGTCGTAGGTTCGAATCCTACAGGACCCACCACCACAAAGCCTCGCGCTGCAACCAAAGCCTGCTACAGCATCTGTAGCAGGCTTTTTTGTTCGGGACCCGCTCCCTACCTCGACCGCGGCGTCGTGCCCCGCATCCGCGGCGCGCGCAGGAAATCGAAGTCCACGCCCTGGTCGGCCTGCGTCACGCACTGCAGGAACAGCTTGCGGTAGCCCCGCTCGGCGCTGGGCGTCACGATCGGGTTCTCCTTCGCGCGCCGGTCCAGTTCCTCCTCGGCCACCAGCAGGCTGATCTCCCGATCCTTGACGCTCAGCCGGATGCGGTCGCCGTTGCGGACATGGGCCAGGGGCCCGCCCACCGCCGCTTCGGGCGTGACGTGCAGCACGATGGTTCCGAAGGCCGTGCCGCTCATGCGGCCGTCCGAGATGCGCACCATGTCCTTGACGCCGGCCCGCGCCAGCTTCAGCGGGATGGGCATGTAGCCGGCCTCCGGCATCCCGGGCGCGCCCTTCGGCCCGATGTTCTTGAGCACCAGGATGTCGTCGGCGTTGACGTCGAGGTCGTCGCCGTCGATGCGCGCCGCCATGTCGGCCAGGTCTTCGAAGACGACCGCCCGCCCTTCGTGTTCCATCAGCCGGGGGTCGGCGGCCGACTGCTTGATGATCGCGCCGCCGGGCGCCAGGTTGCCTTGCAGCACCGCCAGGCCCCCTTGCGGATAGATCGGGTCGCTCATGGTCCGCACCACGTCCTGCTTGAACGCCGGACCGGCGGCCTCGAGCTCCTCGCCCAGGGTGCGGCCGGTCACGGTCATGCAATCCAGGTGCAGCAGCGGCTTGAGCTCGCGCAGCAGCGTCGCCATGCCGCCGGCCGCATGGAAGTGCTCCATGTAGTGCTGCCCGGACGGCTTGAGGTCGAGCAGCACCGGCGTTTCCCGGCCCATGCGATCGAGCGCCTTCAGGTCGACCTCGAAGCCCTGGCGCCCGGCGATCGCGGTGAGGTGCACGATCGCGTTGGTCGAGCCGCCGATCGCGAGCAGCACGCGCATGGCGTTCTCGAACGACTTCTCCGTGAGGATCCTGTCGATGGTGAGGCCGGTCCTGGCCATCTGCACGGCCACGGTGCCGGTCTGCTCCGCCACCCGCATGCGGGCCGACGTCACGGCCGGAGGCGAGGCACCGCCGGGGACCGTCATGCCCAGCGCCTCGGCGAGGCAGGCCATGGTGCTGGCCGTGCCCATCACGGAGCAGGTTCCCACGCTCGCCACCAGCTGGTTGTTGACGTCGGCCACCTCCTGCGCGTCGATCTCCCGCGCGCGGAACCTGCCCCAGTAGCGGCGGCAATCGGTGCAGGCGCCCACGGTCTCGCCGCGGTGCGATCCGGTCAGCATCGACCCGGTGATCAGCTGGATGGCGGGAATGCCGGCGGACGCGGCGCCCATCAGCTGGGCGGGCACCGTCTTGTCGCAGCCGCCGATCAGCACCACCGCGTCCATCGGCTGGGCGCGGATCATCTCCTCCGTGTCCATCGCCATCAGGTTGCGCAGGTACATGCTGGTCGGCTGCGCGAAGCTCTCGTGGACCGAGATGGTCGGGAACTTCACCGGCAGGCCGCCGGCCAGCATCACGCCGCGCTCCACCGCCTCCAGCAGCTGCGGCATGTTGCCGTGGCAGGGGTTGTAGCCACTGCCGGTGTCGACGATGCCGATCACCGGCCGGTCCAGCGCCTGGTCGGAATAGCCCGCGCCCTTGATGAAGGCCTTGCGCAGGAACAGGCTGAAGCCGGTGTCACCGTACTGGGTGAGCCCCTTGCGCATGCCGGACGGATCGTTCTCCTGGGTCATCTCGCTCTCGCTTTCGATCAACCTGGCGCACTTTGCCATTCTTCGTGCCCCAGCGTTTCCAGCCCATGCGTGGCGCGCACGACCGAATCCGGTTCGAGACGAATGCATGGACGCCATCTTGACCTCCACTCCTCATCGGTGAAACGATGGCCGGAGCCTGAAGAACGACTGGAGTCGCCATGAGAGACGCGGAGCGCCGGACCGGACTGGACTGGAATCCCATCATCCGTCTCGCGCATGCCGGCGATGCCGACGACATCGCCGCGATGTCGCGCGAACTGATCGAACACGGCCTGCCCTGGACCTGGCGTCCGGCGCGCGTGCTCGGCGCGATCGCAAGTCCCGAAACCAACGTCGCCGTCGTGCGGGCGCGGGATGGGCTCGTGGGCTTCGGCGTCATGCAATACCTGGACTCGGACGCCTACCTCGTGCTGCTCGCGGTCGGCCGGGCCCACCAGCGCCGGGGGATGGGCAGCGCCCTCCTGCGATGGCTCGAAGCATCGGCGGCGGCGGCCGGCGCACAGCGCATCCGGCTGCACGCGCGCCGCGACAACGTCGCCGGAAGGACCTTCTACAACGAGCACGGCTATCACGAGGTCGCCATCCAGCCGGGGCGGTACGCCGCCCTCCTCGATGGCGTCGGGCTCGAGAAGTGGCTGCGCCCGCGGTCGCCCGACTAGGCCGGCAGGTAGCGCTCGCTCCACGCGGCGATCATGTTCGCCGCGTAGATCGCGTCGCTGCGCCGGCGCAGCAGGTGGTCGGCATCGTCCAGCGAGACGAAGCTCTTGGGATGGCGGGCGTTGACGAAGATCGACGTCGCATTGCCGATGGCCACCGTCTCGTCCACCGGCGAGTGCAGGACCAGCAAGGCCCGCCCGAGATGGCCGACTTTCTCGCGCAGGTTCTGCTCCGCGGCGTCGGCGAGGAACTCGCGCC
>JAEWBU010000171.1 GCA_023390985.1 Pseudomonadota bacterium
GCAGCAATGCGATGCGGGCCTGCTCCGCCAGCACCCATGCGAGGGCGCGATCGACGCCGATCTCGCGGAACCGCGCTTCCTCGCGGGCCAGCGCCGCCAGCGCCGCCTGCGGCGTTTCCTGCAGGCACAGCAGGCGCGCGTGAACCAGTGCGGCCCGCGCGGCAAGACTGGGCGCGGAAAAGCGCAGCATGTCGAGGCGGTGGCACAGCACGCCGCGCGCCTCCTCGACGCGGCCGGACTCGTACAGCACCTCCGCCAGCAGCCCCGCCATGACGGCGGCCCCGAGCGATCGCTGGCCCGCCATGCCCTCGGCACGCTGCAGCCCGTCGACCGCGAACTCCCCTGCCTGCGACAGGCTCGCTGCCGACAGCAGCGATTCCGCCAGCGGCGCCGCGGCCACGATCGCCATCTCGTCCGCGCTGTCACGCGTGGCGCGCGCCGGCGCCGATGCCCAGTAGCGCAGTGCCTCGGCATGCCGGCCCAGCCCCCCGAGGCAGGCGAGCACGAGGCCGGTACGCAAGTGCGCGAAGAACGAATCTTCCATCGCGACGTCGGCCAGCGGCATCGCCAGCGCGTGCGCGGTGCCGAAATCCTCCCGGTGCGCCGCCACGATGGCGTGCAGCAGCCGCAGCTGCGGCTGCAGGCGTTCGCGCGCGGCCTGCGGGAAGTCGGCCAGCCAGCGCGCGGCGTCCTCGTGGCGTGCCGTCAACACCATGGCGCAGCAGGCGGCCAGCAGCACGTCGGGGTGGCCCAGCACCGTCGCGCGGGGGAGGCTGCCGAACCAGCGCAGGAAGCTGCCCAGGTGGCTGAGCGTGCGGATGCGCGGCGCCGCCGCCTCGATCAGGCCGATCGCCGCTTCGGGGTCCTCGCCGCGCAGCGCGTAGTGGATCGCCTCCACCGCCCAGCCCTGCGCGGCGAACCAGCGGCTGGCACGCAGGTGCTGGCGCGCGGCCTCGGCGGGCGCCAGACGCGCCAGCAGGAACTCCGCGAACAGCGGGTGGAAGCGGTACCAGGCGCTGCCGTCGCGCGCGTCGATGGCGAAGAGAAACAGGTTGGCCCGCTCCAGCTGCGCGATGAATTCCGCAGCGTGCGGCTCGCCCGCCAGGTCCGCCGCGAGGTCCGCGTTGAAGCGGCGCGCCACCGCGATCTTCTCCATGAAGGCCAGCAACGCGGGGTCGAGCCGGGCGAGCACGTCCTCCAGCAGGTAGGCGCGCAGGTCCTCGGCGCGCGGCTGCACCCGCTCCAGGCGCGAGCGCGCCCGCGGATCGGCCTTGATGGCGATGGCCACCAGCTGCAGCGCGATCGGCCAGCCGGCGGTGACCTCGTGGATCTGGCGCGCGCTGCCGGCGTCGATGGCGGCGTCCAGGTTGGCGCGCAGGAAGGCGAGCGTCTCCTGGCTGTCGAAGCCCAGGTCGGCGCAACCCACCTCGCCCAGGGCACCGCTGGCCCGCAGCCGCCCCAGCAGCAGCGGCGGCATCTCGCGCGAGGCCAGCACGAGGTGAAGGTTGCCCGGCGCGCGATCGGCCACCAGCTGCAACAGCTGGAGCGAACGCGCATCGGCGAGGTGGTGCAGGTCGTCGACCATGAGGTACAGCTCGCCGGCGAGGGGGGCCAGCGCACCCAGCAACGCCGCCGCGGCCACCGCCAGTGCGTCGCCGCGCTCCGCATCGAGCAGGTACAGCAGGTCCTCCCCCACCGGCAGGCCCTCGGCCTGCAGGGCGCCCACCAGGCTGGCGCAGAAGGTTGCGAACCGCGCATCTTCCGGCACCAGCGACAGCCATGCCACGCGGGCGCCGGACTTGAGCAGTTCGCGCCGCCACTGCGCGATCAGGGTGGTCTTACCGAAGCCGGCCCCGCCCGTGACCAGGACCAGGCGGCTGTTGCGCTCCTGCTCCAGGCGGTGCAGCAAGTGCTGGCGTGGCACCGACCGGGCACTGATGCGTGGTGGCGAGAAGCGGGTACCGGTGAGGAGCGGGGGGAAATTCATGCGGCGCGGAACTGCAGCGATCTTGCGGGCGCATGCAGGCCCGCCCGTTGTGGGTTTCCCCAAAACAGGCCCGGCCCACCCGATACGGGTGGGCCGGACGCCCTGCGCCCCTAGATTACCTTGCGTTCGCGCAGCCGGTCGCGGTCGGCGGGCGACAGGCCCAGCCAGTCGCCGTAGACCTCGTCGTTGTCCTGCCCGATGTCGCCGCCGGCGCTGTACACGCCGCCCGGGTCGTTGCGAAAGCGCGGCACCACGTCCTGCAGCCGCACGCTGCCGAAATCGCGGTCGGGCACGCTGCGCAGGAAGCCGCGGGCCTGCACCTGCGGGTCTTCGACGATCTGCTGCGCCGAGTAGATCGGCGCCAGCGTGCCTTCGTGTCGCTCGAAACGTTCGAGGATGTCGGCGAGGTCGTGCTCCGCGAACCAGCCCGCGAACAAGGCGTTCAGTTCCGCCGTGTGCGCGCAGCGCTGACGGTTGCTCGCATACCGCGCGTCGCCGACGAGGTTGTCGCGCCCGATGGCGCGGCAGTTCGCCGCGAACAGCGCGTCCGTGCTGCCGGAGAGCGACACCCACTGGCCATCGCGCGTGCGGAACACGCCGGTCGGCGCCGAATACTGGCTGGTGTTGCCGGAGCGACCGTGGCTCTCGCCGAGCAGGTCGTACTTGATCGGCAGGAACTCCATCAGCTTGAGCATGGCTTCGGTGAGCGACAGGTCGATCTCCTCGCCGGGAGCCAGTGGGTCGCGCGCACGCTTCCACAGTGCCGTCATGATGCCCAGCGCCCCGAACAGGCCGCCGATCGCGTCGCCGATCGGGTAGCCGCAGTGCATCGGCTGGCCATCGGCCTCGCCGGTGATGTACGTCATGCCGCCCATGGCTTCGAAGATGCGCGTAAAGCCGGCGCGGTCGCGGTAGGGCCCGTCCTGGCCGAAGGCCGTGGCGCGCAGGATCACAAGCCGCGGCTGCAGCGCCCACAACGTTTCGCGGTCCAGGCCCCAGCCGTCGAGCGTGCCGGGGCGGAAGTTCTCGATCAGCACGTCGAAGCGCGGCAGCATCTGCAGGAACAGCGCGCGGCCTTCCGGCATGCGCAAGTCCAGCGAGACCAGCTTCTTGTTGCGGTTGGTGACCTTCCACCACAGCGGCTTGCCGTCCTTGAAGGGTGGGAAGCTGCGGCAGCCGTCGCCGCTGGGAAGTTCCACCTTCAGCACCTCGGCGCCGTAGTCGGCCAGCAGCGCCGCCGCCGAGGGCGCGGCGACGATGGTGGCGATGTCCAGCACGCGCAAGCCGGACAGCGGGCCGCGGGCTTCACTCTTCGTGGCTTTCATGGGCTCCATCCTCATTCCTGCGCCGCGAAGCGGCCCAGGTGCCCCGTGGCGTCGCCCAGCAGCGCGTCGTTGGCGGCGAGGCGGCGCGCGTAGTGGCTGATGGCCGTCTCGTCCTGCAGGCCCACGGCACCGTGCAGCTGCAGCACGTCGAGCGCAATGGCGCGGCCGGCGCGGCCTGCCATGAACTTGGCGGCGCTGATGCGCTTGCGCCGCTCGCCCGCCGAGGACTGCCCCCAGCCGGTGGCGGCCTCACGCACCAGGGTGCGGGTGTGGACCCAAGCTCGGTAGTGCTCGACGACGCGGTGCTGGAGCACCTGGTAGTCGGCCAGAGCGCGGCCGAACTGCTTGCGCGTGCGCAGGTAGTCCACCGTGAGTGCCAGTGCACGGCGCATCGCTCCCGCGCTTTCCGCGCACAGCGCGAGCGTGGCCAGCGCCAGCGCTTCGTCGATCAGTGCCGTCGCCCGTTCCGGCCCTGCCACCCGCGCCTGCGATGGCAGGAGCACGCCGTCGAAGGTAAGGTCGGCGGCGCCGCGGCCGTCGTGCAGCTGGTAGGTGCGGCGCGCGAGCCCGGGTGCGTCCGCGGGGACGGCGAACAATGCCACGCCGCCCCCTTCCAGCCGCGCGCTGGAGAAAAATCCTGCGGCGTGGTCGCCACCCAGCACCAGCTTCTTGCGGCCAGCCAGTCGCCAGCCTTCGCCATCGCGGGCCGCGGTGAGCGGCTCGGCGCCGTCTTCATGCGCGAAGGCCTGGCGGCCGCCGGCGAGCAGGTCGTCCAGGGCCGCGCCGCGCTGCGCGAAGCCGCTCGCATCCAGCAGCAGCTGCAAGGGCAGCAGCGTGGACCACAGAACGGGCTCCAGCACCAGCGCCTCGCCCAGCGCTTCGTGAACCGGCAGCAGGTCGGCGACGCAGCCGCCGAAGCCGCCATCGCGCTCGGGAACGTGCAGGCCCGGAAGCCCCAGGTCCACCAGCGCGTTCCAGTTTCCCTCGTCGCTTCCACCAGCGGCCAGGACCGCGCGGCGCCGGTCGAAGTCGTAGCGGTCGGCGAGCAGGCGGCGCAGGCCGCCATCGAGCATCGCCTGTTGCTCGCCCAGTCCCGCGAGGGGCCCTTCCAGTTCGGTCTGGCCGGAGAAGATCGCCTTGGCCACGATGCCGCGCTGCACTTCCGAAGTGCCGCCGCCCAGCGTGATGCCGCGGAAGCGCCACATGTGCATGGCAAGGTTGTTGGCGTGGCCGGCCACGAGCGCGTCGGCCGATGGCTGGCCTTCCACCGCCTGCGGATCGAAGGCCAGTGCATCGGTGCCCAGCAAATCCATCTGCAACTGGTGGAAATCCTGCAGCACCTCGTTGCCCTGCAGCTTGAGCAGCGAGGCCTCCAGCGCGGGCTCCTGCCCCGCCTCGACCGCCCGCACCGCGGGCCACCACGCGGCTTCGAGCGCACGGGTACGGATGTCCAGTTCCGCCAGCCGGCGCGCATACACCTCCTGCTGCAGCAGCGGGGCGCCGCCCGGTCCGCGGCCGGCCGCCAGTTCGCGCGTGGCGTCGAGTTCGGCCTTGCATTCGGCGACGCGGGCGACGAACAGGCGCTCGGTGACCAGCAGGCCCTTGGCCACCGCCCAGCCCGCGTTCTCGGCGCCGACCAGGCAGGCCGCCGGCACCTTGACGTCGTCGAAGAAGATCTGCACGTGCAACACGCCGCCGTGCATGAAGCGGATCGGCCGCACCGTCACGCCCGGCGCCGCGAGGTCGACCAGCAGCACGGAGATGCCGTCCTGCTTGCGCGCGGCCGACACATCACTGCGCGTCAGCACCAGCGCCCAGTTGGCCCAGTGTCCGTAGCTTTGCCAGATCTTGGTGCCGTTCAGGACGAAGTGCCCGCCCTCGCGGCGCGCCGTCGTGCGCAGCGACGCCAAGTCGGAACCGGCCTCGGGCTCGGAGTAGCCCTGGGCCCAGTAGTCGTCGAAAGACAGGATGCGCGGCAGGAAGCGCGCGCACTGCTCGGGCGTGCCTTCGCGCATCAGCGTCGGCCCGATGGTGTCGATGCCGAGGTTCTCGAAGCGCGGCGCATCGCTGGCGGCGAGCTCCTCGCGGAACACGGCCTGCTGCACGAGCGACCAGCCCGGGCCGCCGTGTTCGCGTGGCCAGCCGGGCGCGGCCCAGCCGCGCGCATGCAGAATGCGTTGCCAGCGCAGGGCCTGCTCGCGCGTGACCAGGCAATGCGCGCGCACGGCAGCGCGGATGTCGTCGGGAACGGCCTGGGCCAGGAAGGCGCGTACCTCGGCGCGGAAGGCTTCGAGATCGGCGGCGGGAGAGGCGTGGGACATGGTGGCAAAGCGGTTCAGAGGGCGTCCCAGTCGTAGGCACTGGGCTCGCCGGCCACGAAACGGGCCGCGGCCTGCGCGTGATACGGCGCGTGCATGGCGACGGCCTGGGCATAGGCTTCGAGCGAGCACATGGCGGCGTAGTCGGTCTCGAAGCTCTTGTTCAGGAGATTCTTGGTCAGCGCCGCGGCCTCGCGCGGCCCGGCGGCGAGCTTGCGCGCAAAGGCGTGCGCCGCGGGCAGCAGCGTATCGGCCTCGTGGACCGAATGCACGAATCCCATGGCGCGCGCTTCCTCGGCGCCGATGCGCCGGGCCGTGATCATCACTTCCTTCGCCCTGGCCAAACCGATGATGCGCGGCAGGACGTGCAGCGCGCCGTAGTCGGGCACCGCGCCCATGCGCGCGAACGACATGCAGAAGGCGGCACGGCGCGAAGCGAGCACGAAGTCCGCCTGCAGGGCCAGCGCGAAGCCGGCGCCGTAGGCCGGGCCGTCGACGGCGGCGATCACCGGGATGGGCAGGTCGTGCAAGGGCGTGAGCCAGCGGTGCGAATCCTCCAGCCGGCGCCGCGTGGCGTCGGGCGAGTTGCGCTCCGGGTCGGGATCGGCCAGGCGCTGCGCCATGCCCTTGACGTCGCCACCGGCACAGAAGGCGCCGCCGGCGCCGGTGAGAATCAGCACGCGCACCGACAGGTCGCCGCGCAAGCGCTCCAGCATGCGCGCGTAGTCTTCGCGCAGCACCATGGACATGGCGTTGCGCGCCTGCGGGCGCTGGTGCGAAAACTCGGCGACGGGGCCGTCGATGCGCAGCTGGGCTTCGTCGTAGCGGATGGCTTCTTCGGCCATGCGCGCCTCAGTTGCGCAGGGACAGCTTGAAGTCGCGCGCCATGCGCTCGACGCCTTCGCGCTGCTTCAGGAAGTATGTCTGCGCTTCTGCCGGGCTGGTGCCTTCGGTCGCGATGCCCGCCGCCACGAGGGACTGCTGCACCTCGGCCTGCTTCAGGATTTCGTTGACGTGACGGTTCAACAGCGCAACCACCGCTGTCGGCGTGCCCGGCGGCGCCACCAGCATGAACCAGGGCGTGAGCCCATCGAGCTCGCGGCTGAGCCCCTGCTCCCCGCTCGTGGGAACATCGGGCGTCAGCGCCACGCGCTGGGGCTCGGTCACCGCCAGCAGGCGCACCTTGCCAGCCTCGACCAGCGGACGCACCGAGGGATATTCGAGCAGGGCGAAGTCGATTTCGCCGGCGGCCAGCGCCACGGCGGCGGGCGCATTGCCCTTGTACGGCACCTCGATCGCCTGCACCCCCAGCGTACGCACCAGCGTCAGGGCAGCAAGGTGCGGATTGCTGCCGGTCCCGCCCTGCCCGTAAGTGAGCTTGCCGGTGTTGGCCCGGGCGTAGGCCGCAAATTCGCGCGCGTTCTTCACAGGCAATGTCGCACGCACGGCAAGGTACGAGGGGGCGCGGCCCAGGATGCTGACGGGGATGAAGTCCTTGCCCGGGGCGAACGGGAAGTCGTCGAACATCAGCGGAAAGCTGGTCGTGACCGCGTTGGCAATGCCAAGCGTGTAGCCATCGGCCGGCGCGCGCGCCACGGCTTCCATGCTGATGCGGGTGGCGGCGCCGGGCTTGTTCTCCACCACGAAGGGCTGGCCCAGGCGGTCGGCGAGCTTGCGGGCCACGGTGCGTGCCAACGCGTCGGTGCTGGCGCCGGCCTGCACGCCGACAAGGACGCGGGTGGGGCGCTCCGGATAGTCGGCCCAGGCCGCCGGGGCCAGAAGGAGGGCCAGCGTCGCCGCGCACAATCGGAAGAAGGTAATCTGCATTTCGATGTCCGTTGCTGGTCTCGACATGATGGGAACAGCGAGTGGCTAGCCTCCCCGCCCGCGCGGGGCGGGTGGGGAAAACCCCGAGCGCACGACCGCGAACACGCTGAAGGCCAGAGCGCAAGCCACCGGGCACAAGGCCGAGGCTGGCGGGCAGCTCAGTGGATGGAGTCTCGGCCTCGACCGCAGCGGGACGAGGAAGCAAGCGGCCGTCCTGCTCGCGCTGTACAAGCGCACAACGCCCGTGCCGCCGAGCGCGGCTGCATGCTTAGGGCAAAGGGCATTTGACGGACGCAGCGGCCTGCAGTATCACTGTGCCCCCACTCGGGCAGGGAGAGTCGCCATGCACAGCCGCCACACCCCGGCGATGCGCGCTGATCATCGCTCCTCGTTCATCTATGGCCGCACTCTGCTGGCGCTGAGCCTCGGGCTGGCCTACGGAGGCGCGCCGCTTGCGCAGGCACCGCTGCCCCAGGGGCCTGACGTGACGCATGGCAATGCGACCGTCAACACCACGGATGGCAACATGCGGGTCGAAACCTTGACCGGGCGCACCGCCATCGACTGGCAGAGTTTCAACATCGGCCCCGACCGCCTGGTGCACTTCCAGCAGCCCGACGGCAGTTCGGTCAGCTCAACACGGTGATCGGTAACGATCCGTCGAAGATCTACGGCATGCTGACGTCCAACGGCAGGCTGGTGCTGCTGAATCCGTCGGGCATCTGGTTCGGGCCCAACGCGCGCGTAAACACGCAGTCCCTGGTTGCTGCTGCCGGCACCCTCACTCCGGCGCAGATGCAGCAGTTCAAGCAGACCGGCCAGCTCAACATCTCGCTGAAGTCACTCATTCGCAACGAAGGCCGCATCGAGGTGCCAGACCGCGGCACGGTCGTGCTGCTGGGCGCGCAGGTGGAGAACATCGGCCAGATCCACGCGCGCCAGGGCCAAGTGCAGCTAGCGACCGGTCCGCAGGCCACGCTCGATTTCTCCGGCGACGGCATGCTGAACCTGGCCGTGATCGACAGCAGCCAGCCCGGCCAGGTCGACGATCCGAACCTCACCGGCGGCGTCAAGCAGGCGGGGCTCATCGATGTCGGCAGTGGCATCGTCTCCATGACCGCTGCCCGCGCGGCCCAGCACCTGGACTCGGTCATCAGCGTGGGAGGGACCGTGGTGGCCGACTCGGTCAGCACGCAGGGCGGGCGCATCCTGCTGGGAAGCGCCGACAGGATCGATGTCGGTGGTGCGCTCTCGGCTTCCGGCACCACCGGCGGGACGATCACAATGCGGGGCGGCGCCATCCACGTCGCCGACAGCGCCAGCGTCAAGGCTGCGGGCACGCAAAGCGGGGGCGCGTGGCTGATCGATTCGGACAAGGTGGACATCACCGGCCCCGGTGCCTCCAGCGGCATCTCCGGCGCCGTCATCGGCCGCAGCCTGGCGACGAACAACGTGGTGGTCAGCGCCCGCGATCGCATCAACGTCGACGCGCCGGTGGCGGCGACCGGCGTGGGCAGGGTGCTGGATGCCAGCGGCAAGCCGGGCGCGGCGACGCTGGCGCTGATCGCCAGTGGCAACCCCGGCCAGGTCAGTACCTATGAGGGCACAGACAAGCGCAACGAAAGCGGCTCGGTGCACATCAGCGCACCCATCCTGCTGCAGGACGGCAACCTGTTCATCGCGGCCACGGGCGACGTGCGCCTGGTCGACAACGCGAGGAGCGGCGAGACCGGTGACGCCGCCTGGAACAAGCGCGCCATCGTTTCGCTCGGCAACGGCATCGCGTGGCTGAAGACGAGCAATACGGCCTCGGTCATCCAGGACCCCAACACGGCCCTGATGGCCGGCCAGGTGGCGGTGCAGGGCGCCAGCGTGCAACTGGCCAGCCCGCTGAACTATGCCGGCACGCTGGCCGGCAAGGCGAGCAACGGCGTCTTCGTCTTCAACCAGACCAATGCCAGCGGCAGCACGAACGTGGGTCCGATCGTCGCGCCCTTCTCGGGCCAGGTCATGAACGACGTGAAAGCCGAGCAGATCGTGCAACTGGGATCGACGGAAGTCGTGGCGGACTGGAACGCGACGGACCCTGGCAATCCCTACAAGACCGTCAACCTGGCATGCCCGACGGGCAGCCGTTCGACTACCTGGTGTTCGAAGCCGCCGGCTACGTGGACCGGAACGGCAATCCCCTGAGCGCGGCCGACATGCTCAGGTACCTCGACAGCTCGGACTATCTGGTCAGCGGCCTGCAGTTCACCACGCGCGGCGAGCGCTGGAAGCTGAGCCCCGTGGCGGGCAACGCGAACCTGACCCGGGTGGAGAAGTTCGTCAACAATACCTGGGTCACCGTCAGCGAAATGCCCATCGGCTTCAGCTTCGACGCCGTCCTAGGCAAGGTCGTGGTCAGCGACATGAGCGGCCACGTCGCCAATGCCGGCTGGGGGGTGGAGGGCTTCACGGGTTCGCCCGGCCCGCTGGAGTCGGGCGAGATCCAGCACAGCCCCGCCATGGGCAGCAGCGAGCAGTTGATCATCGGCTTCGGCGAACACATCACGGAGGTCCAGGCCACGCTCGGCTGGTTGATGCGCGACTCCGCCTGGGTGACCGACACCGCCGGCAACCAGGCGCCCAACGGCTTGCTGGAGCGGTCCAGGGTGACCTTCCTGCAGACCCGGGACGCCGGTCCGGGCGCGGTGGCGCTGGGCGCGCAGCAAGCGAGCGTGACCGCCACCGTTCAGGACGCGACGCGAATATATATGGGGATCCCAATCCCCCCTTCCAGACGTCGACGACCACCAACAGCGCAGCACAAGCCGCGCGCGGCGTGGACCAGTTCGTGGACCGACAGCTCGGCCGCAGCGGTATCACCGAGACCCCCGCCACCACCGTGGCCACTGCGCGGTCGAACGTGGGGCAGCACGCCATCAGCGGCAACGTGAGCGGCGATACCGTTTCGCAGTCGCGTTACGACATCAAGGTCAACGACGGCACGCTGACCATCACGCCGGCCCCGCTGGACGTGACCATCCACAACAAGGAAAAGGCCGCAGGCGAGCCCGACCCGCAACTGACCTATGACACGCAGGGCTGGAGGTTCGACGAAGACCGGCAGGCGTTCGTCCTCACGCGCGAGCCGGGCGAAGGGGTCGGGCCGTCCCGGATCTTCGAACAGGACGGCACGCGCATGGTCAGCGCCAATTACGTGGTTACCGTGCACGAAGGAACACTGACCATCGCCGGGCCGGTGACGCCACCAGAACCTCCGTTTACCGCCGCCATCGCCCGCACCGCCGACCGCCCAATCGGACATTGCGCGGGGGCGCGGTGCCACGGCCGTGCCACAGGCCACCGGCGTGACGTCCGAGCGCTGCAACGCATTCGAGTCGCCGTCCTCTGTGGTCGCCGACTACACGGTCAGCCCGGCCATCGTCCGGACCTACGTGGTGCAACTGATCTGCAAGCCGCGTGCCTACGGATCGGCCGCGGAGCAGCTGCCCGACAACAGGGATTTCCTGGCCTATGCCAACGGCTTGCTGAAGGAAGGCACGTTCGAGATCCCCGACTGGAACCGCGTCGTCATCCCTCGCTCACTCCAGAACCAGAACACGCCAGCCAAGTGAGGTTTCGCCATGCGCATCGGCAGCACGAAGAACACCGCCCTTGTTTCCGTACTGCTGATGCTCGCCGGCGATGCCCTCGCCCAGAGGGCGCCGCCGCTGCCCGCGGTCAACCCGGGCCGCATCGAGATCCCTGACGAGCGGGGCATACGCACCGCGCCCAACGAGATGCCCGGCACGCTGGGGCAGCAGTTCGTGGCCCCCCCCGCGGAAACGCCAATCGAGGATCCTCCCGAGCCAGGACAGCTTGCCATCGCCACGCCCTTCATGGTGCGCAGCGTGCGGCTGGAAGGCTCCACCGTCTACCCGCCGGAGACCTTCCGCGAGCTGCTGCAGACGCTGGAGGGGCGTCAGGTCACGCTGGGCGAGGTGCAGCAGGTGGCGCGGCAGATCACCCGCTTCCATCGCTTCAACGGTTATCTGCTGACGCGCACTTTCGTGCCGGCGCAGGACGTGACCGAAGGCAACCTGGTGCTCCGGGTGGAGTCGAGGGCCGGATCAACCAGGTCTCGATCGACGGTTGGTTCATGGCAGCCGATAGTTGCATGAGGCCTGTCGCGTTCATGCGGCAGTAACAGGGACTTTTCGACCGTTGGCGCGCGATTCTCCGTGGCGGGCGCTCTGCGTTGCAGGGCCGACGTCGAGGGCACCGACCTGCGGCTCGTGAACGAGCTCCGGCGTTGGGAAGGCTTCTTCGGCAATGCAGCGCCAGCCGTCGTACTTGAGTTCGTAGAGCCATTCGGGATCGGAACCTGGAGGCGCACGCCGGCCCAAGGCGAGCTCAAGCCGGAGGCCTACCCCGGCTACAAGGCGCCGTTCATCCGCCGGCCGCCGGAGCTGTCCAGCGGCGACGAGGCTGTGCCACAGCGGGAGGCAGTCGTTGGCTTGTTCGGCCTGCTACCGCTCTGGGCCAAAGACACCAAGCTGAGCCGGTCCACGTACAACGCCCGCTCAGAAACGGTGGCCACGAAGCCCTCGTTCCGTGAGGCATGGAAGCGTGGGCAGCACTGCATTGTGCCGGCGGCCGCGATTTACGAGCCAGATTGGCGCAGCGGCAAGCACATCCCGACGCGGATCTCGCGAGCTGACGGCAACCCGATGGGAATCGCTGGCCTGTGGGAGCGCTGGAAGTCGCCGGCCGGCGAGGAGGTGTTCAGCCTCACCATGCTGACCGTCAACGCCGACCCCCACTCGTTCATGCGCAATTTCCACAGACCTGAGGATGAAAAGCGCATGGTGGTCATCCTGGACGAGGCGCACTTCGATGCGTGGCTCGATGCACCTGCGAGCGAGAGCATGGAGTTCATGCGCCAGTTTCCCGCCGAGCACCTTGTCGGCATCCCCACAGCGAGCGGCAAGGCGTTGCAGCAGAGCGAACTGATGGGCTAGACTGGCTCCCGCCCGATTCCTCCCTGCGGGCGGGAGTGCAAGCCTCCCAACTCAGCCCGGCTCTGTCCGGGCTTTTTCTTGGACGGGAGCAGACGATGCGCGCGCGCCGCGTGCGCTCAGCCGGACGACGTGCCCTCAGCCGGCGTCCAACGGTCGATGTGGAAGATCGCGCGCCGCTGCGCGCCCTGCAGGCCCAGGGCCTTCGCTCGGCCAGCATCGACCTGGTAGGCGTCATCTGGGCCATAGCCCAGCGCCGTGCTGCGCAGCATGTTGCGGACCTCCAAGTGCCGGCCGCTGTAGCGGTCGCGGTCCGCGAGCTCCTCACGGAAGAAGTGCCAACGTGCAGTCAGGTAGTTGGTCGGCGTGCACCAGCAGCTGTCGCCGACCCATGCGCCGTGGAAGCCCGATGCACCTCCCTCGAAGATCTCCCGCCGGCGACCGGCCATCCAGGCCCAGGCGCACGCGGAGGCGCACACCCCGTCTGCGGTCTTTCCGTTCGGGAACATCACGGGGACCACGCACGTGGAGACGTTCTCGGGGAACGGAGCCATCGTCGTATTGTTCTTGGCCTCGCCGCCGGCGCTGAGAAAGCACACCCACAGAGGCTTGCCTGCCGCCTTCGCGATCCGCGCGTCCAACTGCTCCCGAAGGTCACCAGGCAGCGCGGCCAGCACCAGCACCGCGGGCAAGCACTGTTCTTCGATGCACAGGCGGCCATCGTTGATCAACGGTCGGCTGGCCGCGCCGCTGGCGCTCGGCGGCGCACCAACATCCAAGGCAACTGCAATGCGGCAGGGAAAGACGGCTGCGGCCAAGGCAATGCCGGCAGCAGCGAGCAGCAACGTGGGGACGGAGAAAGACTTGCGCAGGCGCGCCCACAGGCCGGTCAGCATGATGGAATTGTGCGGCAGCATTCGTCGCCTTCAACCCCGCGACGCGGAGCTTCAGGAAATCGGAAGAAGCGCGCTGTTCGCCGCCTGGAAGCGACTGCCGGCATACACCTGCGCCCAGCGCTCCCAGACGAAGGCCAGGAAGGCCAGCGGCTTCGGGCGATCATCGCCATACGGAAGGTATTCCAGTGTCCAGGGATCGCGCACGCGCAGCAGCGTCGTGGTGCCGTCCTCCAGCACGCCCATGTCGATCGCGACCGGGATGTCGGTCGGCAACCTGGTCACGATCCCGCTGACTTCTTCCAGATCGGGCTCGAGCGTGCCGGGCGTGACCGGCGCGATCGGCGAGTACCCGATCACCTCCCCGGACAGGACGAAATACCTCCACTCGCTCGCAAGCGGCAGCTCCGAGGCGACCCAGACATGCTCGTCGTGCGGCAAGTCGAGCAACTCCCCCAGCGCTGCAAGGTCCTGCGCTGTCATGTCGGACTCGTCCTGGCGCAGCACGAATGCGGGGAACAGGCCCGACGCCACGGGCTTGACGAACACCGGCCGCGGCGCGACCAGGGCGACGCTGGCGGTGACCTTGCGCGGCATATGCAGCATGTAGGCCAGAAGTGGCTTCGGGTAGCAATTCATCTGCGGCACGGGCACGCCCAGCAGGGACATGCACCGGCGGGCGTATTCGGAGCCGCCCAGCGGCATGCAGCAGCCCTCGCGCAGCGCCTCAGCGTAGCGGTCGAGCTTGTTGCCCGGCGCGGTGTGTACCGTCACCGGAAGGTGGTTGTTCCAGATTGCTTTGGTGATCGGTAGCGCGGACGCACTGGCAGCGTCTGGCAGCAGCAGCTTGCGCAGCTGCAGCGGCTCCAGTGGTGTCGGAAGTGAGGATGGCGGCCCGAACACTGCCTGGGCATCCTGCTGGAGACGGGCTCGGAGCGTGGACGCGGACATGTTGTTCTTGCGTGCCGATGATGTGAACGCCATGCTAGACACGGGAGCCGCAATACCTGCGAGCGGCAAACGACGGTGAATCGGAGTTAGCACGTTCGTCGGCATCCGGCGCTCCGGATTTGTCCACGCAACCCGTCAACAACTCTGTGCCACGTCCGATGCCGGAATATCCTGGTCACGCGCGGCAATGCGCGAGGGCGGCGCGCTTCGGCGTATCGCGGTGCGCTTCAGGCCAGCTCCGCCGGAGCGCAGCGCCGTCGTGCGCCGCAGCCCGGTGGTCGTGCGCAAGGCTGTGTGCCGCTGAAGCGTGACGCTGCGGCCGATCACGCGGACTCCCGTGCGATCGCGCGCAGCACCTTCGCCAAGTGAAGTGCCCAAACGGCCTGTACGCTCCAGTAGACGTAAAGAGGGGGCTTCGCCTTGCGGAGGCTCTCCTTGGCCTTCTGCCGGGCGTGCACGCGCAGATCCTGCAGGAACAGGATCAGCCAGTCGCGAGCCTCGGGAGGCATTTCGCCGGCGCGAGCAGCGCACGGCAAACCCAGCACAGGATTGCGCACTTCGGGGCGCTTGGACCGGGAGAGAGCGCCGGACAGGTTCGTGTCGAGATCGCTGAACATCGTCGCGGCCTTCGATTACGGTTGCGCCGGCGCGCGGCTCGCGCGCGGAGGCAACTGCGCATAGAGCTTCAGGATGATCACCGCCGCATCACCAGTGAGTCGGTGTTCGCCGGCGCTGCCCGGCCCGTAGGGGCGCTCGAAAGAGAACGGGGGCGCGTCCCATGGTTCGATGAACCGCACCACCTCGAAGAAGACGTCCAGGAAATCGACGTCGAGTGACAGCAGCACCTCGTAGCCGTTGGGAAGCGTGACGGTGGACGCCAGTTGATCGCCCGCGTTGGCGACGTCGGTTGCCTGCGCACCGGGCACTTCGGCGCGCACGCGCTCCACCAGGGCCTGCAGGCGCTGTGTTCGGTGCCGCGCGATGATCTCGGCGGACTTGTTCGGGTCAGTGGCCATGAACCCACGCTCGCACGGAAGTGCTGGAGTTCAAGGGTCCTTCGTCACTGCTGCCGCAGCTTCGTGCGGCGCGCGCCGTCAGCGCGAGCAACGGCTTCCCTGCGCGTTGTGGGGCGGCGTGTCTCCTTCCAACTCCCCTCGCGCGGGGTCATCGGGCTCCCGCTCGCGAGCTCGATGCCGCGACGAGCGGACGGCTGCCTTGAACTGCAGGGCTTCCATGCGAATGTGGGCATGAACCCATAGAGCCCCGTGTATCGAATGAACGCGCCCCTGCCCTCTTCCCACTTCACCCAGCAGTGCCTTCGCTGGAAAGCTCGCCGGCACTCCCACCGGCCCGCTGGCGAGCCGTTCGATCCGGGCCGCTACAGCGTCGAGGTGATCGAGGAGTCGCAGGCGAAGGCCTTCGTCCTGGAGCATCACTACTCCGGCTCGTACCCCGCGGCGCGCCTGCGGGTTGGCATGTTCGAGCACCAGCGCTTTCGGCCTAGCCAACTGGTGGGAGTGGCGGTGTTCTCGGTGCCGATGACGCAATCGGTGATCCCGAAGTACCTTGGACTGAAGCCCGCGTTCGGAGTCGAACTCGGGCGCTTCGTGTTGGCGGAGCACCTACCCGGCAACAGCGAGAGCTGGGCACTGGGCCGGGCATTCCGCATCCTGCGCCGCGAGCTCACGGTGAGCGGCGTCGTCTCGTTCTGCGACCCACTGGCGCGCTTCGACGCCGGCGGCCGCGAGGTCAAGCGATCGCACACCGGCGTGATCTACAAGGCCCACAACGCGCGGTACATGGGGACCACACTGCCGCGGACCCTCCAGCTGTTGCCCAACGGCCTGTGCGCATCCGACCGCATGCTCTCGAAGATCCGCAATGGCGAGCAGGGGATCGACTACGCCATGCGCCAGCTGCGCACGGCTGGCGCGCCGGGACGCTACCTGGGAGAGTCGCCGACCGAGTGGCTGGTCCGGCTGAAGCAGGAACGCTTCTTCCGGCCGGTGCGGCATCCGGGGAATCACGCCTTCACCTGGTCCTGGGCCTGAGCGCGGGCCGAGACCCGCAGAGAGTGACAGGCCGGCAGCACGCTCCATAGAATCGCCCCCGTCTGGCCAAAGGCCGGCAGCTGCCTTTACGACAGCCATCAACACCCACCCGGGGACCACATCCCCGGTTGCCGGGACGTGGTTCCCTCCCTCCCTGGAGATTCCACGCATGACACCCG
The DNA here is from genome assembly GCA_023390985.1 of Pseudomonadota bacterium. Classification (GTDB taxonomy): domain Bacteria; phylum Pseudomonadota; class Gammaproteobacteria; order Burkholderiales; family Burkholderiaceae_C; genus Ramlibacter. The sequence continues at coordinate 16,535 of JAEWBU010000171.1, forward strand.
AACACCTTCGCTCCCTGATGCGCGAGGTGGCCAGAGATCACCTGGCCAAGAACATCCGCAACTACAGCTACTCCCGCTACGACGGCCTCGCGCACACGAACGCCCTGGGCGGCACGAGCTACCTTCGCCCGACCGAGGGCAAGGTGGTCACCGTGATCGAGGGGCACACGGTCGTCAAGACCGCTGCGAGCCAGTTCACGCTCGTGAGCAGCGAGCTGCTGAGTCAGCCGGTGCGGATCGGCGACAAGATCGGCTTGACCTTCTACAACCTGCGCCGCTTCGATGGCACGAACGCGGACGGCACGGACGATCCAGCCGCCGGTGGTGTGAAGTCCTATTCGCTCACCGGCACGCAGACCTACTTCCCCGTGAAGTGGGAAGGCCGCGAACTCGGCATCAACAACCGATTCCGCGAGGCCTACACCGAGATCAAGAACCCGTACCTGCAGGACCTGATCCGCCAACTGGAGCAGATCCCGGTCAACGGCGGTCTGCGCAAGATCGTGAACGTCCTGGTGGACGCGAACGGACGCAACCTGCGCTTCGTGGACCCGGGTGGCTCCTCGGCCGAGAAGCCCGCCATTCTCGTGGACGTCGAAACGGCCAAGCACAAGGGCCTGGTCGACATCAGCTACGACCGGGGCGCCGACTGGTATTGCGTGCGCCTGGTGCCCGCCGACGGCACGCCGCCGCAGGACGTCGAACCGGTGTACGTCGACCAACTGGCCGACGTGCTGATCGACGGCATCGACGACGGCGAATGGCGCAAGGCCACGGTCACCATGATCAAGGCGGCGCCGAAGGCGCGAGCGCAGCCCGCACTGATCTAAACGTCAACGCCCGCCGCATCACCTCCAGCTTGTCGCTGGCTGGCGGGTGCGGCGGCGCGGTGATCCACCTTCCTGTGGGCCTGCCAGCTCAGGCTCTCTGCTTTCCTTCTCCCCCAACCTGCCCCCTCCCGCACGTCTCGACTCTCGTTCAGAGGGGGTGCGCCATCGCGGCCCGCGCGAACAAAGAGAGCGACTCGCCCTTAAAAAATTGGCGTGCAAAGGCGATTCCTACACATGTCGTCCGGCTACTGAAGGGAGCCCCCCGAGGAGCGCGGATGTGGAGTCCCAAATGCAATCCCCGAAGCCCCTGTCGTTCTGTCTGCGCGCTGCTCAAGTGCCGGTGCTGCTCGTTCTTCTGCTCTGGCCTACCTTGGCCTGGTAGCGCGCGTGCGCTGGTATCGCCGACGGAGCTCAGCGCCGCGCGCACGTGTGGCGAACGGGCCGACCTTGGATACCATGTCCATGAAGCAACCGCCGGCGGTGCGGGCGGTTGCGTCGCCCCCTAAGAGGACTTCAATGTCAATCGACAAGCTGACCGAAACCGACCACAAGAACATGGACGCCTTTCTCGAACACGTTCTCGAAGACTACAAGGCTGGCGCAATTACCAAAGAGCAGGCCATTGGTGGACTGGCTCATGTGATGGCGGCGCTGAACCTCGGCAACGTGGGCGAGGCTCGTAGCTGGTTCCGCGAGGGACGCAAGTACATCCGCGACGCATCCTAGGCTTCACGGACTCGCCTGTAGCGGGAGCCGTTCAGCTTCGTTCCCCTCAATCCAGCGTTTGCGCCGTACCGTGACGGTAGGCCCCGCCGCCTTCTGCGGTTGAGCGTTGCTGGACGGCGGCTTTCTAGGGGGATCGGGTGCGGCGCTCTGCTGATTGCGTTTCAGCAGAGGTTCCCGCTCTCTGCGGGCCAGCTGCCGCTGAGTGACAACTGCCTGAACGGCGACGCCGTACCGCGCCGCGAAGTCTATAGGGGATGAGTCAGTTCGTTCCAAGGCCTCCAGCAGCTGGCTGCGCTGCACCGGATTCAAGGGCTTCCCCTTTCGAAGGAGCTTGAGCCAAGGCGCTATCGAAACCGGATCCTCGAGCAGTTCGCGCGCACTCGCGGCTTCGGCCTCGGTGACATGGCCTTCGACCTGACCAACCAGGTTGTACCGCGGTGCCCCGGCGACCTGAGCCTCCAGGTATGCGCGACGTCGCCGGAGAGCGCTGCCGGCTGCTTTGATTGAATTCTTCGAGAACTCTGGGTACAGCTCCGCAAGTACGGCTTTAGCGGTGTCGGCCGTCATTGGGCGAGGTGGCCTTGCGCCGAACGACTCCGGAAATCGGCGGGTGAGTTCTTCCACTGTCAGATGCAGCGCTCGCGCGCTCTCGACGGCTATCCGACCTTGTGCCCGCGCCTCCATCTCCGGCGAAACCTGGCCCACAACGTTGCCGTCGAGGTCGTGCAACGGCGCCCCCTGCCGCACTAGTGCTAGACGGTGAGCACTGCGCGCGAAGTGCTTTACGGCACGGTTTACGGAGGCGGCGGTGTACTCGGGGCAAAGCCTCACTTGCAAGGCGCGACCCACTTCGGCCTGCAGCAGCTTGGGGGGCTTTGCCTGGAACACGGGGAACATGCTCGCGAGCTCCTGAGGCTTCAGGATCTTCGGACCTGAGTTGCGGTCGTTCGTCATCGTCATTACATTGATCGCGTCGGGAGCAGCTCGATGGGCTCGCTGATCGGCATTAGGAACTCCGGCCGGTGCGCGCAGCCCCCGCGGTGCCCGGCGCCGCTCGGTAGGCGTCGTGCTGCGCCTGCAGTTCCGGCCGCGTGCTGCAGGGGAATGGCCAAGTCGGGTGGGGGACCTTCGCAGGTTGCGCTGCGCCGACTTGTTGCGGCTTCGGCGGACGAGGGGGCAGCGTGGATGCGCTGGGTGCCGGAAAGCAGGAGAGATAAGCGTCGTGCCAAGCCGCGGCCGCCGAGCTCCCCTGCCCCAGTACATCGTGCCCAGCGCGCACGTCCCAGCCATGAGCGGTCTTCGTGGCCGTCGCGGCGGGGTGCAGCAGCTGAATCTTCGCCTTGAACATCAGAGCAGCGTCCCCTGCGCTGAACCGAGCCCGTCATAGCTCGCTCGCACCGTGCCTTCGCTGAGCGTGAGGCGGCGGTACTTGTCCAGCTCGCACAGGCAATTCTGGATGTCCATGGCGACCAGCTGACGTTCGTCCCAGATCTCGGTCACGCGCGGCCGCAGCAAGTCAATGAGCGCGCGCAGCTCGAGCTCGAACTGGACCTGGCTGACGGCCTTGTCCTTGGGCCGCCCGCACAGGCGGTTGATCCCGCGCGCGCTGCCCGGCCCCACGGGCGCCCAAGTCTCGCGATCAGGCCAGTCTTCCCCTGCTCGCAGGTGCGAGATGTCGGCGACCATCTGGCCAGCCAGGAAGCTGCCGATCCCGTCCAGAGCGGTGAGGCGGGCCCAGGTAGCGCGCATCGTGGGCTGGTAGATGTCGCCGGCGGCGGCAAGTGCGAGAACCTGCTGCGCGCGGCGCAGCACTGTGGCGATCTTGGCTTCGCCCGGCGCGCCGGGCACGACGTAGGCCCCCGTAAACACCTTGTGCCCGCCACCAGCGCGCACCTGCAGGCGCCGCTCGGCGTGGACCAGGTGCTCCAGTGCAAAGGGCTCGCCCAACGTCACGGCCATGAGCGAGTCGGGCCAGTTGACCATGCGCGCAAGGCAAGCCGCCACCAGCGCGGTGATCGGGTCAGCGTCAGGCGTGTACCAGCGCTGCAGCAGCGCAACACTCACTCGGTCGTCCATCCTGCGCACGTTGCACCAGCGGTAGTCCCGCAGCAGCGGGTCGTCGGTCCACGGCTTCGGCTGACCGGCCTCCTTCGCGCGGCGCACGGACTCGCGCTCCCGCATCCAGTGCTCCAGGATGTCCAGCTGCTCGGGATCGAAGTATGGCGAGGTGCTCATGGGCCGCGACGCCCCTTCATTCCAGGAATCGCCTGAACCCTGGCATGCGCGAGAACCGCTCTGCCGAGCCGACGCAGTATTCCCCCATGTGCTCCGTTGCGATCCAAGGGCGGCCGTTGATCTCCGCCGCGTAGGCCGTCGTGCCGTAGCCAGAGAAGAGGTCCGCGACCAACCCATCCTCCGGGCACAGGTAGCGCACCAGGAAGTCAGCCAACCCGAGAGGCATTGCAGCGCCGTGCACAGGGAGGCATCGCTCACGCGCCTTCTCGCGGGCGCGGCGCAGATCGCCATCGGCCGCCGACTGGACGAACTGCAGCACATTGCGGGGGATGCGCCCGGGCGTCGGATTCCCGAACGAGCCCTGGCGCAGGCTGTAGGCACCGTCGTTGCGGCGCGCGTACTTGTCCACTCCGCCCTTCTGGATCAGGCGCAACTGCCGCTCTGTGTGCTCCTGCAGCACGCGGCGGTTGTCCGCGAGGCACGCGTGTGGGTCGTTGCAGAAGATGTAGACCGGCTCCCACGCGGCATTCAGCTGCATGCGTTCGACGGAAGCCCAGCGAACCGGCCCAGGCGGCTTCGTGGGGTTGTGCCAAATGAGCTGGTCCATCACGTGCAGCCCAAGTCGGTCGCACATGGCGATCACCAGGCGCTCACGGTAGGTCGATCTGGCAGGCGAGCCGGGCTCGAAGATGTCGGCGCCGACGTTCAATGCCAAGGTGCCGCCACGCACGAGATTGCGCGCGATCGGCTCCAACTGTCTGCACAACCAGTCAACGTAGAGCGAAAGCGGAACATTGCCGTAAGCGCGCGGCTTGGCCAACGGATACGGCGGACTTGTCAGGCAGAGCGTGATGGGCTCGTTGATCTTGCTGAACACGTCCTCGGCTGCGCCCCAGAGGCACACCCCGAGGTCGGTGGAGTAGGCGACCAGGACCACCTTGGGTTTCTGCGGCGTCAGGGCACGGCGCGCCTTGTCCGTCAGCTGCCACGCGCCGCGGCGGCCAGGCACCGGCGCAAGCCATCCATGCACCTTCGCCGTCTGCTGGTGCCATCGCACGCGGCGCGCCTCCACGCTGTGCACCTGTCCGGATCGCCCGATGGGCTGCTTCTGCATGAACTCGTTCAGCGGCTTGCCCGCTTTGCGCGCCACCTCGCGATACAGGCTGTCGTTGGTCAGCGTTCCATCCGGCGAGCGGTCATAGGCCTTGATGACCTCGCGCAGGCTTTCGGGCAGCGCATCGAGGTCCGGCTCTTCGGCAGTATCGCGGGCAATGGTCGGCACGTTCAGTACCCCGTGCGCCAGTCGCGCCCGATCTGCCACCGGCTCTCCCAGTGGCGCAGATAGCCGGTGGCCACTGCCTGGTTGCCCCAGAGGACGATCACGTTCTCGCTGTTGGACTTGGCCGCGGCCGCGCTGTAGTTGAAGCTACCGGTTTGGACGGTTAGCTGGTCGCTCACGATCACCTTGTCATGGTGGGCCGCGAACGCGTCAACCGTGCGGACCGGAACACCGGCGTTGACGAGGGCATTGAGGGCAGCGCGCGCCCTGCCCCCGCCGCTGTCGCCGGTGTTCTGTCGGTTGTCTGCGACCACCGCCACATCCACGCCGCGCTTCTTGGCCGCGATCAGCGCGGAAACCACCGGGGCGCTCGTCAGGGCGTAAGCCATCATGCGGATCTGCTTCTTGCTGGTGCCGATCACCTTCAGCACCAACTTCTCGGCGCCGGCGTCGGGAGAAAACGCATATTCCACGGTGCCGGCGCTGGGGGCACTGCCGGTCGGCGTCAGGGCGGACACGACGGCGTCGGCGATCTGGTTTCCCACGTTCGGGAACGCGTGCGCGCCGCCCCAGAGCAGCCCCGCCACCACTACCAACAACGGGCGAAAGCCCTTGCGCAAGAACATCTTCATCCTCCTGTATGCCTAGAGCTTGCCTGAGGTCGGGTGGGATTCAAGGCGGCGAGCCTCCCCCAAGTTTCATCGCGCGCGTTTCCTTCCAGCCTGCGCCAAACCTCCGAAATCGGCATTTGCCGCCCCGCTGGGAAGCGGACACGCCTTCCAAAATAGGGCAACGGGGATTCAAGTCCCGCATGGAGTACCTGAATGTCAGCCAGGCCGCCGAGCCGCCCGCCGCCTGTTGTCGAGTGGACCCCCGAGCAGATCGACAAGATCGCATCGGAGACGTCCTGCTTCCCACTGGGGCCTGCCTTGGACGATCTGATCGCCCTCCTGCCGGATACGGCCAGCCGGTGCGACCGCACGACGGTGCTGACCTGGGCCTACAAGATGAACGGCCTCATCGGGTTCAACCAGGTGTGGCAGCGCATGACCGGCTATCGCGACGAACGTGCCGCGCGCAAGGCCGTCACCGGCGTCCTGCGCACGATGGAAGCCCACGCGCTGGTGACGTTGGTTCACTTCGGAGCGGACGCGCCCAAGAAGAGCGCTGACGGGGTGAACGAGGGCACAGCGGTCGAGCTCACCACGCGCGGAATGATCTGGCTGGCCCACGCCTGGACCGCACGCAAGCAGGTCGCCAAGAACGTCGGCCTGATCAACGCGCACCAGCAGCTGTGCGAGGAAGAGGAAGAGGGGAAAGCCCCGCTCCACTACGTCACGCCCGTGGTGGTCAAGGCCGCCCCCGACAAGCAGAAGGCGCCGCCGGTCGCCAACTTCGTCTTCAACCTGGGCGCGCCTGCGACCAACCGGCGCGAGCACTGACCAAGCGCTGAATCGCGCGCCAAACGCCGAAAAACCGGGTTTGTCGCGCGATGGTCCGGGCAGGACCGGCTCCACACTGAGGTTTCTCGATGAGACCGCCGTGGCCGGAGCCACACAATGCCAAACAATCCGCCGACCTCACCCCAGCCGAACGGCGCCAGCGTGCTGATCGCCGGCGCGCGCGTGTCGCAGGCCCAGCTTCGCGACCGATGGGAGACGCCCGACCTGCAGCAGCTGCTGGTGCAGGCCCGGCAGCAATTCGGCAACGCCCTATGCTGCTGCCGCCCCGCGCAGCTGAAGCTGCAGATCCGCACGCGCGCGGGGAAGTCGCACCTGGCTGTGTGGCCCGAGCAGGGAGCGCTGCATGACAGCGAGTGCGCCTTCTTTCGAGACGAGTTGCTCGAGCAGGCTGCCGTCGCTCCGCGCCCTCCCGCCTCGCCGCCGCCCGGCCCTGACACCACGGCGCAGCAGCAGCGCATCCGCCTCTTCATGCCGCGCCCAGGCGAGCAAGCACCCGAAGGTGCACAGCTCGTGAGCGTTCGCACCCTCGCCTATCTGCTGTGGGAAGCCGCCTCCCTATGCCGCTGGCACCCCACCTGGACCAGAGATTGGGGCCGCACCCGCTACCAGCTGCTCAAGGCCGCCGAGGGCTACGAGATCAACGGCCGGCCCGGGGAGCGCGTGCTGTTCGTTCCACGCGTGTTCCGCGCCGAAGCGGCGGCAGGCCTGAATCGGGAACACGAAGACTTCGTGCGCGAGATGATGACGGCCAACGACGGCCAGCCGCGCATCATGATCGGTCAGGTCCGCAGCTTCGTCCCGGAGCGAGACGGCCAGCCTGGTCGCGTGATGCTGCGCCACCTGCGGCACCCCATCGGCCTGCACCGCGCCTGCCACGACTTCATCTCACGCGAGTGCCGCAGTGTCCTCAGCAACACGTCGCTTTCCACTCGACTAGATGAACGTCGCCCGCAGCCGGGACCTCGCCGGCCGGATGTGGTCGGGATCTTCTCCGTCGAAGCGAATTCGCGCGGCGGCCTGTGGGCTCGCGCCGGCTGGCTGCTGCCAGTGCATCGCAGCACCTACCTGCCAGCGGCGAACCATGACGCAGTTCTCCTGATCGAAGCCCTGGTCAATGCGCGGCACGCGTTTCAGTACCTCCTGAGCGAGCGTCAGCCGAGCCAGCGACACGCCAGTGATTGGCTGGTGCGGCACGTGCTCGATCCGCAGGGCAACCCTGTGGCGCGCGCCGCGCTGGAGATCCTGGACCCGGGCAGCAGCCCGCAGTTCCTGCAGGCGCGCGCCGCCATCGCGCAGCGCATGGCGCAGCAGGGCATCCCGACCTGGACCTGGGTGCCCAGCGGACCCTGCGGCGAACGCCAGCTGCCCCCGCTGCCCCCGTCCGACCAGTTGCCGCAGCAGATCGCCCACCAGGCGCTGCAGGCCCTTGAGCAATCGCCCCATGCCGAGTATCGGTATGGCCCCCTGAGACAGCTTTTCAACGTGGAGAGGAAGACCGCAGCATGAACCAAACCGACAACCGCAAGGCACCCGTTTTTATCGGGCCGGACGTGATCGTGGAGGGCACGATTCGCCGCAAGGACGGTGGCGACCCGAACGAGGCCGCGATCATCACCGGCGTCTTCAAGGGCAACATCGACTGGCCCGGCATCGTGCACGTGGCCGCAGGCGCCGAGCTCGTCATCGAATCCAAGGTGAGCTGCCGCGAGATCGAGGTGGCCGGCAAGATTTCGGGCAGCGACCAGAACGTCATCCTGGAGACCGGCATGCTGCGCATGTGCGACTCCGCCAATGTGGAAGTCGGTCTGCTCAGCCTGGCGCCCGGCGGCCTGGAGCAGGCGCGCGGCGCCGTGGTCAACGCGAACCTGCGCATGACGCAGGAGCATCCCTACGCCAGCCAGCAGCCGCAGTCGCAGACCAAGCCCGTCCTGGCGGTGGTGAGCAACGAAGCGCCGGCGGCGAGCAAGGACCAGATCCCCGCATTCCTCACCGCCGGGGCCCAGGCCGCAGGCACGACGCAACAAGGCTCCGGCCAGGCGCTCTCGCTGGCCACCGGTACCGGCCAGCGCTGATCTCGTCGCGCATCGCGGCCTAAGCGGCCAGGTTGCAGCTCGTTGGGGGCGCGACCTGGCCGCTTCGCTTTAGTAGCAACAGAAGTGGGGATGCAGGACCCGCAAGAGTTGACGCCGAAGCCGCGGTCCGCTGAAATGCAGTCTCTTTCGGAGTAATCCGATCGGTCGCGCCTCAGTGCCGACATTCAACCAACCCGCGCGGGAACCTCTGTTCCCGCCGGGGACAGGGGCCGCGCTCTTTTCTCTTTAAGGAGAGCTGAGATGTCCCTGAACCACAATGCCTTCCGTCCCACCTACTCGGAGTTCTACTCCGCGTTTCAGGCCAGCCTGCAGTTCTACTGCAAGGCCCTGACCGAGCGCCCCAACCGGGCGGTCATCATCGCCGCCGAAACCGGCGGTGACAACGCGGTGCAAGCCCTCTTCGACGCCGTGCTGGATAGCGGCTACCGCAACGTGCTGGTCCAGGCTCTCAACTCGCCGAACCTGCCGCAGTGGGTGCGCGACAAGCTGAGCACGCTCCTGTACGGGGGCGCGCGCCAGAATGTCTGCGCGCTGCTGCAGAAGCCGCTGCACTGATTCATCAGCCATCGGCACAGCAAGCCCACCTCCGAAAGGAGGTGGGCTTTTCTGTTTCTACGTGGCTTCGCGCCACACAGCCGCTGCCACACCGCAGCTGCTCAACCTGGAATTCATCCATGAACAAACCCAACATCCCAAGCAGCGAAGCGCCCGGCGCCTTCCTGTACAAGGTCGACGCCTCCGAACGAGCGATCTTCGGCGACGCCTGGTGCGGCCCGGCTCAGTTCGAGTACGGCACGCAAACTCTGGTGGCGCGGTACCAGCGGGACCAGGAAGAAGGCTACGACGTCGAGGTGCTGTGCACCGCGATGCCGGCGCGCACCTTCACGATCGTCGCGCAGGCCACCGACGTCTCCGGCGGCTTCATCATGTCCACCGGCAGCGGCATGGCCGAACTGGTTGCCAGCATGGCCCAGGCCATCTCGAGCGGCATGCTGACCATCACCTGGTCGGGAGTCCCGAAATGAGCGGCGCCCCCGACCTCGCCTTCGTCCGCCTGGAAGTCCGGCCGGTGCCCGGCCTCAAGTGCATCGTCATCGCCCCTGTCGGCATGATGCACGCGCTCGCTCACGTGACGACGGCCACGGATACCCCGCAGCCGCTCACCGAGCGCGAACTGGCGATCGCCAATCGGCTGGTGCTGGCCTGGAACATCCACGGCAAGCTCCGCACGACGCTGCGCGAGCTGGTCGACTGGTGCCGTGAGCACACCTCGCCGCGCGATGCGAGCTCGCCGCACCAACTGCTGGTGAACGCCACTGCCGTCCTCGATGCGGCCGCCGGCGACAGCCAGCAGCCGGACGAGCCCGACCAAGCCGCGGTGCTGCGGACCCGCTACTCGCAGATCCTGGCCAGAGCGCAGGCCCTTCGCGACTGCAGCTGGCTCGACTTCGACCCGGCGGCATCCGCCGAGTTGGCGCAGGCGAAGCAGAACATGCTGGACTTCCTCACCGAGGTCGATCGCGAATCCGCCGCCAGTGCGGCCGTCCGCGCGTGAGCGTCGGCCACGCAGGGGCAGCGGCGCTGCCGACCATCCGAGTGGGGATGCCACTTCCCGCGGGGCGCCTGCTCGAGTACGGAATCATGAGTGGGCTCCCGCTGATGTTCTCGGCGAACGCATTCGCCAAATACCGGGAGGGCTGCTTTCGTGGCTTCCGCCTCAACGCCGCCAGTGCCATCCCACCACAAGTGGACGCGGCACTGGACAGCGCCGGCTTCACCGCCGCCGCACACTACGGGGACTATCGCTTCTCGGTATCTGCATACCTGGACCTGGTCGCCTCTCGTGACTGGGCGTTCTGGTCCGCAATGGACTACTGCGTGGAGCCAGCGATCGCCCAGGACGCAGCGATGCGTCGCCTTCGCATCGATGCGACCATCGCACGCTACTGGGAGTGCGCCGACAAGGCGGCCGCGCGGAAGCTGAAGCCGCCGCTGCCGGTGATCCAGGGGCTGATGTTCGACGAGTACGCCCGGTGCGCCGAGCAGATGGGCATCAGCGAAGCAACAGCGATGGTGGGGATTGGCTCGGTCTGTCGGCGCCACCTCTACGGCCCGGACGGCGTCCTCGCCATCGTGTCCGCGCTGGACGAGATCCTTCCGAAGTCATCCAAGCTGCACCTGTTTGGCCTCAAGGGCGCCGGAACCCTAGGCGTGCTAGTGAGCCTGTTCCCGCATCGGATCGGGTCGACCGATTCCATGGCGTGGGACCTTGGAGTCCGCCGCAGCATGCCTGTTGGCCGAGACCAGGAGCTGCGTGCCCAGGCGATGATCAACTGGCACCGGCGCGAGTCCGACCAGCTGCAGGCCTACCGGCCCCGAGAGGGGGCGGTGGCCTTGCCCCCGCACCGGGAGCGGACGGGTGAGGATCTCGCAATGGAAGCAGTTGGCGCCGCGCTCGGAGAGCTGCTGATGTCCAACGATGCGTCCTACCGTATGTGTCGCAGCTTGCTGCAGCAGGACACGGTGATCGTGCAGTACCTCCTGGCCACAGAAGGTGTTCACGCCTTTGCCGAGGAGGACCCCGACGACGATCGAGGCCTCGGCATCGTTTACAGGGTGGTTCGTGACGCCTTGATCGACCACGACTTGCTGGCAGTTGCTTGATGCCTGCAGCGACACCGAGTTAGACCGCCTTACCCAGCCCCTCCTGCTTCTGCAGCGAGGGGCTTTTCTTTGGCCTTCCCCGTCCGACAGCGCGGTGCGGTGCCAGCTGTCAGGTCTTCGTAGACTGCTGCCGGCAATGGAAGAAGTAGTTGACGTTCGAGGTGGTCTCGTTGATCACCGTGCCACCGCCGGCGCCCGATATGTGCCTGGGCAGCGTCTGGGTCACGATCCGAGCCTCGCGCTCGACCGCTTCCTTACCGTCCCTGGCGCACCAGGCGGTCGCCAAGGCCTTGCCCTTCACGCGCGCCTTCTCCACGACGCATTCGTTGTGGTCGGCGCCGTCCCTGAGGAAGCACCCCATCTGGTTGTAGGGCAGCCTGTAGACCGAGTAGTCCGCGGACGCCGCGTACGGCTTTTCCACCGCGGTCGTGGCGCAGCCGGCGAGTACAGCCAGGGCGGGGACGAGGAAGACGCGGGCGGTCTGACCGATGGTTTCCATCGTGAGTTGTCTTTGTTCTTGGTTGATCCAGCCGCGAGAGCCAACGCGGCCACTGCGCGCCGCGTCGATTGTCAGCTGATCGCTTCGTTCGGTTTGCGTGCCATCACGATGATGGTTCGTCCGAGCAGCATCTTTCTGCTGTTCATCGCGTCCACGATCTCCCGGTTATCCGGCGTGATGGTCTTGTAACGACGATGCTCGCGATTCGAAGCGAGCCAGCTGAAAAAGCCAATGAAAGGAGCCAGGATCGCCAGCTTGACCACTGCAGAACGCTGGACCTTGTCGATCTGAAAATCAGTCAATTCGAGGCCCGCTTCCGCGATCGCATGCGCGAGATAGAAATAGGACACCGGCGTGATGTGGCCGCCCGTGGAGAACGTCTCAGTTCGGCCAATCGGCAAAGGCCCGAACAGATTCCAGAAACCGAACCACAGGAAGCGGAGCCGAGACTGCAGATTCAGAACATTGGGCGTGGAGAAAACAACCGCTCCTCCAGGGCGAAGTACGCGGGCAGTTTCTCTGACCAAACGCCGGTAGTTTTCCAGATGCTCGATCACTTCCGTGCAGGTCACAAGATCGAAACTGTTGTCGACATAAGGCAGGCGGTCTTCGTTCAGGTTGGCTACGTCGACCTTCTGCCCTTGCAGGGCCATGAGCGAATCCGTGTAGTCACACGCCGAGGTCTTGACGCCTGGCAGCATCCGACGCAGCCTCGCCAGCAGCGCCCCGGTTCCTGAGCCGACATCGAGTACATGGCCTTGCGCCGGCAAGCTGGCCTTATGCACCAGCGAAACAACCGCATCGAGAATCTTGTCCGTACTTAGTTCCATGCGCGCATTCTCGGGCAGAGCGACAGAGGTCCGATCTCGGGAGTGCAAGCGGGCACCCCGAATCGGGAGAAGTTGACCAAATCGTGACGTCGGCCAGGACCATGCCGGCGCACGTGCTCGCAATCTGCGGCAGCGCACAGGAGCGAAAACGGCCCCGATCGGGAGCCGTTCTCGCTAGGCCTTGGGAAAACAGAGCCTACGCGCCGCCGCCGCGCACGGCCCTGAGCGGGGTGACCACGGCACCGGGCGCGCCGCTCTCGCGCAGGAACTCCTGCAACTGCTCGGCCGAGGGAAACGTGCCGTGCTTCTTCATGTACTCGTCCTGGGCGCTGGTCAGCGGGAAGTTGATCTCCCCGTTGGGGCCGAACTTCATCGCCTCGACGGCGACAGCGTGCATTCCGCCCATGCCTTCGACGTTCTCGTGCAGGTAGCGAGCGGCCGCCAGGTCGCACATCGCGTTGAACTCCAGGATGGAGCGCGGCTTGTAGGGGGCGCCGGTGGCGGCAACGAACTGCTGCCACTCGCTCTGGGACATGGTGATCATGCCGTCCACCGTGCCGGTGAACACGCTGTGGCGGGTATCGGAGACAAGCATCGTACTTCTCGTGTTGGCTGCATGGCTCATTGAGCCGATGCCATCAGCTTAGCAGCGGCCCTCGATCGCGCAAGCCGTGCGGGCCGGCCGCGGCCGCAGGTGGACCCGCAGCGCTGGTGCACCGGGAACTGCGAGCGCAAAATCGACCAGGTAACGCCCCTTGGCGTCTACGGGTGCGCACGTCGCACCCCATCAACATCCCCTTGCCGGGCGCCTATGTCGCCCGCTGGGCGCTCTGGTGCTTCCGCGAGGATCTACCGGAGAATTCCATGAATCATCCCCAGATCGCCAGAGCGGCGAGGCTGGACACCTCCGCGCTCGGCTCCATGCCGGCGCGCCTGGAGGCAAACACCGATCAGGAACGCGCACCCATCACCTTCGGCTGGTGGGCCCAGACCACGTGCGAGCGTGTGTCCAAGCACTTCCACCTGGAGACGCTGTACCGGCTCGATCGTGTGCAGCACGGCTCCCAGGCGATGCTCGTGCCCAGCCAGTTCTATGGCATGGGCGAAGCCGAGGCGCGCCAGTACCTGGCGCCCAGGCAGGCTGCCCTGCTTCCCAAGCTGCCCACCGGCTATCGCTGGATCGGGCCGCAACTGATCGAGAACGTCCCGGGCCTGCCGCGCACGGTGGCCGGCGCGTTCCCCGAAAACCTGCTGTCGCCGGCGGCTCGCCAGCGCCTGACTACCGCCAGGAACATCGCGGCCGCGGTGCTGCGCCGTCGTGGCGCACCGGCCTTGGCCTGACGCTGTGGCCTGCTTAAGCAACGCAGCCAGCGACGAGCTGCTGGAGCGCGAAGGGTTCGACATGAACCTGCTGCGCGCCACGGCGACGCCGCCGGCCGACGCGCGGCCGAACTTGGCAAGCTACTCGCGAATCATCGTCGCCTTCAGCGGCGGCAAGGACGCGACCGCGCTCGTCCTGCGCCTGTTGGATGAAGGCGTGCCGCGCGAGAAGATCGAGCTGCACCACCACCTGGTGGACGGCAACGAAGGCTCCACGCTCCTAGACTGGCCGATCACGGAGGGCTACTGCAAAGCCTTCGCGCAGGCTCTCGATCTGGACATCACATTCAGTTGGAGGGTCGGAGGCCTGGAGCGGGAAATGTTGCGAGAGAACGCGCCCAGCGCACCAGCGATGGTGCCCGCCGAAGGAGGCGGCTACATCGCGGTCGGCGGCCGCGGCCCACTCGGCACGCGGCGCAAGTTCCCACAGGTCAGCGCCGACCTGAACGTTAGGTGGTGTAGCGGACGCGGGAAAATCGACGTCCTCGACGCGTACCTGCGTAACCATCCGAAGTTCATCGGCCAGCGCACGTTGGTGCTCACCGGCGAGCGTGCGGAAGAGAGCGCCGCGCGCTCGCGCTACGCGACCTTCGAGCCGCACCGGGCCGACACCCGCAACAGCAAGAAGGTGCCGCGCCACATCGATGTATGGCGCGCGGTGCACAGCTGGAGCGAGTCGCGCGTCTGGGAGATCATGCGCCAATGGCGCATCTGCGCGCACCCAGCCTACTGGCTCGGGTATGGCCGCTGCTCGTGTCGCGGCTGTGTGTTCTCCACGAAGAACCAGTGGGCGACGATGCGCGTAATTGCGCCCGCGCAGTTCGAGACCATCGCCACCTACGAGCGCGAGTTCAAGGTGACGATCCATCGCAGTAAATCGGTGACGCAGCTGGCCGACGCCGGCTCGCCGTACACGGCGCTGGACCCGAAGTGGATTGCGGTGGCGAACAGCCGCGAGTACACCCAGCCCATCTTCATCGACCCGTGGGTCCTGCCTGCTGGCGCATTTGGCGAAGCGGCCGGCCCCACCTGAATCAACAACGCTCAACTACCGGAGAGAGCCCGCGTGAGCATCATCATCGAAACGAACATCCCCGCGAGCACGCAGCGCACCGACTGGCCGAACGGCACCCGGTACATGGCTGGCGCTGGGCTGCACACCTTCACGATCCAGACGCACGTGACGGTGCCGCACCACGTCGACGAGAAAGGACCCCTCGCCGTGGCCGAGTTCATCCGCGACGAGATCACCGCCGGCCGCGCCGACTTCACCATCCTGGTGGGCGAGGCCGACGAGGACGAACACGGCGAGTAAGCCGACCCCAACGAGTTCAAAGCCGCCCTTCGGGGCGGCTTTTCTTTTTGAGGCCCTTCTCGCTCGTCGGGTACTGCTACTGGATCTTCGTGCACGAATCGCAGGCCCGTGATACCTTGGCTCTCGCGTTCTGGAAGGAGCCACGTAATGCCGGAAGACGATGTGGCGGCCGCAGCGACGACTGAGGCGCACCAAAGGAAAAAGGCCGCGGTCCCGGAGGACAGCGGCCTTTTGCTCATTGATGAAGGTGAAGCGTGCGAGATCGCCGCGGCGGGCCTGAGCGAATCAGGCAGCGCGGCGCGCACGTGCGGGTGCAGGAACGGTGGCCAGAAACGTCTCCACCTTGCGGCGGATGTTGTTCAGGCGGACCTGGTCCTGCGGGCCGTCGCCGGCGCGCTTGGCTGCGAACAGCCACTGCGCATCAGCGATCGACACACCCGCTTTGGCCAGAAGGGCAGCGCCCTTGAGGCAAGGATCGTTGGCGGCAACCATTCGGACTCTCCAATCAAGCAGGGCACGGCGCCCTGTCTGAACTCTGGAAACCCAAAGCACACACAGGACGCCGCGACCCTTCCGCATGGAGAGTGCTGCCAATCGAAGCTGAAACGGCACGGCTGTGGAGAGTCCAAGCGCGGTTCCCGAGGGAACGGTAGCGGACGAAAGTGCCGATTCAGCAGGGAAGCTGCGCGAAGCAGCTAGAGGGTGACCGCCGGGGCGGTGAGTGGAGTCCTGAACGGAAACCACCAGTTGAATGCAGTCACAGGGACTGCGATTGACGCAGGGTCAAACGAGCCTCAAGCATAGCAGGAATTCCCAAAGCGACGAGGTAGTTCGATCAGCGCGCCGCATCCGTCAGCGTGAGCTTGTGGCGCAGCCACCGCGCGTCGCCCAGGCGGATCAGCTGCAGCGCCGCACCGCGCACTCTCCTGGGGGTCGCATCGACACCCTCGGCGAGCGACAGGTGGCAGGCGAGGTCGATTTCCGTCATGGGCCCGTGGTGGCGCAGGACGCGCTCGACGTGCCAGGTCAAGCCTCGCACAGGGACGCTGCCGATCGAGCGAACATAGTAGGCAACGCCCTCCTCGTCCGCCAAGGCCATGAGCTGATTGACGTCGAATTCCAGCCAGCGGCAAGCCAGCCCCAGCAGCACCCCGACGAAGCGCGGCCCATGCGCCTCGTCTCCAGGCGTCAGCCGGTGAGCGAGTTCATGCAGGATCATCCAGCGGCTTCGCGTCCAGCGCGGAAGGGTGATGCGGTGATCGGCATGGGCCAGCGCGCGGCGCTGGCCACGGTGCGGCCGCTCGATGGTGGGCGCTGCGCGTCTCGCGAGGCCCACCCGCCCGCGTTCCTTGCGCCAGATCGGCTCTGCGTAGGAGGCGCATTCGGCGAGCGAGTCGAACTCGGCGATAGAAATGTCGCTGTGCCCGAGCTCTCTCACGCAGCGCCTCTCCCAGGCGTAGACCCTGGAGCGCTGGTTGTCTCTGCCGCGCATCTTCATGCGACGGTCTCCCGCGAGGCGCGGCACTCCCGAACGTCCGGGAACACCTGCATGTCCGCGAACGCCTCGACCTTGTTCGTGTCGCTCATGCGCATCAGCACCGCCGCCGCGCCCGGGGTGGCGCGCAGATGCACAACGCCCACGAGCACACCGCGGCGGCCGTGTTGCACGCTGCCTGCCCCAACGAAGTAAGGCACGGGTTCGGGCATGGGCTCGACATGGACCATGCGCAGGATGTCTTCGGCGGTGATTCCGCAGGCGTCCATGCGCCTTTGCAAGGCCGACGCCACATCAGCCCCGCGCAGCCAGCACGCGCTCGATCTCCGCGCGCACGGCGGACTCACTGAGCTCCCAGCAGTTGGCCGTCTGCGGGATGGTCGCGATCAAGCGCACCTTGACCTCCTGATACACCTGCAGGGCGGTCGCGTCGTCGGCGACCGTGGCGCAGATGCCCAGGGCGGCCTGCGCCGGGCCGGAACCGGCGTAGCCCCAGTCGAAGCCGTCGGGCGAGTGGTTGCGCAAGTCTAGCCGCGGGGCCAGTTCGCGCTCCTGGCCGGCCGCGTCCCGGACGTAGATCGTCGCACCGTCGCATTCGCGCCGGCCGATGAAGGTTTTCTGTTGTGGCATCCGCATGTTTCTGGGAAGTTGCGATCAGGTTCCCATGGAAGACGCGGCTGTCAACCCGACCGCGAACGTGCGAGCTCACACCACCAGGGCCTGCTCCGCGCCCTGTTCCCGCTCGATCAGCCGATACGGCGGGAGGCCGCGCAGGAGCCTGCGCCCGTAGCCCTTCTCGGTCAGGCGACTGTCGTAGCAGGTGATCGTTGCTGTGTCCGTCTCGTTGCGAATGCCGCGGCCGGTCCACTGCAGCAGGCGCACGCCGGCTGAAGGAACGACCACCTGGTCGAAGTAGTCGCCACCGGTTTCCTCGACGTACTCGGCCCGTGCCTCGCTCACCGGGTTGGCCGGGCTGCCGAAGGGCAGCTTCGTGATCCACAGATGCCGGCATAGATCGCCCGGCAGATCCAGACCCTCCCCGAAGGACTGCAGGCCCATGATGACGCTTGCCTGGCCCGCCTGCACTCGGCGCCGATGCTCGGCCAGCAGCATGCTCCTAGGCATGGTGCCCTGCACCAGCACCCGCTCGCGCAGATGCTCCGGCAGCGCCTCGAACGCCTGCGTCATGTGCCGGCGGGATGTGAAAAGCGCCAGACCGCCAGCCTGAGCACCAGCGATGTCATCGGCAAGCAGCTGCGCGACTTCGGTGTTGTACGCATCCAGGTGCCGCGGAGCGCTCGCCGTCTTGCGCACCACCAACTGCCCCTGCTTGACGTAGTCGAACGGAGATTGCACCGTCGATGTACGCACCGCCGGATCGCCATCCAAGCCGGCCTCGGCCTTGAAGAACCCGAACGAGCCGCACGTGGCCAGGGTCGCCGAAGTCAGGACCGCGCCGCGCACCCTGCCCCACAGGTTCAAGCGCAGCAGATCGCCAGGGAGGATTGGGGAGGCGTGCAGGCGGACCGCGACCATGCGGCCCGCCCGAGCATCGACCGAGACCCACTTCGCCGTCGTGCGCGCGTCCTCGCCATCGGCCAACAACATGTCCGCGGCCCGCTTCACGCGGGATAGCCGACCGGCTAAGGCGCCGAGGTCAGCGTACATCGAGGCCAGCGCAGGCGGTGCCGTGCCCCCTGCTTCCTGGATCGCCCCACGCGCTGCCTGCCCGAGAGTCGTGCAGACCTCCAGCAGTTCGGTTGCTCGCGCCTGGGCCATCCTCAGCGGCTCGCGCAGCAGCGCGTCGATCTCCTGCTCCTTGAGCCGGCGCACGCCGTCTTTCTCGCGCATGCCAGAGGCAAGGTTGTCGAAGGTGATCTGGCCAGAGTCTTGCAGCGCCGCACGAAGCTCGCGGACGATCTTGTCCACTGGCCTGTCGACTTTCTGGGCCAACTGCCGCATACCGGTCACGACGGCCAGCGTGGCGCGGTCCAACCACCGAAGGCGCGACAAGTCCAGCTCGCATGCGAACTGCTCGGCCGCGGTCTGGGGAAGAGCGTGAGCCTCATCCAGCACCAGCAGGCAGTTGTCCAACTCCGGCAGCAATCGCGTTCCTATGCTGGAAAGGAGCAGGTCGTGGTTCACCACGAGCACGTCGGCCTCTGCGAGTCGTCGGCGCGCGGCGAAGTACGGGCAGGCCTGGTACTGCGGGCAGGACTTGCCGGTGCACGTGTGGCGGTCAGCTGCAACGTTGTCCCACAGGTTGGGCGGCGCCGGCTCCACCAGGCTGTCCCGGTCACCATCCCATGACCGCTGCTCCAAGGCCTGGGCCGCGGAACGGTAGAACACCACGGCGGCCTCGGGCTGGGCTGCAGACACTGGCGCCGCGTCTTCTCCGGTATCGACGGACTCGTCCCCACCGCCCACTCTGGACGCAAGCCGGGTCAGGCAGATGTATCGCCCCCGCCCCTTTGCCAACGCGAACTTGGGCGCGGGATCCATCGTGGCGGCAAGCATTGGGAGGTCCTTGCCAATGAGCTGCTCTTGAAGGGCGACGGAACTGGTCGAGACCATCAGCCGCGTCTTCCTGGCCATGGCGATTGCCGCGCCGACCAGGAGGTAGGCCGCCGACTTGCCGACGCCGGTGCCGGCTTGCACCACGGCGATGCTGCGTAAAGGGGCTTCGCCGGTCTCGCCCAGCTGCGCTGTGGCCAGCGCACGCGCGACCTCCTGGGCCATCGCGCGCTGGCCTGAGCGCTCACGAAAAGACGGCAGGTTGCCCACGGCACGCTCGTATGCGGCCATGCCAACGTCGATCAGTGGTTGCGGGGCAGTGCTGGTCACGCAACCAGAGTCGCATGCGTCCGAAGAAGTTCAAGCGCTGGAGGTTCGAGACCCGCAGGAGTGGCGGCGCGCGGCTGTCACCGTGAAAATCGAACCGCATTCCTTCTTGGAGCGTGCTGGGACCCCCCAGCCATCACCAGGCCCGTCATCAAGGGCCAGAGGACGCGCCGTCCAACGGACAGCACGCGCCTCTCCTTCCAAACTTGCGCACCGCCCGCCTCCTCGCGTGAGGCGCGGCGCAGCGCCCTCTTCCGCCCGATCTCGGGCAACAAACCGGAGAAACTCATGGAAGCGTCCAAAGACGCCCCTGCCAGCGCCCCGCTGGCCAACACGCCGAGCCGCAACCTGATCGCCCTGCTGAGGGATCGGGGATTGGCTCCCTTGCTGCGCGCGCTGCTGCTGAACGAGATCAACCAGCTGCGCGGCATCTCCCCTGCCTACTTCACCTACGAGCTGGAAGGGGAAGAGATCATCGTCAGCGACGGCGACCTGGCAAGCATCCTCCAGATCCTGCGCGAGGCCACGTGCCGTCCGAAGCTGGACACCGTCGACGTGGTGTTGCCCGGCCTCAAGGGCCAGATCTGCAAGCAACTCACGGGCGACCATCGCGACGCGGTGGTCAGCACCATCCTGGACCTGTTCTTGAACGAGGACCTGACCGACCAGGTGTCGCCTGCACAGACGGAAGCGAAGACGCCGCTCAAGCCCGGCGAATACCGCCTCCTGCGCCAAGCCGCGCCGGGACGGCTCACCACCGGCGACCTGCTGGAGCACTACCGCCTGGGCGAGGTCAAGATCATCGACATCCACGCGGCGCACACCATCGACGTGATGAGCATCGACGGCGCGGAACGCTGCTGGCGCCTGAGTGGGCTGTCCTGGGCACCCAATTCCCCGGCGGCCTGACAACTCAACGCCTCTGCAAACTGCCACAAGGCCTCAACCGGTTCCGGTTGGGGCCTTTTTTTGTGTCGAGGAAGCCAGACCCGCAGGAGGTGCGCCGCCCGCGCAGAGCGGCTAGATTCCTCGCCGTACGCCTTCGCGCGACAACGCCGGCCACGCGCCGGACATCACCAACCCTTCCGGGTAGCCACGCTGCCCCGGAAGGGGTGCTGGCTTCCCGTCTTTCGACGAGGAACCATGAACCACAACCCCGCAAGCGCCGACTCGGCCGATGACGATGCGGTAATCGCACGCGCCCTATCCATCTTGGAGGCGCGGATGCGCAGGGCCAACTTGAGCGCGCCCAATGCGGCAAAGGACTACTGCCGCCTCCAGCTGGGCGGACTGGACCACGAAGTGTTCGGCGTCATCTTTCTCGACGCGCAGAACCGGCTGATCGAGTTCCGGCGCATGTTCGCCGGCACGCTCACGCAAACGAGCGTGTACCCGCGCGAGATCGTGAAGGCCGCGCTGAAAGTCAATGCCGCCACGGTCGTCCTGACGCACAACCACCCGAGCGGCACCGTGATGCCCTCGCGCGCCGACCAGGCGCTCACGCAGACGTTGCGATCGGCGCTTGCGCTGGTGGACGTGAGGGTGATGGACCACATCGTGGTCTCCGCATCCGATACCTACTCGTTCGCCGAACGGGGGCTGCTCTGATGGCCCCCCTGACCGCGACTACGACACCGCCGGCCGCGCGCCTGCAGTTACCCAACCCGTTCGGGGAGCCTCACGCTCCCCGTTGGGATACGTGCGATTCCCTGTCCAACCAACAAGGAACGCAAATGCACCAGATCTCCATGGTCTCGGCACCCGTACCCGCCGCGCCCATGCTGAGCGATCTGTTCTCCAACGAAGATGCGAAGAGCATCGAGCAGCAGCTGGTGGAACTCTCACCGGTCGATCGCGCGATGCGATCCATCGAGCGAGTACTGAAAGATGGATTGACTGCGGTCGTTGCCTTCTCTTCGGGCAAGGACTCCAGCGTGACGGCAAACCTCACGCTGAATGCAGCCATCAACGTCATCCGCGAAGGCTTCACCTGTCCCCCGGTGGTCATAAGCCACTCGGACACGATGGTCGAGAGCCCCGTGGTCAGAGCACTCGCAGACGGCGAGCTCGCGAAGATGAAGGCCTTTGCCGACAGGCACGGCATTCCAATCGAAGTGCGCGTCGGGCGTCCGTCGCTCAGCGCGTGCTTCGCCACTCGCATCATCGGCGCACGCGCGCTGCCGCCCTTCCCTCAACTTGGGGTCAGGGACTGCTCCACTTCGTGGAAGGCCCTGGTCAACCAACGAACCATCCGCAAGGTGACCGCGCGCGATGCCAAGGTGGTCACCCTGATCGGCACGCGCCGCGATGAATCACAGGCACGGGCGGTCAACACCGCAGCGCGCGGTGAAACAGCAGACGAGCCGTGGGCCAACTCGGACGGAGACCTGATGCTCAGCCCGATCCTTCATTGGTCGAGCGACGAAATCTGGACGTACATCGGCGAAGCCTCGGCCGGCCTGCACCTGTCCTACTCGGACTTCGCGGAGGTCATGGACTTCTACCGCGACGCTGGCGCGAGTTCTTGTGTGGTGGTTGCGGACATGAAGTCCGCGGCGACGAACAAGGCATGCGGAGCCCGCGGAGGTTGCTGGACGTGCACTGCCGTCCAAAACGACCGTTCGGTGGAGAACATGCTGGAGCAGAACCCTGGCAAGTACCCCTATCTGGTTCCACTGCTGAGGCTCAGAGACTACCTGGCGGGAAGCCAGTGGGACTGGTCTCTGCGAAACTTCATCGGCAGGACCATCTCACCCGAGGGGCGCATCAAGGTGCAGGCGGATCAATACTCGCCCAAGATGGTTGAGGACCTGCTGTACTACATCCTGGCTGCCCAGGACGAAGCCAATCGCCTCGGAGCGCCGGCGCCAGTGCGCGCGGTGGGACTGCGCGAGCTCATAGCCATCGACTTCTGGTGGTCTGCGCGCGCCATTCACCCGCCCTTCCACGCGTTGGCGATCTACTTCGACCACTGCGCCGGCAACGTGCGCTTCGCGCCGAAGATCGAGCGGCCATGCCGGCCGAGTCCAACGCCCGTGATCGGAGAGATCTACGTAGGCAAGGACTGGGACGACGACACCAGTGCTCTCTACCCAAACGGTCTGCGTTACGTGGAGTGGGAGTTGCACAGCGACAGCTGCGGGCCCGGCCTACGCTCGAACAAGGCTGGCAAGGTATTCCTCGACCTGGAGGAAGCGCCGGAGCTGGATGTGGACGAACAATCTGCAGCGGACTTCCTGGAGTTCATCGCTCCGGAGAAGATCGAGCAGTACCACCGCAAGGACTGCCGCGATTGGACGCTAGGCGCCCTGATCTACCTGCAGTACGGCACGGTGAGCATCGGCACCGGCCAGAGCAGCATGGTGGATTCCATCATGCGGCGTAGCCAGTGGCTGCAGCATCATGGCTTGCACGGCCATCAAACTGCCGAGGCTCTGCGGCCCAGGTGCTGTGACCTGGCCGAGCAGCAAGCAGAGTTGTTCACCTGAGAATGGAAAAGGCCCGGCGCACGCACTAGCGTGCCCGGGCTTTTTTTTGGTCGGACGGTCGCTACGCCGACGGTCGCTTTGAATGGCGAAATGCTCCGAAGGAGCCACCAATCAAAAAGCCGCCCATAGGCGGCTCCCTTTGGAACGTGGCGAGTTACAGAACTCTGTTCAGCACGAAGGCAAGTAGGACCAGCCCGAAGCCCACGGCGCCCATGAGCTCAGCGCTCAGCACCATCTTGCCGAGCGTGTCTTCCTTGCGGAAACGCGTTTTGACCCAAGTAGTCATGGCTTCGTCGCTCCTTCAGTTGAAGTGTACCAGCGCGTAGGAAATCGCGGAGAGCACCGTCAAGATGAGGGAACCCTTGAGGGCCTTGTAGTGCTGGTGCCAAGGCACATCGTGCGGCCGTTCAGGGGCTGGAAATGCCGCGCCTCCACCAGCAACGACGCTGGAGGCGCCGAGCACAACAACCAGCCCTGCCAAGAGAATACTCTTCAATCCCGGCTCAAGCGATCGCGTCGGCTCGAACAGTTCGTAGAGCGCAGACGCACAAAACGCGATGGCAATCCAGCAGAGCTGCCCGTCTTTGATCGGAGTGATTTGCCTCAGGCGTGCGGCATCCTCCCTCGAGATATGCGTCCAAGAGGCCCACATCCAGAGCACCAGATTGGGCGCAAGGATAGGCACCAGGATCGTTGTCATGAACCAGCCCACAAAGAATGTCTCCTTTCCTGATGAGCCTACCCGAGTTCGCTGCTGGGGCAAGGGCTAAGTTGGTAGTGCCTGAAGGCGATCCAAGGGCTTCGGACCGCCTCCGCGCGCGATGCGGTCGCACCCGCACACCAGCCCCGCAGAACTTGCAGACGCAACGGCTCACCATACGATGGTGTGCATGTACGTTGCTCAACCATCTGTCGCCCGCGCAGCTGAAAGCTGGGGGGCTTACTTCGGGATTGCCGGTGCGCTTCTTTTAGCTACGGCACTACCGCAGGCCCGGTGGGGCTGGGTCCTGTTCCTCGGATCGAATTTCGCTTGGCTGCTGTTCGCGTTCTTGTTCGGCTACCGCAAGCTCCTGGTGCAGACCGCGGTATTCACGCTCACCAGCCTTCTCGGCATCGCCAACAGCTTCTTCCCCGGCAATCCGCTCCAAGCGGGCATTCAGGGATTGCTTCAGTAGCTCAGCAACCTTCCGGGAACTCGCTCGCCATAATGCCGAGCCATGCCCAACCTCTCCATCGTCCTGAAGCAGGAGATCGCCCGCATTGCCCGAAAGGAGCTGCGAACAGATGTCGCAGCTCTGCAAAAGGCGAACGCTTCACACCGGCGCGCACTTGCCACTCTGCGTCGTCAAGTCGACGCGCTCGAGCGGCAGCTGCGCCACAAAGAGCGTGGCGGCGCGGGCCGCAGCCAGGAGAGCGAGGACGATCACGCGAGCCCTTCCCTGCGCTTCTCGGCGAAGGGCCTGGCGTCCCAGCGTAAACGCCTGGGGCTATCCGCCGCCGCGGTGGCCAAGATCCTGGGTGTCTCGGCCTTGTCGATCTACAAATGGGAGAGCGGTACAACTCGCCCGCGCGCCCGGCAGCTGGAGGCCATCGCGAGCCTACGCAAGTTGGGCAAGAAAGAGGCACAGGCCAGGTTGGAAGCGGCAACTCAACGCCCCGGCAAGGCACGCCGGGAAAAGGCTGCCTGACCGGCCACCCCTCACCCGGAGCGCTCCAGCGAGACCCTGCGCGCACGGATGCCCACACAGTTCTTGCATCGATGCAAGACCTACATCAATACTGCATTCGCTGAGTCCGGTCCTGGCCGGTATCCGAGAGGCTGTCTGTGTCCTGGCCGTGCTCGATCTCGATGACGTCTCCAGCGGCATCGCCCCCGAGGACCTCGAACTGCACGACGAAACTGCCGCCCTGGCTGCGCACGGCGATCACTGCAAGATCAGTTCCCTCTTCTGGCCCGAGGCGGTTGGTCTGCGTGACGAACACCCTCCCCGCCGGATACATCTCAGGGACAGCCCACTTCTTCGCGCGCGGCTTCTTCTTGTGGCGAGCCTCGAGAACGACCTCCACCTGGGAGCGTTGCAGCAACCCGCGGAATGCGTCGTCATAGACGCGTGGCCGCTCGCGCGGGTTGTTGATCAACCAGGACACGTAACTGGTGCCGTGCCCCCAATGCGCAGCCAGATCGGTATTCGACCATCCTCTAGCACGCATCAGCGCACGCACTTCTCTAGCGGAGGCAGGCATTGGGACTCCTAGGGGCTCGACTATAGTCGATGCGCAAGCAGACGCGAAGCGGTCTCAGCGGCGGCCAGCATCGACTATAGTCGACGTTTCCGCCGTGGCCCAGTCACCTGGCAGGTCCTCGAACATCCCCCATGGCGCAGACGGCGCGCAGGCCTAGCCTCTCGCGCAGCGGCTTCCGCCGCCAGGGCCGAAAGGCCGGCCGCGTACTTCGCGGCCTCGAGCGGCAAATGTGCGGTCCCGGCGCGGCGGGGTTGCGACTTCACCGCAGCGGCGTGTCCCGCGGGGACTTTCCTCCATTCGCGGCACGCGTCGCGTCCCCGGCTTGCATCGATGCAAGCAGCCACGAGGTGCTGGGGGCGCCTAGTGCGGCATCCTCTCTTCAGGGTTCGATGCGCAGTCCCACAGCTTGCATCGATGCAAGCATCCACTAGGCGCTGGCGAATTGCCTGGTGGCTCACGGCAACAGTCCTCCGTCTGGCGCCCCAAGGCTTGCATCGATGCAACCGTTTCTCGCGTCGTTCCAATCCGGAGCGAAACATCCCGGCAAGTGAATTGCGCTTGATATTCGAAGACGTTCGCATCGAGGTCACTTGCATCGATGCAAGCGCGATAGCGTGGTGCCAGACGAGTTGCATCGATCCAAGCCGGTGCGTGTTTCCTTTACGCCACCAAGTGCTTGCCAAGAGAAGCGTTGACACGTCAAAAGGTTGAGGCAAGCTTAGTTGGCCCGTAGACTTCGGACGGGCCAACTTTGGAGGAGAGATTCATGGTGATCGTGATCGGAGCGGAAAAGGGTGGCGTGGCAAAGACTCGTCTTGCCACGCACATCGCTGCCATCGCTGCCGGCGACGGCGTAGACGTCGTTCTTCTGGACACGGACAAGCAAGGCTCCGCAACCAGTTGGTCTCGGATTCGAAACGAAGAGAACGTGCAGCCCCCGATCAAGGTCTTCGCACTTCCGCCGAATCCTGCGCGTGAAGTGGCAGATTTGGCCGCTAAATACGAATTGGTTGTCGTCGACATCGGCGCGCAGAACTACCGGACCATGCTGGAGTGCGCATTGGTCAGCGACCAGGTGCTCGTGCCCTGCGGCGCCGACCAGCAGGAGATCGAGTCGACGCTGAACGTCTTTGATGCCCTAAAGGAGATCGGTCCGAGACATCCGCGGAAGTCTGTTCCTGCAGCTGTCGTTCTCACTCGAGTGTCGCCGCTGGAGAACGCGAAGGCCACGGCCGATTTGCGCGCGTACTTCGCCAGCGAGGGCGTCGACGTGTTCAAGGCTCACATCGCGAACCGGTCTTCCTGGCTCGCCACGGGTCGCTCAGGACGGGCGGTGCACGAGCTCCGTGGAAAGGAGCGATCGCAGAAGGCTGTCGATGAAATGCGCGCCGTCTATGACGAGATCATCCGCCGCGCCGGCCAAGTGGAGGCTGCGTAATGGCAACTGCAGGATCTTCTGTCTTCAAGCGGCGCGCCGTCAGCCCTGAACTAGTCGCCGCTGCCGAAAGTGCCGCTGCCGGCGCTCCGATCGTTGGTGACCCGCGCATTCCGGCCGCTCCCGCCGATGGCAGCGGGGCAGCGGCCTATGAGGTCGGGCAGGTGTATGAGGTCCCACTGGAGCGAATTCGATCCAACCCGGTCAACCCGCGCGCGGTGTACACGCCCCAGGCTGTCGACGATATGGCGGTGTCGCTGCGCGAGAGCGGCCAACACGTTGCTGCCACCGGGTTCCTGGAAGACGCGGACGTTGTCCTCATTGAAGGTGAGACGCGCCTCCGTGGCGCGCGCCTCGCCGGCCTCAAGACGCTGCGCGTCGAGATCAAGAGCAAACCGAATAGCGAGCGCGAGCTGTACAAACGCGCTCGCGCCGCGAACGTGGAACGCCGCGACCAGACGCCGCTGGACGACGCCATCAAGTGGAAGGAACTGCTGGCGAGGAACGTATTCGACAGCCAGGCCGCGCTCGCTCAGGAGCTTGGCATCAAAGGAGGGGAGTCCACCGTCAGCCGCACGCTGGGCCTCGCCAGCCTGCCGCAGCCGGTGGTGCTGGCACTCTCCGAGCACCCGACGTTGCTCACGTTCCAAATGCTCAATGCGGTGCGCGCGTACTGGGATGCCCTCGGCGACGAGAAGACCCTCGACTACATCCCGCTGATCGAGAAGAACGGCTGGGGCTATCGCAAGGTAGCGGAGGACGCTGCCAACTCGAAAAAGGGGCCGGTCAAACGACCACGCGGTTCCAAGGAACCACTCACGTACGCGGGGGGCAAGGGCGAGATCAAGGTCTTCGACGGGGGCCGGCGCCTGGAGGTGAGCCTCAAGGGAATCACCGACCTGGAAAAAGCAACCAGCTTCATCGAAAGCCTGAAGGCGCTCACGCGCGCGTGATGAAGCCCCCCGCGAGGCGCGCGGGGCCGAGTCAACTCGATGCCGCTTGGACGGGGCAGGGGAGAGTAGGGCGGACCTCGGCGCTGCGCAACGCGAAGGCCGGACGAGCATCAAGAGGGTTCATCACGGGGAGCTGACGAATGGTCGCAGCTCCCCTAACTATTAGCGGAACGCGCACGTGCCTCGCGAGCAGTAACGCCTAAGTTGTTGTCGCAAAAGACTATTTGCCGCAGTTAGCGCCTACTCTCACGCCTGGAAAAGCACGCCAACTAGCACGCTTGACCTGTCGCGGAACCAGCGCCAAACCGAACTGAATCCCCGTAAGTGCCCGGCTCGGCGCGCCGCGTGCCCGTTCCGCTAGTATCGAACGCGTACTTTTGGACTCATGAGGATCCATCCCTATTAGCGGAGCGGGCACGCACGTGCTGATTGCCCCTCCCGCGACATAGCGGATCAGGCACGAGGGCCACGACCCAGGCGCATGAAGTAGCCACGTATTAGCGGAGCGGGCACGGTCCAGCCGCGGCGGCCGCCACTAGCTGCTCCAGGTACTAGCGGAGCGGGCACGGAAGGCGCGACTGAGGTTGTCCACAACACACATAGCGGAACCAGCACGCGTGCCTGCACCGCTAATAGCGGTGTGCCTCTTGCGCTATTAGCGTGTGCGCTCACCGCTAATAGCGGGTGCCGCACTATCCACAGGCTGAAACCCGCGCCACAGCTTGCTCTCCGGACTTTCCTAGTCTTGGTTTTAGTCTTCTTCTTTAAGTCATTGAGCCGCCACAGCCCCACCCACGCCCGCGGTCGATCACGAGCTGCCATTTTTTTGAAGAAATGAAAGCCCGAAAACCGTGCCTGCTCCGCTAATAGTTGCCCTTGTAGCCAACTTGCTCAGCAGGGCATACTCCCGCCCAGCAGAAGGAGCCTTCATGGCGAACAAGCGCGCAGTGCCGGCAGAAGTAGACCAAGACATTCCTGAAGAAGCGTCGAAGCTGTCCGAGCCCGCAATGCCGATCGCCACAGGCAAGCGAGTGCGTGGCGGGCCCAACGGGTCGGTAGCCTGGGTGCGAGCACGGGCTGCAGAAGCTCTCGCCAAGCGCCGCAGCGAGCAGGAGATGATCGTCCTGCAGCAGGTGCTCCCGCTCTGGTCCGAAGAGCATCGCGGCGTGCCGAACCCGATGATTCGATCGGGGCTGTTCGGCACCAAGACCGTAGCGAGCCGCAAACTGGTGAAGGACAAAGAGATCGCCTCTCTGTCCAACTTCAGCATCGTCTACAAAGGCGAAGAACTTCTTCAGGACGACCTTAGCGTCTGGCTGGCACTGCTGCACAGGGCTTCCCGCCAAGCGATCGGCGACACGCTGTTCTTCACAGCCTACGAGCTGCTGAAGGATCTGGGTTGGCGCATGCACTCCGAATCCTACGAGCGGCTGAAGCAAAGCATCTCGCGCCTCAAGGCCAACGAGCTGAAGATCCAGGTGAAGTCCGGCAAGTCCGGCTACGCCGGCTCCCTCATTCGTGAATACGCCTGGGACGCAATCTCGCCAGACGGCGACAAGAAGTACATGGTCCGCTTCGAGCCCATGATCGCGGAGCTGTTCCGCGACGACTCGGTGACCTTCTTGGCATGGGAGCAGCGGAAGATGATCGGCTCCCGCGCGACGCTCGCGCTCTGGCTCCACGCCTTCTTCACGAGTCACCGCGATCCGCTGCCCATCACGGTTCAGAAAATTCACGAGCTCACGGGAAGCGAAGCGAAAGAGATCCGATTCTTCCGCCGCAAGGTGCGGGAGTCTCTGGACCGCTTGAAGGAGATTGGATTCCTGGTGGGATACGAACTCGTGGGCGACACTGTCCACGTGAAGAAGGCTCAGCAGAACCTTCTGAATCTCAAGCGCGCGGCCACCCGGGTGCTCATCTAGCCCCGAGCACTATTAGCGGAGCAGGCACGCTCCGCTACCCTCCTGTGAGTTCACCGGCGGCCCGCAAGCCGGTCGGCGGCTGCTCGCCCTCCGTTCAGTGCAGCCGCCGCGCGTCGCGCTTTCAACGCAACAATCGCTACGACTCCTAAATGCGGCGACTCTACTGGCGCGAGCTCAGACGGCCCTGCCAGTTGTCCTGAGGCCGGTACTGCGCCCACGGCTCGATGGTCAGTTCGCCCTCGGTGCCCAGGTCGGGCCAGTGATCGGCCTGGGTGCAGGCGACATAGGCTGCCACGCAGCTCTTGAACTTCGCCGCGCCGTTGTCAAGGAATTCCTGACTGGCTGTGAGCACGCTCACCGAGTGCGGCTCGTCGCTCTCGGCCGCGATGAAGGGGAACGGCTTCGGGGTGTCGGCCCCCTCGTACAAGCACCGCGCCAGGCTGTACATGAATGCCTGCAGGTCGTAGCCCTTGTCGTTGGCGTCGCGCGCGAAGGCCCGCGGGCAGCCGAACCGCGTGGACTTCAGGTCGAAGCTGAAATCAGGATGAAACATGTCCAGGCGCACGCGCATGCGCAGGCCGGTCGTCGGCTCGGTGAAGTAGATCGTGGCCTCCAGGATCGACTCTTCCACGAACAACTGAATCGCGCGTCCCTTGAACCTCGTTTCCATGATCTTGCTGGACAGGCGCCGCGCTGTGGCGAAGGTCGGCTCGTCCACCACCAGCCGGTCGGGGAAGCTCGCTTCGAACTGCTTGAATTCGTCCTTGCGGCGATTGGCCACGCCCGGAAAAACCGAGACCTCGTTGGCGATCTCGCCGGGTTGCAGGACCAGCAGGTGCACCAGCGTGCCGAAGTCCATCGGCCGCGAGGACGTGCCGGGCGCAAGCAGCGCCGCTTGGAAGTGGGCAGGGGAGACGAGTAGCGGCTTGAGCATGGAGCAGCTGAGCGCATCGCGGTCGCCGTGGTACTCGTGCGCAGGCATGTCGCGAATCAGGCAACTATTCCCAGCCAGGCCGGGCAGCGTAATGGCAGCGTCACCGGCGAGGGCGCCGACCTGTTGCAGCGCGTCGAATGAAGGGGTCATCTTCGATCCATAGGGTCCGTGGAACTCATGTCCATGGAAACATGAACGCCCCCTGTGTCAAGGGGCCGAGCCTGCGGCAAACAGCCGAATTCCGCAGTTATCGCGGGTTGACGCGAAGAGGCCCCGTGCTACCTTCAACAGCAAACATGACTTCCAACGACATTGCCTCCCGACCGGGACCCGTGAACTGGCTTCTCGAACTGGACTCCGCCATCGCGAAGGGCGACGAGGCGCGCATGTGGGAGGCGGTCTACCGTCATCCCGACCAGGTGGAGGTGCAGCAGAAGCTGGCCGACACGGTGCCGCGCCTCTGCTACAGCGTGGCTCGCCGGAAGAATCGTTTCTCCGAGATGTTCCTGTCGCCGGTCGTCGTCACTGGTGATCAGGAGCTGTTCACCGACCAGCAGGTATGGAAGGCGGCGAACCTGTGCATCGAGGATGCGCTGCGCAGCTGGTTCCAGTCCTCCGACCGCCTCAGCATGTTTAGCGGCATGCGGCCTTACGACTGGATCGGCACATGGCGGCCGTCCACCATCAGGGGGCACTTGCTCAGCGTCGTGCCCGGAAGCAGCAGTCGCAAGACGGAGTTTCTGGCCGAGTGGATCGACCTGC
The DNA here is from genome assembly GCA_023390985.1 of Pseudomonadota bacterium. Taxonomy (GTDB): domain Bacteria; phylum Pseudomonadota; class Gammaproteobacteria; order Burkholderiales; family Burkholderiaceae_C; genus Ramlibacter. The sequence goes on from JAEWBU010000171.1 coordinate 47,923, forward strand.
CGCCCGAGGCGCCGCGCCTGGGTTTCATCAGCATGGTGGCCACCGCCGAGACCGGGTGGCCGAAACTGCCTGGCGGAAACGGCTTGCGCGACAGCCGCTACGCGGCCGTTGTGTCGGGCATCCTGTGCCGCGAGAACGTACCGCCTCCCGTGGTTCGTCCGCCCGAGCATGTGCAGTTCGCGATCGTGGATGGCCTGGCCATTTGGCTGCAACAGCTGCATGAGCGCGTGCCGATCGTCGGCTGGATGGCTGCTCCAGATCCGCAGAGCATGGATGTGGTGCGCGTGTCGCTGAAGCTGGACCACAAAGAGGTCCCCTACACCCAGTTCACGCTGCGCCGGCATCAGCTGGGACCGAACGGCGTGCACGAGGTCCTCGTGGTGCTGGAGAGCATCGCCCCGATGATGGACACGCCCATGGACGTGCCGCAGCGCATGCCGCAAAGGGTGGTGCTGGACTTGACGTAGTGCGGTTTCGTGGTTGCATGTAAGCAGCAACCCCGGAGAGACCCATGAATCTGCAAAACATCGTCATCGCCCCGCACGCCGAAGGCTTCATCAAGGTGGCCTGCGAGACCGACCCGCTGTTTTCGGAGCAGCCGCGCACCCGCAACGAGTTCCTGATCACGGCTCGCCACCACACCGGCGAGCAGCCGGCATCGGTCGAAACCGCGCCTCCGCTCGCGGAGCACCCGATCCGGGCCAAGCTCACCCAGCAGCCCGAGGGTGGCGAGCCCACGCCGCTGCGAGAAATCCCGATCACGCTGTTCTTCAACAAGGCCGACAAGGCCATCAAGATCAACTACCAGGCCTTCGACACGACCAGCAACCTGCACGCGCCGGTGTGCAGCGGCGATGGCCGCAACGCGAAGCGCGTCATCGTCGGGGCGGACAGTGCACCGACGCTGCAGGAAGTCGCATGCCCCGGCCCGGAACGCTGCGAGTTCGTCAGCAGCGGCCAGGCGGTGTGCCGCCGCCAAGTGCGCATGAGCGTGCAGATCAAAGACCAGGAGAACCCGTTCTCCGTCTTCGAGGTCCGCACGTCTTCGATCAACTCCTATCGCGCCTTGCGCGCCCAGCTGGCCGTGATCGAGAAGCGCTTCGGCGGCCTGCGGCACGTCCCGCTGAAACTGACCCTCTGGCAGGCCAGCAATGAAGCCAGCGGCTACCAGCCGTTCACGCTGATGCAACTGGCGCTCAACGCGGCGAGCGAAGTCGAGGCTATGCAGACCGCAAAGACTGCGCGCGATCAGCTCAAGGCCGCCGGCCTGGACGACGACGTGGACGCCGCCCTGGACCCGATGGATTCGGCCGAAGAGTTCGGCCTACCCACGCTCGAATACCAGGGCGTGAGCGAGTTCTACTCCGAGCCGGTCAGCCGCCGGCCCGGCACCCAAGGGGCCGCGCCCGCGCAGCGCTCTATCCGCTCGGGGGCTGCCGCCAACATGATCGGCCAAGCACTGAACCTCTCCGGCAAGGCAGCCGGCGCCACCGCGGGCGGCGATTCGCCCCCGTTCCCCGACGCACCGCAATGAATCAGGATTACGTCACCCGCCTCGTTGTAGGTCCCTCGATCTCCGTGGCCTTGGGCCAGCCCGTGGTGACCACCGCCCGTAGCAGGGAAGGGCTGCGCCTGGATGGCGCAGATTGGGTTCCTGCGGGCAGCAAGCAGCTGGCCGCCGACGGCACGCAGCCGACTGGTCCCGCACGGCGCTGGCGGAGCGTCTTGTCCGGGCGCGCAGCGCAATACGGGGCTGCTGGCGTGGTTCTCGTGCTGATCTCAGCCACGTGTGCGGCCCTGTTCTGGCCGGCGATGCCCGCGACCAAGCCGGCGGCCGACACGCTGCCCATTGCGCCGGCGCCGCAACTGGCTGGACCGACGGCTGCAGTGACGATGGTTCCAGCTCCCTACGAGCCGGCGCTGCCGCTGCCCACGGCCGGTAGCCCGTCAGGGCAGGGTGGTCCTTCGGGTCCTATGCCGTCAGAGGCCGGCGCGGTCGCAGGCGAGGAGGCGCAGGCGGCCAAGCCGGCACCCGTTCTCCTCGATGCGCGCTCTCCGACTTCCACCGCGGCCGCGCCCGTCGTGCCGACACCTGTGCGGGCCCAGGCATCGCAACCGGTGGAGGCTGCGCGCGCCAAGCCGTTGCCGCCAGCGGCACCGGTGCGCTCGGACAAGGAGAAGGCGGAGAAGGCCAACGAGGACAAGGCCGTCAAGGCAGTCATCATGGACGATGCGCCGGCGCCAAAGGCCAACCCGACTCCTGCGCCTAAGGCGCCCGCCGCCGCGCAGACGTCAGCGAAAGCGGCTGCTCCTGCTCCTGCCGTGGTGCCGGTGGTGGCGCCGACCGCCCCCAAGCCCACTCAGCCGCGCGGCATCGGCCTGCTCGCGATCGCGCCGGACGGCAAGTCCGCCGCCTTCACCAACCCGAAGACACGCCTGCCCGAGCAGTTCAAGATCGGCGACCAGCTCCCCAATGGTGAGACGGTGCGCAGCATCGACCTGAAGGAGGGGCGCGTGGTCACGAATACGAAGGAATATGGCCTTGAGTGATGCCAACGAAACGCTGACCATCGACCCGGTCAAAGAAGGGGTCGTCAATCGCATTGCGGCCGGTACGGTCCACAAGGGTGATCTCGCCTGCAGCGGGGGCCTGTGGGTGGAAGGGACCGTGATGGGCAACCTGGACGTGGATGGCGTGCTCGTCCTCTCCCCCGGCAGCACCGTGAGCGGCCGCATCGTCGTGCGCGGCTCGCGTGCGGTTCTCGCCGGCGCGGTGCTGCCGGCAAATGAGAACGAGCTGTCGGAGATCTACGTGCTCGGCACGGCCCACCTGGCCAGGACGCTTGATGCCAAAGCGAACATCACCGCAGGCGAGCTGATGTTCTACACGGGCGCCCAGATCGAGGGCCGCATTCGCACCGGCCCCATGCCGGCCGCGGACCACCAGGACGGCCACGCGACGGCGTAGCAGTGATGGTCAGCGGGCGGCAGGTCATCGACACGCTGCGCGCGCGCGGCGCGCACGTTCCCGAGCAGGCGGTGGTGGACCACTACTTGCAGTTGCTGGACGAGGAGGCCCTGCGCGACCTGAGCGTGATCGTGCGCAAGATCCGCAGCGGGGTCGAATCTCCCGGCGAGTTTCAGCAGCTGGTGAACACACTTCGCGCGCTGCCGTCCGCCGCGGCGGAGCGCCCGCCTGCACCCGAACCCAGTCACGTTCCATCTGTTCCGGCGGGCGGCACTGCCACCCGCGAGCAAGGCCTGAAGCTGCTGCGCGCGCATGGCACGCACGTCTACGCGTCGTCGGCGGCGATCAAGCTGGAGTTGGCGCAGCCGCGCGCAAGCGAGGCGGGTGGGGAGGCCCAGTACACCGTCCAAGTCGAGGGCACCCGCAAGCAGGGTGCCAGCTTCGATTGGAGCCGCAAGATCGCCTTCCAGTTGACGCGCAGAGAGCTTCCACTCCTGACGGCGTTCCTGCTCGGGCTCGCCGGCAAGAAGGTCGAATTCCGCAACCACGGCGACGCTCGAGACAAGGCGCTGACGCTGGAGGACCAGGATCAGAAGGTGTTCCTGCGGCTGGTGCAGAGGGATCAGCCGCCGATCGCGCTTCCGGTCGAGCCGGAGGACCTGTACTACTGCGGCGAGATCTGCATGGTGGCGCTGCAGCTGAACCGGCCACTGCTAGGGCCTGAGGACAGGCTGGCGCTGCTTCGGCGCGTAGGTGCGATGCACGCCGCGGGCGCGGGACAGGACAGGGCCGAGAGGGAGCGCGCGTGAGCATGCGCCAGTTGCTCCCGGCGGCGCTTGTCGCCGCCAGCGCTGTCGCCGGCACCGCGCTGGGGTGGGCGGCATGGGGGGAGGGCAGAGCGCCGGTGCTGGCCATCCTGTTGCCGCTGGCCATCGCGATGTGCCGAAACCGCCTGCAAGCCTTCGCACTCGCCGGGGGCTACGCGATCGGGGTGCTGCGCACCGCAGGGGTCTTCATCGCGGGGTGGTTCGACAACAATCCGGCCGTCGCGATCGGCTCGCTGCTGGTCTATGCGGCCGTGGCCGGTGCAACGTGGTGCATCGGCTGGAGCGCCAACCGTTCGCCGGCGGCGCGCGCCGCCTGGATGGCGCTCGCATGGCTGCTCGCGCTCGCACCGCCCTTCGCCTTGGGAATGCCGGGGCATCCGCTGGTGGCCGCCGGCTACTTGGCGCCTGGCCTGGGCTGGGTCGGTGTCGTGCTGGCGCTGGCGGTCGCCGCTTTCTCTGGAGCCGTGCCGGCGCTGATCGAACGGCTCCGCCCGGCCTACCGCGCGGCTGGGGTGGCGGTGATGGTGGCGGCGCTGGCGGTCACGGGGCAACTGGCCGCTGGCCCGCCGGCCGCGTCCAAGGGCGTCCATGCCCACCAGACCAGGTGGGGGAAGCTGGAGTCCGCTGAGCAGGCCATCGATCGCATGCAGCTGATGGGCAGGCAGTCCGCTCCTGAGGGCACCGTCCTTTCCCTCTGGCCGGAATCCATTCTTGGGCCGTGGGACCCCGCGATGCACCAGGTGCTGGACCTGGAGCTGCTGGCACGCGCCAAGCGAGCAGGGCGGATCGAGGTCGTTGGGATGGACATCGTGCTGCCCGGCCGGCGGCTGCTCAATGGCGCTGTCGCCTTTCACCCTGACGGCTCGACCCAGACGGTGGTCGCGCGCCAGCCCGCGCCCATTTCACTGTGGCGTCCCTGGCGGTCCAGTGACACCTTCCTGGCCGACTGGCGGGCTTCCAACGTCCTTGTGCTGGGACCGGACGAGCGCGCCGCGGTGATCTTCTGCTACGAGGAGTACCTGCCGGCCCTGTACCTGCTTAACGAGCTGGGCGACCGGCCGACGATGTATGTGGCGCTGACGAACACCTGGGCGGCGCGCCACCGGACCGCAGCTGCCATCCAGACATGGCATTCCCTCGGCATGGCTCGGTTGTTCGGCCGACCCTACGTCAAGGCCGAGAACGGGCCGCTCGACTGAACAGAGCACCTGGGCGGCCGGAGACGGCGGTTCACCGCGGGCAGTTGGACCCGCAGGAATTGCGGCAGCGCGGGGGCCGATCCAGAATCCTCCCCGCCTACCTCTTCGTGAGGAAGCGTCGCGCGCCTGCCGCGCGACCATCAACCACCCCAACGGGATTCCACGAGTCCCGGTAGGGGTTAGCCGTGGAATCCCTTTTTTCGGAGATTCCATGGAACAGATCGAAAGCGCGTCCGGGGACGGCACGCCCGTTCGGATCGCCTGCAGCCGAGTGAGCCGGAAGGCGAACTACCGCCGCAAGTTCTCTCAGCAAAGCCTCAAGGACCTCGCGGAGGACTTCAAGCGCAACGGCCAGCTGCAGGAGATCCTGATCCGGCCTCTGCACGGCACCTTCGAACCGCCTGTGGACGGCATCCTTCAGGCCAACGGCCAGCAGGATTTCGAGTTGGTCGTCGGAGGTCGCCGCATCCTCGCGTGCGAGATCAACGGCGGGCCCGACGCCTTCATCAACGCGAAGGTTCGGATCATGACCGAGGCCGAGGCCATCGCGGCCATGCTCTCGGAGAACATGAACCGCGAGAACCCTTCCGTGATCGAGGAAGCCGAGGCCGCCGCCCGCATGCTGGGCGTCTGCAATGGCGACCGCGACGAAGCCGCTGGCCGCCTCGGCTGGGAACGCAAGCTGTTCGACAAGCGCCTTGCGCTGATGAACGCCACGCAGTCCGTGCGCGACGCCTACATCGAGGGACACCTGGATGTGGGCCACGTCGAGATCCTGGCCGCCTTCCGCAAGGAGGTGCAGGACAACATCATCGGCAAGCTGCGCCAGACCAACAACTGGCCGACCATCGTGCAGCTCAAGGCGATGGCCGAGCAGGCGCTGTGCAACCTGGAAGCCGCGATCTTCGATCGCACCGAATGCCAGGGCTGCCAGCACAACTCGGGCTACCAGCAGCAGATGTTCGAGCAGTCGTTCGAAGGCAGCAAGTGCGCCAACAAGGCCTGCTACGAGTCCAAGACCGAAGGTGAACTGGAAAAGCGCCGTGCTGCGCTGACCAGCGACTACCAGGTGGTGCGCATCGTTCGCCCGGGCGAGAACCACACCCTGATCCAGCTGCGCGCCGAAGACGACAAGTACGTCCAAGGCGTCGGCCCCGAGCAGGCGCAGGCCTGTCGCACCTGCGGCGACTTCGGCGCCTGCGTGTCCGCCGTGCCCGACAAGTTGGGCAAGACGTTCAAGGACATCTGCTTCAACAAGACGTGCCATGACGAGAAGGTCAAGGCCTTCAAGAAGCAGCAGCAGCAGGCCGCGGCCCCCGAGCAGCAGGACACCGGCGGCGACACCAACGCCCGGTCCACGAACGCGAAGTCGAGCAATCGCACTTCCGCGCCGGCGGCCAAGCAAAGCTCCTCGCAGGCGTCCGCGCCCAAGGCGAGCCCGGCCACGTTGCGCAACGCGATCAAGGAGTACCGCGAGCACATCTGGCGCAAGGTGTTCCAGCGCGCCGCGCTGAAGCTGACCGTCATGCCCTCGCGGGCGCTCCTGGCCGCGGTGCTGCTGTATCGCTCGTCGTACATCGACGGTTCGGCCGCAGCGGACGCGATCAACAAGGCTCTGGGAACCGACCTGTCGCGGATCAGCGGCAACCCCACGGAGCGGCTCCTGAGCGAACTGTTGGGATTCGACCAGCAGAGGCTGGCCACGGTGTTCAACCACCTGGCTGCCAGCATCACGAAGGAGATGCCCATCAACGACGTCGTAGGCCTGCTCAAGGCCCTGGGCGTCCGGATCGAGGACTACTGGAAGGTGAACGAGACCTTCTTCGACATCCTGACCAAGACCGAGATCGATGCCGTGTGCAAGGAGATCGGTCTGGACAAGGCTGCCGGCAAGACCTACACGAGCCTGTTCAACGGGCCCAAGAAGGACTTCATGGCGGCCATGCTCAAGGTCGACGGCTTCGCCTACGAAGGCGCGGTCCCGAAGATGATGCGCTGGGACAGCTGAGCCCGACGCGAACCCCCTGAACCCGCTCGGCACCCCTTCGTGGGTGCCGGGCGTTCACAGAGAGAGAAAACGAGAATGAAACTGATTCAGTCGCTCAGCGCGCTGCTGGCCCAAGGCGTTCAGATCAAGATGATGCTGCAGGCCAATGGCGATCAGATCCAGCTGGACATCCTGCCCGCGGGCAAGGAAAACAAGGCGGGCATCAGCCTGCCGCCCAAGTCGGTGACCGGAACGGCCGCCGAACTGGACGCGAACCTTGAGGCGTTCATGGAGAAGTACGGCCAAGGCGTGGCCAGGATCTCCAGCATCATCGCCGCTTCCGACGCCGACCTGGACCAGGCGGAGAAGGACGCCCAGGAGAAGGCGAAAGTCGCTCTGGACGAGAAGCGTGCGAAGAACGCAACGAAGCCGACCCCCAAGCCGGGCGCCGGGACCAAGGCGGGCGCCAAGCCTGCTCGCGATCTGGACGCCGGCCTCTCCGGCTCGGACGAAGACAACGAGGACGGCGAGAACGGCGGCCAAGGTGAGGAACCCCCTGGTGGGGAGACCGGCTCGGCCGGCGGCGCGCCGGTGGTGACTGGCGACTCGCAGTCGTCCGGCGCCGCCGAAGGCGGCCAGCCGAACGCGCTGACGTCCGACATGTTCACCGTCTGACGGGAGGTCACCGACATGCAAGTCGTCGACCTGAGCAGGGAGTTCAAGTACAACTCCATCAAGCTGTCCGATCCGAACCCGGCGCTCACGCCGGAAGCGGTGAAGGATTTCTACCAGGCCCTGCAGTTCCCCGAGTTGAACAACTCGGTGGTCGAGGGTCCGGTCACGAAGGACGGCGTGGCGACGTACACCTTCACCCGCGCGGTGGGGTCCAAAGGCGCCACGGCACGCGAGCTGATCGAGCGTACCCTCAACGCCGACCCTGCCACGACGCAGGAAAAGGCGCTGACGTTGATGGCCGCCTGCCAGCCGTTCACCGAACAGGCCAGGACGCTCGCGTCTGTGGTCGAAAACCGTTCCGGCAATCCGCTGCCGCTGCCAGCCTCTTCCTTCGGGATGTGGGGCTAGCAGGGACCGGACACACAAGCCACTTCCAGCCCCGTCACCGCCTTGGTGACGGGGCTTTTTTTTGGACCCGCGAGAGTTGACCCCCATCACCTGCGCGCAAACAATCAGGCTGTTTTCGCATCTTGCGGACTCGCGCGGGGCTCTTCGCCACCGCGCCTTTCTAAAACCCGCGCGGGGCCTAGGTCCCGCGAGGGAGTCCGGGTCCTCGCTCTTAGGAGAACCCGATGACACACATCCAGGCAGCGGTGACGCAACCGGCTTGGCCGGGCTGTTTCCTGCTTCCCGCATTCGACGAGCAAGTGCCTGTCGCGATTGGCTCGGAACACGTCCGCGCGCGCATCCTGGCACGGCTCGCCAAGATCTCCGCTGAAGAGGGCGTGCCGCTGCCGGCGGGCGCGGACTTCAGCTCCGTCGAGAAGGTCGTAGCCGCGCAGTGGCAGCAGCATGTAGATGCCGCCTTCGGCGACCGGCCGATGGTTTCGGGCAAGCCAACTGTCGTTGTTCGCGACGACTGCATCGGCTTCCGCATCGACGCTCTGTCGAATCTCAACGTTTTCCAGCTCAAGCCCGTCATCACGGCGCTGGAGAAGAGCTGCAGCGGCCTCGGCTGGTTCGTGCTGTCGGTGCTGGACACCTGCCGGAGCCACGGGCACGAGTTCTACGACATGTGCCTTGCTGCCTGGGTGCTGGATCCGCACCACGGCGAGCTAGACAGCTTCACCGATGAAGCCTACGTCCGCTTCCTGATCAACCACGAGGGGCTAGACCTCTCGGAGGATGACATCACGCCCGAGGTGATCGAGCAGATCAAGCCGGACCACATGTTCTGGCCGAGCGATGTGCTGGAAACCGTTGACGGTCATGCGCACTTGCTCGGCCGGGGCCGCGCCCCGAAGCCGCTGAGTGCTCGTGGTGCAACGAAGTGGCTCGCCGATCATGCGCGAGATCCCTTCGCACCCGTCGTGCAGCTGGCAACGAAGCTCAAGGCGGAGTTCACGGCCGACAAGGACCGGGCGTTCGTCTGGAGTCGATCACTTACCGACCAAGACGAGGACGTTCAGCCGATCGGGGCCGCGGCATTCCTCGCATGGGATGACCCGGGCCTGCTACTCGAGCTGGTCCAGCACCACGAAGAGTACGCCTACAACGGCGGCGGCGGCGCGGAGGAATACGCCCGAAGCCTGGTGGTTGGCATTGACCTGGAAGACGACGCGGACCTGCGCAAGTTGGTGCGGGACGCGAAGCGCTATTTCAAACGATGGGGGCTGATCAATCAGCTCCTGACTCACTTTCCGACGTGGGAAGGGAACGACGAGACATGAATGTCGACATCGACAACCATGGCGACAGCTACAAGCTGTCCGCCGCGGTGCTGGTCTACACGAATCAGCATCGACATCACGCAATCGCCACCAAGCACATGGTGGAAGTGGACAACGACAGTCCCCGCATCCGGCCCGGCTCGCCCTTCAGCGTGGCCGACTACAAGGTGCTGACGAGGGCACTCGCGCCGCACGAGCAGAGGATGGTCTGGCAGGACCCGAGGCTGCTCGCCTCGGGCCAAGGACGCATGCTGTGGTGGACGCCGCCGCAGAAGCGCCCCTTGTTCTTCCAGAAGAGCAAGTACAACGCCGACACGTTCGACGGCAAGGGCGTCTGCCCGTGCCCCGGGCTTGTCTGGATGGCAGAGACGGGTCAGCAAGCTGCCCTGTACGTGTACGCCGTCTCCGGCAAAGAGAAGCCGTCCAAGGCGACGAGCCTGTTCCAGGCACCGTTCTTCAACGTGTGGTCGCAAGGCAAGGTCTGTGTCGGCAATGCGGCTCTCCCTCAGGAGGACGCCCGATCAGACCCCGACGCGTGGGAGCGCATGTTCTTCGGCTCCCGGTTCACCCACCCGAACTTCACCGAAGCCGACCGCCTGACCAAGGGCGTGAAGCCGACGGAGTTCTGGAGGGGGCAACTGGCAAGGCCCAGCAAAGCGTTCCCCGAACGCGTGCTGGTCTCGCTTGACCTAACAGTGGGCGATCTCTGCGAGATCGACTTCGATAACAAGCTGGGGGAGATCCCCCGAGCACAAGGAGAGTTCTGATGTCCACGATGGACGAAGCAATCCTGACGACGTTCCCCTCGGTGGCGGTGCCGCCCAGCGGGAATCTTCCGCCGGCGTTGGCCGGCGGCATTCGCTACCTGGTCGCCAGAAGCGGCCTCTGGCAGGAGATCAGCCTTCCCTGGATTCGGGTAGTGCGGCCGTTCACCGGCCCGGGCGAAAGCCCGCTGCCCTATGGCGAGCTGCAGCCGGTCATCGACCTGCGCTGCGGCCCGCTGCCCATGGGGCTTGTGCGCGAGTTCATCGCTGGCGCGCGCGAAGCGGCTCCCCTGGAGTGCGCCGCGGCGCTGGTGTGGTCGGACGAAAGCAGCTGGCGGCTGGCGTGGCGAGAAGCCAAGTCGGCAGGAAGCGGTCACATCGACTACAACGAGGTGACGCTGGCGGACGGGGAGCACCTGGTCGTGGACATGCACAGCCATGGCCACTACGAAGCGTACTTCTCGCTCGAGGACAACGAGGACGATCGCGGAAGCATGAAGTTCAGCCTGGTGGTTGGCAGCTTCAACGGAGACGCGCCCACATCTGCGATGCGCCTGTGCATGCTCGGCCTCGTCCGAAATGCAGTGGCGGACCGCGACGGAAAGGTGGAGGTGAGCGCATGAGCGCGCAGCTGCATCGGATACCGGCGGAGCTCGTCGTCAAGCAGGTCAACGTACTGCTCGTCGGAGCAGGCGGCACCGGCAGTCGCATCCTGGAGCGCCTTGTGTGTCTGCACAAGGCGCTGCTGGCCCTCGGCCACCCGGCGGGACTCGCGGTGACGGTGATCGACCCGGACAAGGTGTCCCCCTCCAACATCGGGCGGCAGCTGTTCTATCCGGGCGACGTGGGCCACTACAAGGCCGACGTCCTGGTGAACAGGGCGAACATGCAACTGGGCAACACCCGCTGGGAAAGTCAGCCGCACAAGCTGGGCACAGCATCGTCGGGACTGGACGGCTTCAGTCTCGTGATCGGTGCGGTGGACAACCGCTCGGCACGACTGGCAATCCTGCGGTGCCTGGAGAACTGCGCCGGCGGCGTCCGCTACTGGCTGGACTGCGGCAACCGCGCTGAGGACGGCCAGGTCGTGCTCGGTCAGGTGGTTTCGCGCAAGCGAGCGACCGAGGACAAGCTGCGCCTGCCCCACGTTGGCGAGTTGTACCCGGAGCTGGTCGACCCGGCGGCCGAGGACCCCGACGATGGGCCGTCGTGCTCGCTGGCCGAAGCGCTGGAGAAGCAGTCGCTGTTCATCAACCCGGCCGTGGCGGACTTCGCCATGGTGCTGCTCTGGAACCTCTTCACCAAGGGCCAGATCGACACCCACGGCGCCTTCATCAACTTGCAGCGGATGGTTGTATCGCCGCTGAAGGTGGATCCGGAGGTCTGGGCGCGCTTCGGCGTGATCCGTGACGGCCGCCGGCGCAAGCTCGTGCGACCTTCGGTGATCGCGAAGCATGCGCTCAAGAACGCTGCCAACGACAGCAAGAAGACGATCGCCGCGTAAGCGGCACCCTGAGAGGGCCTGGTGCGAAAGCGCCGGGCCCTTTTCTTTTTGGTCAACCGGAAGCGCTAACGGACGCCAACAGTTCTTTCCAGTTGGCCCTGACCTGCAGGTCGGCTTCCGCGATGTTCGTGTGCGCCGTGGAGCTGACCCAGAGGACGGCGCAGTTCTTCGCACGCGTCATGGCAACGTACATCAGGCGTCGCTCGGCCTCCGGGTGCAGGAGCGTCGAACCGTCCTCGACCTTGTTGGCGTCGATGATGTGCACGGTTTCAAACTCCAGGCCCTTGGCTCCGTGCATGGTCATGAGGGTGATCTTCGCCGCCTCGTCGCGCTGCTTGCGCTGGACGGTCTGGAGCCTGGCGGACAGCGTGCCTTTGAGGCGGTTGGCCAGGATCTCGGAACACAGGGACAGCAGGTACTTGTGGTGATCGTTGCGCGTCCAGCTGCCGTAGACCTGGGCGACTTCCAGGACCACCTCTCGAACCGACCCGCCGGCGTGAGAGCCACCGGCGCGCAGCTGGCGGCGCCAGTAGCTCAAGTCCTTCGCGATTGCCTGAAGCGTTGACTTGTCCGCGGCGGTGGCCGAGCCGAGGTCGGGGACCGTGCCGTCCAGGAAGGACGCCACGTTGCCGCGGTGAACATCCAGCAGCTCATGCCGAGTGCTGGGGTCGATGTTTCGCAGCTGCAGCACCGACAGCATGCCCGCGGGGGAGCCATCGAGCAGAGTTTGCAGGAGACCCAAATAGCCCGCGATCGCGGATTGCTCCCAGATCGACTTCCCCAGGCGGGTGTAGCTGATGCCGCGGCCGCGCAGGACGATTTCCAATGCGTCGAGCGAGCGATTCGTGCGCGCGAGGACTGCCGCGTTGGTGTGCTTCTCCGGCAGGGCCTCCATCAGGTCCCCCACCATTTCGTTCTGCTTGGCGCCGGCCATGAAGGCTGCCATGCAGCCGCCGCTTGCCCGCTTGGCCACCAGGTGCTTGACCAGCCGTTTTTGGTTCCTAGAAATCAGGGTCACCGCCGGCGTCAGCACCTCAGAGCGGCAGCGGAAGTTGTCGCCCAGTTCGATGCGGCGCGCCTGGAATGTGTCGAGGAACGACTTCATGCCCTCGTAGCCCAAGGCGTTGCGCCACTCGTAAATGCTCTGGTCGTCGTCCCCTACGATCGTCACGCGGCAGCCCGCGCGCGCGTGGGCGAAGATCCACATGCGCTGCAGGCCGTCCGTGTCCTGGCCCTCGTCCACCAGCATGTCGGTGTAGGGCAGAGGGGCCAAGCTGCCGTCCGTGGCGCGCAGGGCCACATCCCGCATGACGGTGTACAGGTCGATGTTCCCGGTAGCTGCAACGAGCTTGCGGTAGTGGGCGACGACGCGGTGGGTCAGTGAGCTCACGTCCACGCTGTCCGGGTCGGCGGCGTACATCACCTGCTCGAACCCCTTCTGGACGTCCGCCCAATCGTCCTTGTCCACGTTGCAGGCGAACGCGGCATCTCGATACAGGAAGTCCTGGGCCTGGGGTCCGAGCAGCTTCTTGGTGAGGCCGTCTCGCTTGAGGTGTCGCAGCGCGATGCTGTGGAACGTGCCGATCAGCACCCGGCTCTCGTCGGGGGCGCGGAGATTCGCTGCGGACAGTGCCGTCAGGAGGCGCTTGCGCATCTCCTCGGCGGCCTCCTTCGTAAAGGTGACCATCACCAGGGACCGGTCGGGATCGCGAAGGATGCGCCGTGCTTTGGCGATGGAGGTGGAAGTCTTGCCAGACCCAGGTCCGGCCACGATCAACAGGTGTCCGTCGTGGTTGACGGCCTCGAGCTGGGGCGTGGTGAGTTTGGACATAGGCTAGGAAAAAAATGAAGCCGCCCGGGGGCGGCTTTCAAGCTGCTACTGCAGATCAGGCGCTGGTCGCACCGGCCGGCGCGACCTCGCCAGCAGGCGCCGCCGCGGCAACGGAGTGGGCGGGGTCGTCCGCGGCGGGCTTCTTGCGCGCGCTGCCCGTCTTGCGGGCCGGCGCGCCGGCGGCGGCTGCAGAGGCGGCTGCAGCGTCGGAAAGCATCTGGGACGCGGCATCACCGGTCATCGGGGTGTCGCCGTCCTGCGTAGCCTCGTGCTGGGATTCCTGGGAGAACTTCTCGATCTCCTTGCCCTGCTCGGCCAGCAGCTGGTCGCGTTGCGGATCGGCCTGGCCCTTGCTGTGCTGCTCGCGCTGGAGGCGCTGTGCTTCGCGGTACAGCTTGAAGACCTCCTGCTCCATGGTCGCCCGGAAGGCGCGCAGAGCCTTCTTGCAGGTCCATTCCACCTGCGCGCGTTGCTGCGAATCCAGCAGACCCCACAGGTTGGCGCTGCCGGAGAGGATGTAGACGCGATCCATCAGCATCAGCATTTCCAGGTACACCCGCGCCTGGGCCGCGATGATCGGCACGTCCACCTTGAGGGTCTGCGGATACAGGCTCAGGGCCTCGTCGCGGTGCTTGCCGGCCTGCTCCAGGATCTTCTTCAGACGCTGGTCCCAGTTGCCGATCAGCGTCTGGATGTTCTGCAGCTTCGCGGTGCCGAGGGTGGCGAAGCGATCCAGAAGTTCGGTGTTGAAGCCGTGCCAGGAGCGGTACTGGTACTCCATGTACAGCTGCTTGGACAGGTAGGCGAAGTCCTTGCGGAAGAAGCGGATCGCCACGGGCGAGGCGAGCGTCTGGTCTTCCAGGACGAGGACGGGGCTTTGAAACGTGTGGACGAACTTCTCGTCGAACAGGTTCTGGATCGCGCTGACGTGCCGCGCACGGCGCTCCGCCAGGGCCGTGTCGACGGCGGGGGGATTGGTGGTCATGTCGGGACTCCTGAACAGAAAAGACTGCCCAGTGAATCTAGGCTCGGGGCTGGCCTACCCTGCGCGCGCCAAACTGCTATTTCGGGCGATTGGCGCGCGATGTGAGCCTCCGGCACGCAAGGGACGGCGGCCGGCGAATGGGACGCGATGCCTCGCTGGGGCAAGTTGGACCCGCATCCGTTGACCGCCGCGCCAAGGCGATTTCATAATGAGCGCGTCACTCGGTAGCCGAGGGGCAGTGCACCTGGGACACTCAAACCTTCCGAGGCACGACAGGCCCTTCGCGACGGCGGATGGCAGCCGCAAGGCAGAACTAACAAGAAGACGGCCGCTGCAACCATGGCGGCCCATGGGGGGCGCCAAGTGCGTCCCGTCCATGAAAGCGCAGGGCAAGACCTGACGGCTAGCGAACTAGCTGTGAGGTCTTTCTCGACGCAAGTCGGTAAAGGCTGCGAGCAATCGCAGTTGCAGACCAGGTGTCTGCCATCAACTAGGTGAGACGCACCCTTCGGGTGTCCTCATCAACATCGTCAACTCCCTCCAAGGGCACTCCCATGCCCTGAGGGCGGAGCGCTTTTGGGATCACTTCGTTAAGAGGTCATCATGAAAGCTGCTGTCGTCAGCATCGCCGTCGCCATCGTGGGTTACTTCGCTGTCGGCACCCTGGATACCGGCAAGGCGATCCAGGCCAAGCGCGCTGCAGCCATCGAGGCCGCTGCGCAGTGAACGAGACTCGGGAAGGCCTGTGGCCTTCCCGCGGTCCCATCTCTCTTCCCACTTCCACCCTTCGCGCTCCACCGCCTTCAACGGCCATTGCCAAGTCGCCCACCACAGGGCATTTCGCAATGTCCGGTGTTCAACACCGCGACCGTCTGCCTCAGTGCAGACATTCACCGCCGGGCGCTTCCTGCGCCCGCGCATCATCAACCCGACCGGGGCTCCACGCCCCGGAAGGGTTGTGGGCTCCAGTCGAAAGCTGGAGGCCTAACGATGCAAGTCATCACCGCCTGCTGGCCGGAGAAATCCGATGCAGGCCACAGCCGCTAGCGGCGGCTACCAGCTGCACCTTGCCCTCTTCCCGCACCACGTCATCCAGGCTGTGGAGCAGGAGGCAGAGCGCAAGGCCCAGCGCCGCGAGCACCGCGCCGCGGCAGCCCCCGCGCGACGCCGACCACGCATGTGGTCGGACACGCGGGAGCTGTTCGACGCGCTCGATCCCCAGCAGCTGCAAGAGCCGCTGCTGGAGACCGGCGGCACCAACGAACTGGACTGTGACCCTTCCCTGGACCTGTACGAACCGGTAGAGGTCGAAGCCGCGCAAGCGGTCGAGGACTCCGCCGGATGGTCGGACCAGGCGATGCTGGAGCTGCACGAAGCGGTGCTCATGCACTCGCTGGAGGCGCTCAAGTCTCGGGGTAACGGTGCAGAGAAGCGCGACGTCCTCAAGTGGATCTTCGCGCCCCAACGCTACGTGGCCACGCTGACGGTTGGCGGCCACGCCGAGGAGGTTCTTCTGCCTCCTGAACTCACCCCCTTCTCCTTCGAGATGTGCTGTCGCATCTGCAACTACCACTCGGATGCCTTCATGGACGGTCTGAAGTACGTGTTGCGCAAGAAGGGGCTCGGACACCTCTTTAACGAGATTGCCCAATGAACGAGAACCAAACGACGGCGGCGCCTGCGGCGCTGTCCGCACCCAAGGCGCGCGCGTACACCGTGCGCGACACCTTCGGCCTGACGAGCGCACCGCCCACGGCGGTCATCGCGGGCCTGGAACCCGGCCTGGCCAACGTGCCGCCGGCGAACCAGCACTACGTCTTCGAAGAAGACACGCTGCGCCAGCTGCACATGTTCTGGGCCAGCGGCAACCGCGCGCTGCTGATCGAGGGGGACCCCTCGGCCGGCAAGACCTCGCTCTTCGAGCAGTTCCACGCGCGCCTGAACGTGCCCCTGTACAAGGTGGCCTGCTCCCCGAGCACGGAGACCTACCACCTCATCGGCCAGTACGTGCCGCGCGAGGACGGACACGGCCTGCGCTGGGTGGATGGTCCGGTCGTGCGGGCGTGCCGTGAGGGCACCTCGGTGCTGCTGGACGAAGGCAACACCCTGGACCCTGGCGTGGCCACTGGGATGAACATGCTCCTGGAGGGCTACTCCTGGACCATCCCGGAGACTGGCGAGACCATCATGCCTGCCAGGACCACGCGGTTCTTCATGACGCAGAACGCGGTGGACAGCAAGGTCATGGTGGCCGGACGCCAAGTCCAGGACGCCGCCTTCGATGACCGCTGGTCGTACATGCGTGTCACCTATCTCCGCCCCGAGCTGGAGGAAGAGCTGATCGTGAAGTACCTGAGCAACGGCAAGGTGCCGCCGGAGGTGGTGCAGAACACCGCCAAGATCGTGGTGGCTGTGGCCAACAAGGTGCGCGAGGCGTTCCGCAACGACGCCCCGGGCATCGACAAGCCGCTGTCCACGCGCGTGCTGATGCGCTGGGCCATGTACACGCTGATGTACACCGGCCCGATGCGCGCCAAGCGAAAGAGCGCGCTGCACTACGCCGTCAACCAAGCGGTCCCAATGTCGCGCGACATGGCCGCGGCGCTGCAGGAGCAGATCACGCTGGTGGCGGGCTACGGCCCGGACCTGTGATGAGCGAGCTCTACACGATCTACCAGCACCCCGAGAGGGGTGACTGGGGATTCGCCAGGGCCGCGGGTGGCCAGAAGGTGCGCACGGCAGCAGTCGAGCGCGCCGGACGGCTGCGGATCGTCGACGTCCATCCGGTCAGGCTGGGCGCCATGTTGCAGGACAAGGTGCGCAGTGGCTTCAAGCAACTGCCGCAACCGAAGTACCTGCACGTGGCCGGCGAAGGCGACGCTCTCCAGGGCGAATTCGTCACCGAGCACCCGGACCTGCGCGTCGTGCACCTGCACGGCGAGCGGATCTTCTTCGTCGCGATCCCCAGCAACGGGGACGTGGGCGAGTTGGTCGCGTCGTGGCGCCAGGCTCTGGACGACGCACCCGGGCCGGCCGAGCACGAGCGCGAGGCGTGGTTGCAGCACTGCAGCCGCGCAACGCAGTACGTGCCTGCGCTGAGCAACGACCCCAGCGCAGCCCTCGTGGTCGCGCAGTGGGCGAAAAGCGGTGGCCATCCGATGGTCGCCGGCGAGATCTGTCTGCCCACCGGGGCGCCGGAGAAGCAACGCTACGAATGGCGTGCCTACCTGGCTAACTGGATGAAGGCCGACCTGGTCGCGGAAGCGCTGGCCCACCTGGGCTGGCCGCTCCATGAGGTGCTGGCGGTCACGCCTGCACCAGTCACAACAACCGAATCTGCCGAGGACTGGTTCCAGACCTCACAGCAGTGTTCCTTCTAGGAAAAACCAGATGGACAAACTGTTCTACTACCTGGGCCTGAGCATCTTCGGCATGCTGGCCATGGGTGTGCGGATCTTCTTCATCGTGACGCGCCCCGCCGTTCGCGGCGTGGCCACCAGACTCGGCGGCAAGCCGCCGCAGCTGCGCACGGTGAAGGTGGAAACCGGACCTGCCTCAGTGCAGGTCCAGGTGCCCGAGGCGATCGAAGCCGAGGACACGGGGCCGGAGACGGTCTTCATCAACGAAAGCAACTTCGCTGGTGCTGACCGCATCGTCTCGATCAAGTTGGATCCGCCGGTCGGCACGCTGTACCTGCGCCTCTTCCACAAGGAGCGCACGGTGAAGCGGGAGCTGATCATCTGGGAGCCGAAGCTCAAGCGCCTCATGGGCGGCCGCAAGCACGAGCTCCCGGACGTGAGGTACGACGCGCTGGACGGCCTCGACCCGATCAAGGACGAGTCGATCAGCATGGTCGAAGCGCTCATCAACGAGCGCGGCAACGAGAAGGTGAAGGGCGTCAAGCCGCCGAAGAAGGCGGACCCGCTCACTCGCCCCAAGGACTCGGAGGCGCCTGCCAGGGCGCAGCCTGCTCCGCAACCTGCGGCTCCTGCGGCTCCTGCGGCTCCTGCGGCTCCTGCGCCGGTGGCGCAACTTGCCATGCGGCAGGCGGCTCCCGAGCAACGCCAGCAGGTCACGGCGCCCGATGACCGGGTGTTCGTGCCCAAGGCGCGCGATGGCTTCACCTACATCGGTCAGCTGCTCCAAGGTGGGCCGCGGACCGTGAATCCCCGCGGGCGCAGTCCGTACGAGGTGTTCGAGGCCACGATCAGGCTCGACAACGGAGCGGAACTGCCGCTGCGCGGCGCAGAGCTCGAGCGCGCGCTGGTGCAGGCCGGATGCGAGAAGGGCGACAGAATCTCGGTCACGCCCATGGGCAAGGTGCCCGTGGAACTTGGCAACGGCGGCAGGGGCGAGAAGAACCTGTACAAGGTCCAGAAGATGGCCCAAGCCGCGAGGAACTGATCGCATGCCTTTCGTGATGAACGCAACCGGCCGCCTGGCTCATGAACCGCAGCTGAACGTCGGAAGGGGTATGCCCTGGACGGAGTTCCGGCTGTTGGACAACCGGTTCAAGGCCGGCGAGCCGATCGTGGAAGCGGTGACGTTCGTGGCCTTCGGCGAGTTGGCGGAGCAGTTCTGCCAGCGAGTCGAGAAAGGCCAGGAGATCACCGCGTGGGGTCACCAGCAGACCGAGAAGTTCACGGGCAACGACAAGGTCGAGCGGACCCGTACGCGCTTCGTGCTCTTCGAGTTCGTGCCCGGTCGGCGCCCTGCGCGATCCCGAGCCGCGGAGAACGAGGCGCGCACCGCGGCGCCGCCGCGCACACCTTCGGGTGACGATGGCGGCAACGACGACGGCGCCGGTCGCGATTCGATGATCTAAATCAACAACAACCCTGCCGGGGGCGATCCCCGGTGGGGGACAGCCCTCGCGCAGCTCAAAGGGAGACGCGAGTGTGCGTTGAACGACTGACGCAAGCCGTCAAGAAATTCCAGGACAGCACGGGAGAGGAAGCCCTGCTGGTGGTACTGCACGACGACGAGGACCAGATCATTGGTCTTCACCGGATCGGATTCGAGGTGGGCGCAGGCCTGCTCGTTGACGGCCGGCCCGCCGGCTATGAGTTCTACCGCCAGGTGCATGACTTCCACGCCCTGCAAGAGCCGCCCGCGCTGCTGCACTGAGCCCCGAAGGGGGTTCAGACCCGCAGCAGTTGCGGACTGGCCGGACCAATCTGAGAATTTCCCACGAGACACCTGAAAGGGTGCTTTGTGGAAAGCGCCTTCCCAGTGGGCAGAGGCGCTTTCTGCAGTGCATTTCCCCCGCTCTTCGGAGCGAATGCGGAGCTGGAACACCGCATGCCGCCTCACCGGCGGTCACTCCAGCCTTCAACCACGGCACCACCCGCACGCCATCTGCGTGAGCGCGGCTGCCAGCCAACTTCCTATTCGGCGCGACAGCCAGTCGTCGCCGGCTTCCTCTCGGGATCGGCCAATGCGTCTCCTCCCGTCGGGTGGGTGCATTGGCGGGTCTCGCGTGTCTTGACCCATTTCCAATCACTTAGGAGAGTCCCATGAATATCGAAAGTGCGGCGACGCTCGAAGCCCTGGAGCCCCAGGCGCTGTCGACGTACGTCTTCCGCGAAAAGTACGCTGCGCCGGGGGAGCAGACGCACCTCGACCTGCATCGACGCGTCGCCAAGGCCCTGGGCCGCGACAGCGCGCAGGAACAGCGCTTCCTGTCCACGCTGGTCAACGGTTTCATCCCTGGTGGTCGCATCAACGCGTCAGCCGGCTTGGACCGTAAGACCACGCTCGTCAACTGCTTCGTCCAGCCTCTGGCCGATTGCATGACGGGCAACCTCCACGGTATCCCCGGCATCATGGATGCTCTGGGCGAGGCCGCTGAAACCATGCGCCAAGGCGGCGGTGTGGGTTACGACTTCAGCCCGCTGCGCCCCTCGCGTGCCCGCGTCAAGGGCACGGAATCGGAAGCCTCCGGGCCTGTGAGCTACATGCGTGTCTTCGACCGCATGTGCGACACGGTGGAGTCGGCCGGCTCGCGCCGCGGCGCCCAGATGGGCGTGCTGCGCGTCGACCACCCTGACATCGAGTCCTTCGTGGACGCCAAGAAGGGACCGGACTTCACTGCCATGGGCCTGCCGCAGGCGATGGCGGACCAGATGATGCGGATGATCCGCACCAACGACAAGTTCGGCGCGGCCGTTCGCAAGGCGTTCGCGACGCTGAGCAACTTCAACATCTCGGTCGGCGTGACGGACAAGTTCATGCAGGCCGTGGTCGACGATGCCCAGTTCGACCTGGTGCACGTCGCCGAACCCAGCTTCCCGGCCCTCGGCCAGGTTGCCGATGCCGACGGCGTGACCCGTTTCATCTACCGCACGGTGCGCGCGCGCGACCTGTGGACCAGGATCCTGCGCAACGCGTACGAGACCGGCGACCCGGGCATCGTGTTCCTGGACACGATCAATCGTCTGAACAATCTGAGGTACTGCGAAGTCATTGCAGCTACCAACCCGTGCGGGGAGCAGCCGCTTTCGCCGTATGGCTGCTGCGATGTGGGCCACGCCAGTTTGGTGCGGTTCGTGCGCAATCCTTTCACGCCGGCAGCGCGCTTCGACTGGAGCGCGTTCAAGCAGGTGGTGGCTGGGGGCGTGGAGCTGCTGGACCGCGTTCTGGACGTGACCAAGTGGCCCTTGCCGCAACAGCAAGCCGAGGCCGAAGCCAAGCGCCGCATCGGGGCGGGGTTCACCGGCCTGGGCAGCGCGATGGCGATGCTGGGCCTGCGCTACGGCGCGGTGGAGTCGGCGGCGTTCGCCGCCGAGGTCACTCGCACGATGCGCGACACCGCGTACCGCAAGTCGGTGGAGCTCGCGCGCGAGTTGGGCGCCTTCCCGCTGTTCGACGCGGACAAGTATCTGGAGGAAGGAACCTTCGCCTCCACGCTTCCCGAGGACATCAAGGAGGACATCCGGCGGTACGGAATGCGAAACAGCCACACGCTGTCGCTCGCTCCGGTTGGCACCGGGTCATTGGCCTTCGGAGACAACTGCAGCTCCGGCGTCGAGCCGATCTTCGACCTGAATGCGTTCCGCAACGTGCGGACTGGCAACGGTGACGAGAAGAAGCTGTGGAGCGCTGAGGAGTACGCGCTGCGCGTGCTCAAGCTGGTCCGCGGCGAAGGAGCCACGGACGATGCGCTGGTGACGGCGCAGGAGCTTTCGGTTGACGATCATCTGCGCGTGCTCAACGCGGTCGCGCCGTACATCGACGCCGCCGTGAGCAAAACGGTGAACGCGCCGCGCGATTACCCGTTCGAGGCCTTCCAGGAGACCTACATGAACGCCTGGCGCAGCGGCCTGAAAGGGATCACCATCTACAGGCCCAACGACATGCTGGGCTCGATTTTGGTTTCGGCCGAGGAGCAACGCCAGAAAGAACTGCTCGCCGCCGGCGAGACCGCCTCCAACGATGACCTGGACCGCCGGGTGACGCTGAAGGACGCGCCGAACCTGCTCACGCAGATGAAGTGGCCGAGCCGGCCCGACGTGGCCGCCGAGGGCAAGACCTACCCGGTCAAGCACCGCAACGGGAACTTCGCCGTGGTGGTCAACCACTGGGTCAACGGAAGCCAGCATCCGCTGGAGGTGTACATCGCAGGAAACGAAGCTCCGCGCGGACTCGGGGCCATCGCCAAGAGCCTGAGCGTGGACATGCGCACCGACGACGCAGCGTTCCTGGAGATGAAGCTGGATTCGCTGCTCAATACCAAGGGCGAGGACGCGTTCGAGATGCGTGACCCGGCCACGGGCCAAACGGTGCTGATGCCGTCCCTGACGGCGGGCTTCGCGAAGGTGGTGAAGCACCGTCTTGCCGAGTTGGGGGTGCTGGGCGATCAGGCCAGCTCCCCGATGATCGATGCGCTGTTCTCGCGACGCGAGCCGAAGACCGGCGCCGACGGCGCGATCGGCTGGCACGTGGACATCAACAACCCGGTGACGGGCGACGACTTCCTGCTGCACACCAAGGAGATAAAGCTGCCCGATGGGTCGATCCGCCCCTACTCGGTGTGGCTCTCGGGCCACTACCCGAAGGTGCTTGACGGCCTGATGAAGGTGCTGTCTATCGACCTGCGCATCAGCGACCCGATGTGGGCCGTGATGAAGCTGCGCAAGCTACTGAGCTTCGGCGAGGTGCGCGGCGACTTCATGGCACCGGTCCCCGGCGAGCAGCGCCAGGCCAACTACCCGAGCACGGTGGCCTACATGGCTGCGGTGCTCCTGGCCCGGATGGAAAAGCTCGGGCTGGTGCGTGGTGAGGCCGAAGCGGCGGCATCCGACGAGGGCGCTCCGCTGCGCGGGGGCAACCTGCTGGCCGGCTCCGGAAAGCAGTGCCCCAGCTGCCACGCCATGACCTTGCACAAGGTCAGCGGCTGCGAAGAGTGCAGTAGCTGCGGGTACACCGGCAGCTGCGGCTGATGTGAACCAGGTGCGTTGCTTCGGCGCGCACCAACAGGCTCCCTCCGAGAGGAGGGGCCTGCCTGGAGGGTTGTGCATCAGCTCTCCAGACAGGTCGCCAGCGCCCCCACGGGGCGCCTGCATCGAATCGGCGCGCCCCTCGCACATGTCGGCCTCGGCTGCCCTTTCAGGCCCATCCGATCGCGGGCAAGGCTGCGGGCGTGTGTTGGCAAGAAGGCCAGACCCTCAGCAGTTGCCAGCTGCAGCAGCCCGGAATAGAGTCGAATCGCTCGGACTACCTCCGATCGGCAGGCCTTCATGTGCCTGCATTCAACCCAACCCACACGGGAACCTTCGTTCCCGTAGGGGGCGTGGGTTCCCGTGATCCTTTTACGGAGAACCCATGGAGAAGATCCACACCAAGGAGGCCAAGGGCCTCGTGTGCGTGACGCTCGACGTCCACCTCTGGTCCGGCCGCAAGCGGCTGCGCCGCGAGGTGCTGGTGGAGCAGAACCCGCAGTTCAGGGACTTGCCGCCCGAGTCGCTTGCGACCCTGGGCGCGATCAAGATCTGCGACCCGGACGACCTGGCGCCGTTCAACCGCATCAAGCGCGAGGCGGAAAAGCTGATGCTCACCGCGGGCCTCCCGCTGCTGGGCACCATCGGCATCCCGGAGCCGAAGCTGCCCCGGGTGTTCAAGAAGTTGCAGGAGCTGCAGGCGGACTTCAACGCGCAGCGCGACACCCTGCACAAGAACTTCGAAGAGCGCATCGACGAGTGGCGCGCCAAGCCCGAGAACGAGGACTGGGAGCACCTGATCAAGGACATCCCGACCCCCGAGTACGTGGCCGGCAGGCTGTCCTTCGGCTTCCACATGTGCCGCGTGTCGGCACCCTCGGACGGCGACGGCGCCATCAACGAGATGTACGGCAAGCAAGTCGGCGGCCTCAAGGGCGAACTGTTCGCAGATGCTGCTCGCGAGGCGCAACTGCTGATGGATCGCTACCTGATGCGCCGCGGCGAGAGCGGCAAGCAGGAGCGCGAGAAGATCACCAACAAGACGCTGCGTCCGCTGCGTCGGGTGGCCGAGAAGCTGCGAAGCTTTGCTTTTCTCGACCCCACGGTGGAGCCGATGGCACAGGTCATCGAGCACTGCCTGAGCCTGCTGCCGGCCGAGGGGCCCATCGAAGGTGTGCACCTGGTGCACATCTGGACCCTCGCCCGAACGCTCGCCAACGAGAAGGCGTCCGAGGAAGCCGCGCTGCTGGCCATGCAGATGGGCTCGGCTGCACAGGCCTTCGAGGACCTGCTGGCCAAGTCGCCGAACGTGGTGGCCTCGCCGGCGGTGCCGGTTGCGGCGCCCGCACCGAACGCGCAGCAGGCGCCTGCGCCGATGGCTTCTGCCCCGGCGCCCGCGCCCGCGTTCGCGCTCAGCCCGATCGACTTCGAGCCGGACCTGAGCGGCGCGACGGCGTTCTAAACCACGGGTCGGCCTTCGGGCCGGCCCTCTTTTTTCAAAGGGATCCATGACACACAAGGTCATGCAGGCCATGCGCCTGATCGAGGCGTTCGCTGCCCTCATGCGGGGGCAGCGCGTGCCGATCACGTGGGCCGATCGTGCCAGCACCAACATTGCGTCAGGAGGCATCGTCCTGCCTCGCCCGAAAACGGGTGAGGCGGCGGAAGTGGCGCTTCTGACCAGGCTGGCGGTGCACGAGACGGGACACCTGGACCACACAGAGCCGCTCCCCGCGGGGAAGCTCACAGAGACTGCGTACGAATACTGGAATGCGATGGAAGACCCTCGCATGGAGCGCGCGCAGTGCGATACCTACCCGGGCGCGAAGATCATTCTGGCGCGCGGGCTGGACGAAATGCTGGCGCAGCTGGACGTGCCGACGCTCGTGGAACACCTTCCGCACGCGGCGGTCAGCCTGCAGCTGCTGATGCGGGGCTTTCTGGCCCTCGCACCCCATGCTCCGGTGCAGCGGCATGCGCCCGCAGTGCTGGAGCAGACCGGCCGCGTCCTCACGCAGGGAAAGATCGAGGCCATCGAGGCTGCTGTCTCCAGACTGCAGCGTGCGACCTCAAGCCTGGACGTGGAGCAGATCGCGAGCGAGCTGGATGTCGAGCTGAAGAAGCCCGAGCAACCCGAGCAGCAGCAGCCGCAGCAGCAACAGCAGGAGCAGCCGCAGCAGCAACAGCAGGAGCAACCTGCAGAGCAGGACCAGCAGGACCAGCAGGACCAGCAGCAGGATCAGGAGGAAGATTCTTCCGCCGACAGCGCTGGCGGCGGTGATGGCCAGGACCAGCAACCGGGCGGCGAGTCCGACGAGGACCGCGGCGAGCAGTCGCAAGATTCCAGTGGTGCTTCCACCGGCGTCGACGACGACGGCGAGTCGGAGCAAGGCGGCGAACGCGAAGAGGCGCGGGCCAGCGAGGGCGCCGGAGGACCCGGCGATCACGAGGCCGAGAGCGACCACGCCGACACCGGCGACGACAACGGTTCGCACCAGCAGGGCGCCGACGGCCAACCGCAAGGTGACGGCCTCGAGGCGACCGGCCAGGAGGAGCAGTCGACGGCAGGCCAGCTGCCCACAGGCGGGAACGGGCAAGCCGCGCAGGCGGACCGGCCCGCCGCGAACGAGTCGGGCGACCAGGTAGGCGACCAAGGCGCGCAACCGCAGCAAGCGGGGGCCGACGAGGAAGCCGAGGGCGACCATTCCGGCAACCAGCAGACCGACCAGCCGCACGGCGAGTCCCGAGAGCAGGAAGCGCAGCAAAGCTCCGATGCCGGCCAGAACCCGGCACCAGGTCAGGGGGAAAATTCCCTGGATCTCGGCGCTCTCCTTCGGGAGGTGTTGGCCGCGGCCTACGGCACCGGCGACGGCGAGCAGGAGGCTTCGGCCCCCGAGCCTGATTCGGTGTCCGACCAGGAGATCGCCAAGTTGGCGCAGATCCTGGTGCAGGACGCATCGGGTGAGGAGGCCGAAGAGCTTCTGGAGCGTTCGCTGGAGTTGCTGGCCGAGGCCGAGGGCGAGGGCGAGGGCGGTGAACCGCCCGCGTCGACGAGCCAAGGTCTGGGCGCGGCGATGTGCTTGGGGGGAGCTTCGTCAGGAGCGGGCCCGCAGGCAGACCATCGGTCCATGCTGCAAGGCGTGGAAGCGAGGCTGGTGACGGTGTTACAGCGTGAGCTGCAGGACCGGCGCCGGCGGCCCACGCGGCTTGCCAGCAATGGCTCGCGCGTGCTGGGGCACCGCTTCTGGCGCTTGTCGGCAATGGGTGACACCAACCTGTTCGCTCAGCGCAAGACGGTGACCGGCCTGGAGGCAGCTGCAACCATCCTGGTGGATTCGTCCGAAAGCATGGCCGAGCGGCTGTCCGCAGCACTGCAGACGGCGCTGGCCTTCAGCCTGGCGCTGCAGCGGATGAACGTGCGCACGCGCGTCGTCCGGTTCCCCGGCATGGAAACCGTGACGGAGGTGCTGCAGCGCTTCGGCGAATCTGCCAGGTCGTGCTCCGACCGGGTGAAGGGGCTGGAGGCCAGTGGTGGCACACCGATCGGTGCTGCGTGCGCGAGCGAGTTGCCGCTGCTGCTTCAGCAGAACCGCCTGAAGCGATTCATGGTGGTCATCACGGACGACGGACCCGGCGACGCCGCTCTGTTGCAACAGGTCCAGGCCCGCGCCGCGCAGAGCGACGTGCTGGTGCTGGGAATCGGAATCGGTTGCGACATCCGCGACCACATCCCGCGCTCCGTCGGGATCAACAACGTGCCCGAACTGCCGGCCGCTCTGGCCGAGCTGTTCCGCATGGACATGCTGCAGGAACTCACCGCCTGACGGCAGTGCGTTTCGGCCCCCCTCGCAAGAGGGGGGCTTCTCCAGGGGCTCTTCGGGGCTCCTGAAGAAGCCCAATTGCCCAGACCCGCACCAGTGGACGCAGGGTCGCAACCACTCGGAAAATGAGCATTGATTTCGCTATCGCGACGTCGCAGCCTCCATGGCTGCATTTCACAAACCCTCGGGGGACCATGCGCCCTCGTGGGCGCGGTGTCTTCCGACTTGCGAGGAAGTAGATGATGCAAGTCAAAGCCGAAGACCTCGCCTATGGCCGCTGGCCTGACGTCCTGGAGCACGCTGGGATCGCCAGCTCGCACTTCAACGGCAAGCACGGCCCTTGTCCTGTCTGCGGCGGGAAGGATCGCTTCCGCTGGGCCAAGAAGCACGGCGGCACCTGGGTGTGCAGTCAGTGCACCGAGGACAAGTACGCCAACGGCTTCAAGATGCTCATGCTGTACCACGGCTGGACGTTCCCCGAAGCGGCCGACTTCATCCGCGCCTACTTCCAGGGCAGCGCGGAACGAGGCGCGACGCGCGCGCCGGTGCAGAGGGAAGACCCGGTGGCGGAGAACGAGCGCAGCCTGCGCCGCATGTCCGCCATCTGGGAGGCAACTCGCGAGATGACGGAGGGCGATCCCGCTCACCGCTATCTGTGCAACCGCGTGCCGGGGCTGAACTTCATGCCCAGGTACATCCGCTTCCATCCGGCGCTGGATTACTGGGCGCCGCCGGAGACGGCTGGCGGCCGGCCGCAACTGCTGGGCAAGTTCCCAGCCATGGTGGCGCGGTGCTTCGATCCGAGCGGGCGGTTTGTCCAGTTGCACAAGACCTACCTGACCGAGGACGGGCAGAAAGCCAACGTGCCGGTGGCCAAGAAAACCGATAAGGGCGTTGGCATCAACGGCTTCGTCGTCCCGATGCTGCCGGTGATGGGCGACACCCTCGGGTTCGCGGAGGGGATCGAGTCGGCGGCAGCCGGTGCGATGTTCCGTGAGATCCCGGTGTGGCCGTGCCTGAACGGGCCGAGCATGGCGGCTTTCGACCTGCCGCCCCGGCTGATGCAGCAGGTCAGGCACGTGGTGATCTTCGAGGATCACGACGCGCTCAAGCGGCTGAACAACGGCGGCATGCGGCGCGCCGGCGAGCATTACGCCAGCCAACTCGCGCAGCGCATGCGCGCGCATGGCAAGCGGGTGCTGATCCTGCGCGCTGGGCGAGTGGGTCTGGACATGGCCGACCACTGGGTGCAGACCCAGCGGCCGATGGCCGAGGCAGTTGTCTAAAAAAGGAGAGGAAGCCGGCTACCGAGAGGTGGCCGGCTTTTTCATTTGGCGGCGACGGATGCGCGCTCGACGTGCACGCAGTGCCCGGACCGCAGGCGGGCGACGATCTTCCCGTACAGGAAGGCCGTTGAGGCTTCGCCGGGGCCGACGATCTTGGGGACGGAGCCCTCGGCCCGAAACACCGCGCGCCCGGGGTTCGCGTCGGTGCACTGGCGGACCTTGAAACCGTCGTCCTCGCTGAAAAGGTACAGAGCCCCGACTTCCGCCTCGTTGTGCGCCGCCGGCGTCAACGCCACCAGAGCCTCGCCAGCCTGGATGCCAAAGCCCATGTCGCCGCTCGCGTTGTAGTACACCAGTCCGCGGCGGGCGTCTTCCAGGCTGAGGTCCTCGGGGGGGAGGCGCAAGACCAGCATGTCCCCGCGCGAAAGCGGCGGCACTCGCACGGTTCCTGCTGGCCAGGGCTCGGCCGACTCGTCCACGAAGAAGGTGAGGTCCTGCTGGAGCACGGTGGCGACCGCGACCAGTTGCTCAAACGTTGGGAAAGCCTTACCGGACAGAAGCGTGTTGCAGGCGCTGATGTCCCAGCCCAGCGCAGTGGCCAGTTGCCTTCTGCGGTCCACCGTTTGGACAGGGTAGCCCATCCGGTCCATGGCCATGTTGACTCGGGAGGCAAGCCGAATCCTCACCGCGGCGAGCGTTTCGTCGTCGTTGTTCATGTTCCGCACGTGACGGCTTGTTACATCTTGGCTCATGTAATGTAATTCCGCGCTGTGGCACTCCCGCATTCGAGGGTAACGCATTGCCTGTTGAGCTAGTTGACGGGTATGCCGCCCGTGCAAGCAAGCTACAAGTTTATTTAACCCGAATGTTTGCAAACAAGGAATTTCCTTATCGGAAGTGACAAATGGGGGCTGGAAAGGCGTGCAACACCTTGTAAGAATTGAGAGAGTGCATCTGTCGGACGGGTCCGACAACAAGGCACAGGGAGTTTTCAATGCCTTTGATGGCGAGCCTTAACCAGCGAAACACGATGCCGCCGCTAGAGCGAGCCGTGTATTTCGAGAATCATGCAGCGCTGATGAGGCGCTGGAACTTGGTCCGTGATGGTGCCGAAACGCTCCATCCGCGCATCCAAAGCAGGTTGTTTCCGGGGCAGCGTGATCTGCTGGAGCTGCTGTCGGTCAGCAGCAAGGAAGAGGTGGAGCGGATGGCCAAATGCCAAGTGCCGCTCTTCACGCTGGACATCATCACGTCGTTCCAGGACATCGTGACCGGTCGCCTCGACCTCCCCACCGACCCCGTCGAGGCCCAATCGCACCAGGAGTCGCTGCTGGCGCTCTCCGCCCGGCTCGATGCCATCCGGATGTCCCCGGAGCAGGCGGCGATGATGTACCACCTCTCCCGCAAGCAGGTCCAGACGCTCAGCTCCTTCTGCTCGCCCGAGTTGCAATACCTGGCGCTGCAGCCCACCTCGGCCTTGCGGCCGTTGGTGCGACTGGAGTTCTTCCTGTCAGCAGCGTTTGGCCGCCCCGAATGGCGCACAGCGGAGCGCACCGCGCTGGCCGCCGTGCAGCGCAGCAACATGGTCAGGCAGTGAGGCGGACATGAAGAAGACGACGCCACGGGCCATCCCTCTGCCGCGCAACACCGCATCGACGTTCGATCCAGCCTGGGAGGTCTTCTTCGACGCCGTGGTGGGCTACACGTCGCGCACCTCGATCATCCACCAGCTCGCCGGCGGGCATCAAAGCAACTACGACCGCATCAAGTACGCGATCGACCGCCGCATCGCCGCAATGGGCGACGACGCACCGGCCCGCCCCCGCGGCAATCCCAAGTCTTTCTCGTCTCGGGTCTTCATGATCACGCAGCACGACCGCTTCGACGGCGCCGTGCTGCTGGCGCTGCACAGTCCGCAGCCGGAGCCCGGCACGCACGCGCCACAAGGCGGCTACCCGGAGATGAACACGGCGCTGCTCGATGCAGCCTGGAAGCTGCTGACGATCTACCAGAAGTACGTCAACACGCTTTACCCCAACCAACGGCACGGCTACGTCCCGTTCGACGACTACGTGCAGCTGGTGCGCGGAGTGGAAGCGGGTGGCGTGGCCATCCACACCTGCAAGTGCTGCGGTTCGCGCCATCCGGTGAACGTGACCGTGCCCGCCGTGCCGCCATGCCCGGTGTGTGCGACGCTGAACCTGGAAACCGATCGCTGGCGCACAGTCTTGCAGCAACGCCTGCAGCAGCGCCGGCGCGAAGTCGGCTACGGCTGATTGGGCAAGCTCACGAGGGGGGACATCGCTTCTTCATCGTGGGCCAAACCCCGAAAATAGCCGTTTGAACCGTGCTGGCCCAGCAATAGATCGCGCAAAGATGGGGGAATGCTTCCCCTCCCTCGGTGGGTCCGAAACCTTCTCCCCGGCGCACCAACAACTGCGCCCGCGGTTGAGCCCATCCGCCAAGCGGTCCCGTCCACCAGCGACTTCCGCTATCCGCCCACCGACAAGGGCCTGCCGGTTCTCTCCCCCGAGCAGATCCTCGCGGCCAACAACGACCTGATCGAGCGCCTGCGCACGCACGCGGCAGCACCCGAGGCGCAGTTCCAGCGCCGCTTCGTCGAGCCGCTGGCGCGGCTGGCCGAACACATCAACGTCCTACCCGCGACGTCCGTAGGGCTCTTCAGCGGCGAGATGGGCCTGTTCCGCGCCTGCCTGGAAACCGCCTTCTACTCGTTCCAGGCCAGCGACGGCCGCATCTTCACGCAGAAAGAGGGCGTGGAGCGTCGGCATGCGCTGGAGGGGCGCTGGCGCTACCTGTGCTTCCTCGCCGGCTTGGTCTACCCCCTGGGCCTGCCCTTGGAGCGCGTCGTTGTGACCAGCAGCTCCGGCAAGCCGTGGCAGCGTCATTTCGGCGGGATCGGCTCGTGGGCGGCAGGGCAGGGCGCCGATCGCGTCTTCATCACCTGGGCGAGCGCCGAGGATGGCGATGCGGAGTCCATCGGGCCGTCGAACGCCGGGATGCTGGTCTTGCCGGCCGTTGCCGGCCCGGAGAATCTGCAGTTCCTGGAGGACGGGGCTGCCAACCTGGTGGCCGCCCTGTATCAGCTGGCCACCGGTGCCGACGGCGAAGCTCGCATCGCACAGCAGGTGGTCAAGGGCACATGGGTGCGCATCGCATCGCGGGAAGCCGCGCGTCGCCCGCAGGCGTTCGGGCGCGTCGTTGCGGGCACGCACGTTGGCCCCTACCTGGTCGGCGCGATCCGCAGCATGGTCGAGTCGGGCCAGTGGAAGGTGAACGACTCCTGCCTGCGCGCCGACCCGGACGGCCTGTACATGATCTGGCCGGACGCCGCCTATCAACTGATCGATCACGGCCGTGTTTGCGGCTACCCGGGCTGGCCAGCGGATGCGCCGACGCTCGCCGCGTTGCTCGTGGCCGCCAACATCGTGGAGCGCCGGTCCTCGGACCTCTCGCTGCTCGAGATCGTTGACGAGGTCGGCGAGATCAAGAAAGCCCTGAAGTTCGCCAGCCCGCTCTCCATCCTGGAGGACTTCAATCCCGAGGACTTCGGCCAGCGCAAGACGTTGAAGGCCATCGTCAGCGCGGATCCTCTCGCCAAGGCCGAGAAAGCAGTGGAGAAGCCCGCGCTGACGCCCCCGCCGACGCCCGCGCCAACACCGGTGCCCGCGGTTGTCGAGCAGCCAGTGGTCCCCGCAGCGGCCGTCGACGTTGACGATGAGGATTCTGGGGAGGAGCCCGCCGCCCAGGCTCCAGCCGCCCCGCCGCCACCGCCGACGCCGGCTGGGCCCAAGGCCGATGCGGCCGGCGGGCGCGCCACGAAGCCGGCGCCGACACGCGACGCAAAGCTGGTGGAAGCGCCCGCTGTCTCCTATGCGGACCTGGTGCCCGAGGACGTGCGCGCCGACATCGGCAACTCGCTGCAGGTCGAGTTGCTAGGCAAGGTGGTCAAGCTATGGCGAGAGCGCGGCGAGAACAGCCCCTCGATGCGGCGCACAGAGAACGGCGCCGCGATCGCGTTGGCGATGCTCAACCAGATCATTCGGGACATCCCAGGGTGGGCCGACGCAATGGCCTCGGCCGGCCTCATCTACTCGCCACCTTCTACGCCGGGTCTGCGCGTCCTGAAGGTGGCAATTCCCGAGGGCAAGGGCAAGGTGGATGCCGTGGTCCTGTCCTCGCGCGCATGCAAAAAGTTGGGGCTCTGAGATGGCGAAGCAGAAGTTTGAGCAGTTGTTGCGGCCCGTGTACGAGGCGCGGGCGGCGATCGGCTGGGCGGCGGCCGCATTGTGGATGGTGGGAGTAGCCATCGCATTCAACGCAGCAAAGGGGGGACTGGCGGCTTGTGCCGCCGTTGCCGCAGTTCTGTGCGTCATGCGGTTGCTCGCCGCGAGCAAGCTGCTTCGCTACAAGCTGTCCCTCACTGGCAAGCAGACCGTGATCATGCCCGTGCAGCGCCTGCAGGGCGCACTGCTGAAGTTCGGGTCGAACCTGTGGCTCGGCTGGGGCTACCGCTGGGAGCCGCGCCACACCCAGCGCGCCTACGAGATCATGAAGCGCGACCTCGATGAGGTCTATCCGCCCCAGTGGTGGCTCAAATGGTCCGGTGCGCCCCAGGACCCGAGGCGCGCCAAGGGGCTTCCCTGGATTCACGGCTTGGACATGCGCGAGGGCGACGTCATCCTCCCGCTGGAATCGCTCAAGGGCCACTGCGCCATCGTCGCAACCACCGGCGCGATCAAGACGAGGCTGCTGGCGCTGGTGATGTTCCAACTGGCGATGCGCGGGGACTGCGTGATCGTGATCGATCCCAAGGGTGACAAGGAACTGCGCGAGATCTGTCGGCAGGCAGCTGCTCTGTCCGGCGACCCACGCCGCTTCTTGATGCTGCACCCGGCCTTCGCATCCGAGTCGGTGCGCTTGGACCTGCTCAAGAACTGGGACCGAGTCTCGCAAGTGGCATCGCGCATCACGATGGTGCTGGACAGCCAGGAGAGCGACAACTTCAAGGAATTCTGCTGGATGGCCGTGCACCGCATCACGAATGCGATGAAGTACATCGGCCGGCGCGTCTCGCTCAACACCCTCAAGACGTCGATGGAGTCGCGCAACGCGGTCGAGCATCTGACCATAGAGGCACTGCGCAAGTTCTTCACCGAGGAGTGCCCGCAACTGGCCGAGGCACTTGAGCGCCAGATCCTGGCGTCGAACGCGGAGGCCCGCGGCAAGCCGCAGAAGGGTGGGCTGGAGACCGAATCGAAGGAGCTGGCCGCCATGTACAAGGTCTTCCAGGAATTCGTCCCGGAGACCGAGGAAGCGGCTAGGAAGCAGGGTATGCCGGCCAAGCCGGAGGAACTACGCGGCCTCATCGCCATCCTGGAGGCCAACCGCGAATGGTTCGGCAAGATGATCGTGTCGATCACGCCGATGCTCACGAAGCTGACCACGGACGATCTGCGCGACCTGCTATCGCCCGACTACGGCAACACCGACGATCCCCGCCCGATCATGGACATGGGCCGCATCGTGGAAGGCGGGCACATCTTCTACCTGGGCACCGACACGCTCGCCGACGAGTCCGTCGGCAAGGCCATGGCAGCCATGACGCTGGCTGACCTCGCCGCTGTAGCGGCCGAGCGGTACAACCACGGCACTGCCACCGATGATGGTTCGGAGCCACGCCGAATCCACGTCTTCGTGGACGAAGCGGGCGACGCTGCCTGCGCACCCCTCATCCAGCAAGCGAACAAGGGTCGCGGGGCTGGCTTCTTCCTCTGGATGCTGTTCCAGACGTATTCCGACCTGGTGCACAAGCTCGGGAGCGTGCCGCTGGCCAAGAAGCTGATGGGGAACATGAACAACCTCATCGTCGGGGCCACGCAGGACCCGGACACGATGGACCAGATCATCGAGAAGCTGGGGCAGACCGCGATCACCGTCATCAGCCAGAGCAAGGGCTTCGGCTCCAAGACGGAGGACGTGGGCCTGGAGTTCTCCGCGAACAACAGCTCCTCGGTCTCCGAGCGCGAAGTAGAGGTGTTCCCTCGCTCACTGCTGCCGAGCTTGCCTGACCTGCACTACATCGGCTTCTTCAATCGTGGGGAACTTGTGAAGGGTCGCATCCCGGTCCTCGTCGCCAACACCTAAAAAATCATCCAGCAATGAGCAGTGCCAACCCCGTAGTAGTTCCGTTCACCGCGCCGGCGCGCGCACGGCCATCTGTGGCCCGCCGCCTCGAGCTGCAGGAGGGCGAGGTCGCCTGGAATGTCGGCGACCTGCCCGATGCCGAGCGCAGCGGTGAATGGTTGGACAAGCTCATAGAGGGAAAGGCCTACGAGGGTGTCTTGCTGACGGTGTGGACGCACCATGCGCGCACCCGTGAACAGGCCGAAAAGCTGGCGGGGTTCATCACGCCGATGTGGCCGTCACCGACCGGCGATTCCCTGCTGGCGCGTGCGATCGACGCGGCGGGGAACAAGCTGCTGGAGGTGATGGACGAGAACACCGAGAGCTATCCCCGGATGATGGGGGCGTACCTCTGGGCGCTCATGTCGATCGACAGCAGCGTGGCCAGGCTGTACATCCGCGGCGTGGACCGCGAGGGCGCGCTACAGGAATGGGGTTTCTTTCGCGAGCCGGTGCTGACCTGGGCGCGTCGCCACGGCATCACCCAGGTGGTCGTGAGCGACACCTTGACTCCCCGCATGGACCTCGTCATGGGGATGCGCACCCACATGATGGCCGCCATTGCCGACCCGGTCTCCATCGGCTACATGCTCAAGTACGCGCCGCTCGGGTGACCCGATATGCAGACCAAGCAGCACGTTGGACTGTGGCTCCTGCTCGCCATCATGGCGTTCTTCGCCGGCCCCCTCATGCGCAGTGGCCCGAGCATGGAGGAATTCGTTCGCAGCGAGATACGTGACACCCGAAGTGCGATGGGAGACACCATCGGCGGCCTGGTGGTGGAATTCGCGGATGGCCTCTTTCGGCAGACGCCGGTGGCAGTGGTCACCCAGCAGCTGTCCAGGGCCAAGCACAACGAGGCCGAGCGGCGCCTGAGTCGGGAGATCGGCGGGCCGGCCGGCGAGGCCGTGTCCAAGCTGTACAACTCGTACATGCAGGGCCTGATCATGCAGGCCTACGTGCTGACCATGCGCCTGGCCGTGGTGGTCGTGTGGTTGGCGTTCCTGCTGCCCATGTTCGTCGCCACGGTGTTTGACGGACTGATGCAACGAGCCGTGAAGCAAGCCGAGTTCGGCTCTCTACGCCCGGCCACCTTCACGCTGGCGGGCCTGCTCGTCATCCCGGTCCTGAGCCTGCCGGTTCTGTACCTGACCATGCCATTTCCGTTGTCGCCACTGCTGGCGCCGGCATGGGCGGCGTTCGTCGCGCTCCCCCTGTCCGTCCTGATCTCCAACAGCCAACCGCTTTTCGGGCGCTGATCGCGTAAGCGCGCGCCAAACGCCGAAAACAGGCAGTTGGCGCGGCCTGCAAACCCATCCGCTGCCAGAAGAATCAAGCGGATGGAGGGGAAGGTGGACACCGCAATGGCACGCGCAGCGCTTGCGCCGGCTGGGGGTAGCTTCAGCCAGCGCACGCTGGCCCAGCTCAAGGCCACCCTGGAGGGCCTCAGACCGTATTTCGACGACGAGTCGGTCCACGAGATCATGGTCAACGGCCCGCACGACGTGTTCGTGCTGCGCCAAGGTCGCAAGCACCAGGTCAAGGTGCAGCTGTCCGCCGGCGAGATCGCGGCAGCCATCACGCTGCTGGCCACCATGGCGAGCCAGGAGGTGGGCGACAAGAGCAACCGCCGCGTGCTTTCCGGTCGGCTACCCGGCTACCGGGTCGAGGCCATTCTGCCGCCCGTCGCCGTCAAAGGCCCATCGATGTGCATTCGCCGGCACGCCTCCCGCGTCTACACGATGCAGGAGTACGTAGGAACCGGCGTGATCAGCGAGCACTACGCCGAGGTCATCACGGCCGCCGTGCAACAACGCGACAACCTTCTGATCGTCGGCGGAACCGGGTCGGGCAAGACCACCCTGATGAACACGGTGCTGACCGCGATTCCGGCGGACGAGCGCCTGTTCGTCATCGAGACCGTTCAGGAACTGCAGGTGAAGTCACCCAACTGCGTCCTGGTGGAATGCGACGCGGAGACCGTGACGCCGCGCATGGCTGTTCGCACTGCGATGCGCTACGCACCCGACCGGATCATCGTCGGCGAGCTGCGAGGGCCCGAGGCCTACGACTGGCTGGACGGCGCCAACACCGGCCACCCGGGCTCCGCCGCCACGATCCACGCCAACAGCGCACCGCGCGCGCTTCCACGCCTGGAGAACCTGCTGCTCATGGCCGGCATGGGTGTTCCCCACCAGTCGCTGCAGGCGTCCATCGCGGACACCGTCAACCTCATGGTCTACATCGAGCGACGCGGCGACAAGCGCAGCGTCTCCCAGATCAGCCGCCTGCATGGATTCGACCGCGCCAAGGGCGAGTACGAGATCGAAAACCTGTAAGCCACCCCGTTCGTCAACCTGAAAGGAGAGTCCCAATGAACCGTTTTTCCAACTTCGCCTCGGGCGACAGCAAGGTCAAGTTCCTGGCCCTGATGTTCCTGCTGGTCGGCATGGCCATGCTGGCGGGCCCGGCGCACGCGTCGGCGGGCTTCGACGTGCCGTTCATCAACGAGATCGGCTGCAAGGTCGTCCAGTGGATGAAGGGACCGCTGGCCATCGTCGTGTTCATTCTCGTGGTGGTCGCCACGCTGCTGCTGGGCATGATCGCGAAGATGGACTGGGGCCGTCTGATCGCCGTGACCGTGATCTTCGGCATCCTGACCGGCATCGGCGGCATCCTCGCCAACAGCTCGTCGTTCCAGGCCGCGGCAGGCCTGTCCGCCTGCCTGCAGTAACGGGCCAGCCATGGCGTCTCGATTCAGCGCGTTCCACACCTCCCTGCATCGGCCCAAGCTGATCATGGGGGTGGAGAAGGGGATGTTCGGCGTCCTCGCGCTGTTCACCGCCGTCTGCTTCGGCATCAGGGCTTACCCCCTACTGCCCATCGTGGGCGTGCTCTTCTTTGTGGGGCGGTGGCTCTCCAAGGTGGACGACCAGTACATCGCAGTGCTGGGGGCTTACCTGCGGGAAGAGCACGTGTACGACGCGACGCCGCGCCCCGCCGACTTCCAGCAACGCCCGAAAGGGTGGGGCAAGGGCGTCCCTCGTTAGGCAATCAGAATTTCCATGCTGTCCTTCGAAGACCTCTTCACCAAACCGCGACGCGCGGCACGCAGCTACGGCGAACTGCTTCCCTGGTTCGGGATGGTGAGCCCGGGCCTGGTGCTCTGCCACGATGGGAGCCTCCTGGCCTGTTTCTCCGTCGAAGGTGAGGACGTTGAGGGCAAGGAGGACTTCTACGTCGACCAGCGCATCGAGATCCTGCAGACGGCGATGCGAACCCTCAACGACAGGTGCACCATCTGGAGCGTCCAGGAGCGCCGATTCGTTGACGGATACCTCAAGAACGACTTCGGGAACCCGGTCGCCCGTCTGATCGACAAGGAGTGGCAAAAGGCGTGCGCCGATCGCCGCAATGCCAGGATCACGCAGCATTTCTTCGTCGGATACAACTTCCCGAATAAATCCGAAGCCTTCTTCGAAGCCCTGCGCGCCGAGCTCATAGAGAACGACGGCCGGGTCTTCCCGGCCGTGTCCTCGCTGATGAAGCGAAGGTTCTCCGAGCGAGGCGCCATCTCCCGCGTGCGCGGCCAGCTGGGCGAAATGGCTCACGAGTTCGAGAAGATGCTGGCAGGCTTCAGCGGCGTGGTGTCGCGGGGCATGGGCTTTCACCGGCTGGAAGATGGGGAGTTCCTGGGCCAGCTGTACGCGCGCGCCAACCTCGCCTCGCCGCCCGGGCCGGTGCGGCCGCCGCAGCACCTGTCTTACCTGAACACGCTTCTGGCCGCCGACACCGTGGAGCGGCAGCACGACCTGGTGCGATTCAAGGGTCCGGTGCAGGAGCGCTATGCCGCGGCGCTGTCCATGACCGGCACACCGCCCGAGGCCCACAGCCATCACATCGATCAGCTGATGGCCCTGGACTGCGAGTACGTTCTGGTCCAGTGCTACCGCATCCTGGACCGGGGCGTGGCCGAGAAGGCCATTCAGGACGCGGAGATGTTCTACCGCAGCGAGGTGAAGTCCGTCGTCACCCGTGTGGCCGAGCGCCTATTCGACATGACCAGCGAAAAGGTCAACACCGGCAACCTGCACCTAGCCGAGGATGCGCAGCAGGCCCTCGTGGAGCTCACCGCCGGCGACGTTGCCTACGGCTACTACAACATGACCGTGCTGGCGCTGGGCGAGTCGCCCCGAGCGGCCAGCGGCGCAGCCGATCTGATCTCCAGCTCCTTGCGCGCTGCCGGCTTCACCGTCCTGCGCGAGCGGCACGGCCTCATGGCCTCGTTGCTGACCACCTTTCCGGGCAACTCCAACGCTACGCTGCGCTGGAAGCTCGCATCGACGGCCAACCTCGCCGACCTTGCTCCCATTCGAACGATTTCGCGCGGCGAGCGCAATCATCCGATGTTCTCCAAGGTCCTGGGGCACGAGGTTCCGCCCCTGTGCCGCTTCCTCACGCCATACGGTGTCGCGTACGACTGGAATCCGCACGAAGGTGACTTGGGCCACACCGCTGTGATCGGCGGCTCCGGCGCCGGCAAGACCTCGCTGCTGACTCTGCTCATCCAGCAGTTCACGAAGTACAACCCCTCGCAGACCTACATCTTCGACAAGGATCATTCCTTGATGATGGCGACCGTCCTGCTGGGCGGGAAGCACATCGACATGGCCACGCGCCCGAAGATGAACCCGGTGCGCACGATGATGCTCAACGGGGATGACAGCCGCCTGCGCGAGTGGGTGGAAGTCCTGATCGCAGCGGACGGGAAGGCCGCCACGGGCGCCGAGAGCACGACGATCAACACCGCCATCCAGCTGCTGCGCAGAACTCACGACTCCAGC
Organism: Pseudomonadota bacterium; assembly: GCA_023390985.1. GTDB lineage: Bacteria > Pseudomonadota > Gammaproteobacteria > Burkholderiales > Burkholderiaceae_C > Ramlibacter. The sequence continues at coordinate 86,989 of JAEWBU010000171.1, forward strand.
TGGCGTTTGAGCGGGCTGTATGCACTGATCCGCGGTCAGGATGGCGACCTTGCCGCGAAGCTGGCGCCCTATGTCGACCGCTCGGAAGAGGACTCATACGGCGGCGCTGGCTCGCACTCCGTCTACTTCGACAACGACGAAGACCACTTCACGCTGTCCAACATCGTCGGCATGGAGTGTGGCGGCGTGCTGGTGGACAAGCGCATCGCCAGCCCGTTCATGGACTACGCCTTCTACTGCATCGAGCGCAGGCTGGATGGCACCACGCCCACCCTGATCTACATCGAAGAAGCGTGGTACATGCTCTCGAACCCCACCTTCGCGAACAAGGTGGAAGACTGGCTGCGCACGTTCCGCAAGAAGCGCGCGCTGGTGATGTTTGCTACCCAGGCCCTGGATGAACTCGCCCGGCTGCCGAACATCGGCGCCCTGGTCACCAACATCCCTACGCAGGTCTTGCTGCCTTCGGTCAAGTCGAGCGTGCTCGAGCAGGCCGAGCTCTATCGCTCAGTCTTCGGCATCAACGACGCACAGCTGGCCATCCTGGCGCAGGCCATCCCGAAGCGCGACTACCTGCTGGTGCGACCCACCACGACGCGGCTGGTGAACACGCAGATGCCGCCGGCCCTCATCGCGATCAATGAAGCTACGACGCAGCCGTCCAAGCGCGAGCAGCTTCTGCAGTACGCCGCGGTCGGTGGGCCCGACTGGCAGTTGAAATTCCTCAAGGAGGTGCTCCATGTTGCTTGCTAAGGCATCGCGGCTCGTCGCCGCTCTCGTCCTCTCGATGACCTACGGTGCCGCCAGTGCAGGCGGCGCCGTCGCGGGAGCGACCGAGATCACTCAGATCCTGAACAACCTGGAGCTGGTACAGGTCGCCATGGACGGCGCCACCACAGCCCAGAAGACCGCGCAGCAGTACATCACGCAAGTGCAGCAGTACCAGACCCAGCTGCAGAACATCCGTGGCCTGTCCGGGCTCCCGGCGGGCATGGGTGGCGATGCCGTGAAGGCCGTGAACGACATGATGCGGTTCAAGCAGGCCCTGGGCAACTTGACGGGTAGCCTGAGCCAGCAGTCCAGCATCATGGAAAAGCGCATGGCGGAGGCTCGCGTCGGAGGGAAGGGCTGGAATGGCTACGTCCAACAGGTGGCAGCAGACGCGGCTACCGGCAACAAGCGGGCGATCGAGCGCCTGAAGTACGAGGAATCCGTGCTGGAACAAGTTCAGTCGGATTACCAGTTCGCCCGCAACCTGCAGGACCAGATTCCCGCCACCGTCGGCCAACACCAGTCGCTGCAGTTGCTCAACGCCCAAATGAACCGCGTCGTCACGCAGAACGCGAAGATGCTGGAGGTGATGAGTGGCACCATCTCCAAGCAGGCGCAGGATGAGCAGAAGGAAGCCGAGGCGAAGGCTCGCGCGCTGGCAGACCAGGAGCTGATGCGTCAGCGTCATCAGAACATCGAGCAACGTCAGCGTGCGTTCGGAGGACTTCCTCAATGACGAAAGCAAGCCCTCTCGCTGGCCTGCACGTCACGCTGCTCGGGGCGTTCGCAGAGCGCGCTACCGACCTCGGCATCCGCTTCGCCCGCTGGTGCGTCGCGCACAAGCTGCGGACCATTCTGCTGGTGCTGGCCGTTTCGTGCTCCCTGGTGGGTGCGCAGGCGACCGGCGATGCCACGCCCCAGGTCTCGACGCAGACCGCTTCGACCTACTCGGGGGACATGCGCGACATCGACTCGACGGTCGCCAGGATCGCATCGGTGGTGAACAACGTCCTGAGCGGGCTGGCCAGCAACAGCACGCTTCAGGGCGTGGGCAAGTACATGACGGCCTTCTTCGTCATCGCCATGTTGACCTGGACGACGCTCAAGTCGTTGGTCAGTGGTCGCGGGTTGGGCGAGCTGATCGGTGAATGGGTGCCGGTGTTCATCGGGTTCGGACTGGTCACGCTGATCCTGGACCAGAATGCCGGGCAGACCATCGTCAGCACCATGGACATGGTGGCCAGCGCGATTGCGGGGTCCAGCATGTCCACGCTCGACAACGCGATCCGCTCCGGGTCCGAGCCGATCTTCAAGGCCATTGCCGCCGTCGTCGGGCAGCCGCGCGTCGCAGAAGGCGCGTCAGGTAGCGGCTGGACGGGCTGGCTGTCTGGCATGGCTTCCGGTCTTGCGTCGTTTATCTACGCCGCTGTGGCGAAAGTGATCGCCGCCGTGGTGCTGACATTCGCGGGCGTGACGATGATGGCGCACATCATCATGGGCTTCGTGAGCATCAAGCTGGTGCTGGCCCTCGCGCCGATGATGGTTCCGTTCCTGATGTTTCCGCCGGCCTCGTGGATCTTCGACTCCTGGCTGCGCTTCCTGCTGGGCGCCTGCATGTTGAAGGTGGTGGTTGCGTTCCTGCTGACGCTGGTGGCTGGGTTGCTCTCCGCCATGAACGTTTTGGCCACGCAGTTCTATTTGGATGCCACGAAGGTCACTCCGATGGAGGCGCTGCAGGTTGACATCCTGCTGCTGGGCATGGTGATGGTCTTCGCGCTTCTGGCCGCGCTACTGATGATGCAAGCGCCGACGATTGCGTCCGGCTTGCTGTCCGGGAACGCAGGTGGTGCCGGATTCAAGGGCATGGCGGGGTTGACGCAGAGCGCGGGCGGGCGCGTGGTATCGAACGGGACGTCAGGAGCTGCCAGCGGGACCGGAGGGGCCGCGAAAGGCGGGTTCCAGCAGCTCAGTGGACATCTCACAGGGAAGTGGGATGCCCAGGCTGGCCGCCCGAAGAGCCTGGCCTATCGGACCCCGCAGGCACAGGCGCGCTACAACACGTCCTACCGGAAGAACGCACCTCCGGCGCCGCCGCCGCCGCCGGCTGCCGCCCCTGCTGGCCAAGGCACCCCCTAAGGTCAGGCCGGAGCTCGCCTCCTCGCATGAAGTTGGGCCCGGCCCGCCCTTGACACGGCGTCCTCATGCCGTAGGGTAAAAACGAAGGCAGGAGGCTCTATGTTTGGCGGTATTTGGGTATGGGTCCAGCGCAAGCTCGCCGTGGGCGCGGCGATGGCGGTTTGGATTCTGCGTTGGGTTCTTCCCGGCGTGGTGGTCGTGAAGGCGATGGCGGGCCGCCAACTATTCGTAGAGTGGGCCTCGATCGAGTCCGGGGTCACCTTGCTCATGCTCGGACTGCTGGCTGCAAACGTGGTCGGCTCAAAAGTGGTGAGCACGATCGACGGAGAGCCGTTCCGCCCCTTCGTCCTGTGCGAGATGGGCCTGGGCGTTTTTCTCCTGAGCTTCCCGGTGCTTGTTCTGATGATCGGCGAGGCATTCACCAACTCGCAGTACAAGCTCAGCAGCGTCTTGACGCCGTTGGCCGCCCTGGTGGCGTTGTCTGCGTGGGGCGCGTACGAGGGGCGGTACGGTCGCTTCGCGGATCGCCAACGCCAGCGGACGCCTGGACCTGCCGCGGGGCAGAGTACGCCGGCCGACGAGGGCCCCGCGCGGGTCTCGGTCCCGAAGACCACATTTGCGAGCATCGCCGGCAACGACGCGATCAAGGCCCGGCTGTCGGAAGCTGCCCGCGCAATCACGGCCCCGCAACAAAAGGGGGAGAGCAAGCCGCGCCGCAATGGCATCCTGCTGCACGGCGGCCCCGGCAACGGCAAGACGGCTTTCGCGGAGGCCTTGGCAGGCGAGCTGCAACTGCCGCTGGTCACGCTGACCTATGCCGACGTCGCCAGCCAGTGGGTTGGCGAGAAGTCCGCTCGGGTCCGGCAGGCCTTCGAGCAGGCCAAGCGCAACCAGCCCTGCCTGCTGTTCATCGACGAAGGGGATAGCTTTCTGGAAGCGCGGGACGGCCGTGGTGACGGCGTGAAGGAAGACCGCGACCTCGTGAACGCCCTTCTGACGCTGATGGTGGACATCCGCGAGCACCGCGTCATCCTCATGATGGCGACGAACCACATGGACCGTCTGGACGCCGCGGCCGTCCGCGAGGGCCGGTTCGACTTCAAGGTGGAAATCACGCCGCCCGACCTGCCCGCGCGCATCGGGTTGCTGCGCAAGGGGCTCAAGGAGAACGTTCCTGGCGTCGGGGTAGACGAGACCGTCATCCAGAGCGTTGCCCAGCGCTGGAACGGTTTCTCCGTCAAGCGCATCCTGGCTGTCACCGAGGAACTGGCCTCCTACGTCAAGAGCATCGGCCTCACCCGACTCGGCTTCGATGACTTCATGGCCGCCCTACGCCAGCTGCAGGGGCAGCGCGGGCACACCATGGAGAACGTGCGGCCGTTGGAGGAACTGGTGTTCAACCCGGAGACCCGCGATGCGCTGGATCAGATCGCAGCGCGGATGGAAGATCCGGAGTTCACGGAAGCCCACGGCGGCACGCTGCCCACCGGCGTCCTGTTCTCCGGCCCGCCCGGCACCGGCAAGACGGCCACCTGCAAAGCACTCGCCAAGAAGTTGAGGTGGGCATTCCTGCCCGCGACAGGCGCGGACCTGGCGCGCGACCCGAAGAAGCTGGACGCCTTGTACGCCAAGGCCAAGGAACTGCGGCCGGCCATCATCTTCATCGACGAAGCCGACGAATTGGTCCGCTCGCGCGAGTTCTCATCCAGCACCGAGGGCACCAACAAGCTGTTGACCATCATGGACGGCGTGGGCGATCGTGTGAAGGATGTCGTCTGGATCGCCGCAACCAACCATCCGGACCAGATCGACCCGGCGCTGCTGCGCGGCGGCCGCTTCTCGGAGAAGGTGCCCTTCGAGCTGCCCAGCGCCGCCGCCATGGCGGGTTTCGTGGAACGCTGGCTGGGCGGCCGGAAGGTCCAGCTGGAGCCCGGTGTGGGCGCTGCCGACGCCGTGGCCCTGATCGGGGAATCCAGCATCGCCAGCGCCGAGGCGATGCTGCAGGCGGCGCTCAACCGCGCGATCTCGCGCAGGCGCACGCCAGTGGTGGTGAGCCGTGCTGACCTGGTAGCAGGCGTTCGGCTCGTGGAAGGTACGCCCGCCTGAAACGCCCGCTCCGCCGCGGCGCGAAGCGCCAAACCCCCGAAACAGGCGGTTTGGCGCAGGCCCAACTGCTGAGGTAGGCCCCTAGCATGGATCGTGATGCGGTCCAGGTTCTTCTTCGTCGCGCTCGGCCTCGCCGCCCCGGCGTGGACAGCAGCAGCTTCGCCTATCGGTGCAGCTGCGGGGATCCCATCAAAGCTCATGGAAGTAGCGCCATGCGTTGCCCCCGCGGCTGACTATCACAAGGTCAATCCGTGGGTGCTTAAGGCCATCTTGAAGGTCGAGAGCAACTTCAACCCGCGCGCTGCGAACCGCAACGCCAACGGCACCGTCGATGTCGGCATGGCGCAGATCAACTCGATGCACTTTGCCCGCCTGGGCAAGTACGGCATCACGCCGGCGCACCTCATGGACGGCTGTGTGTCCACCTATGTGGCGGCGTGGCACCTGGCCAGCAAGATTCGCGAGCACGGCAACACCTGGTTCGGCATCGCGGCCTACCACAGCACTACGCCGTGCCAGAACGAGAGGTATCGGGGGCTGATCTGGAACACCCTCGTCGATTGGAAGGCCGTCGCCGGCTCGAAGGTCGCCGTTCGTTCGCTGGCGCAGTGCGGGTACATCGCCCCCGGTCCGGCGCGTCGCGTCGCGCAAACGCAGGGACCAGCGCTCGCTTTTGACACAACGAATTGACGCATCGCATGAACGCAACATCAGTCTCGCCTGCTGTCGAATCTGCCCATGACGGGTTTCCCGCCGCGGTACGTGCAGCCCTCGCGCTGACCACCGAAGACCAGTACCGTCTGGCGCAGTTGCTCGAGCGCACCGCGGGCGGATGGCTGCCTTCCACGGCAGCGCCGGCTCTCTCGGATGCCAACGCATTGGATGAAGCCGCCCTGGACGCCTGGATCGTCGAGATCGCCACCGAGAGGCCGTGGACGCGGCTGAAACTGCTGAACGACGCGGCCGCTACCGCCACCAGCGAGAGAGAGCGCGAGCTGCTAGCGCAACACCGGCGCGCTCTTCTGGAGCAGTTTCCGGCGGTGGCGGTCCGCGAGGGAGTTGAAGCCGCAGCTGCACGCAATCCCGGCGCCGTTGCTCTGGGCTTGGCCGGCCTTGTGCTGGCCGCTGTTTCGGCAGGCGTGTGGGCGTTCCGCGCGGTCTTCTAGCCGACGCCGAAACTCGCCTCCCTTGCGAGGCATCGTTCTCTCCGCGCATTCATGCCCCTTGGGCATGAGCATGCTCGATAGGCCGCTCGCGGAGCGATCCCGGCGCTGGGCGCTGCAGGAATCCGCCGTGCAATGCGGCAGGAAGTGCCCGAGGGCCGGCATCGCAAACCGTGCTCCTACACGCTCTCACGTCGGTTCTGTCCTGCCGCAAATACCAGCGCGATCGATCGTGCGCCAAACCCGCGAAATAGGCGTTTGAAACGGGTAGGGAAGCTGCTTGCGACCCATAGCATGCCTTCCATGAAGAGGATCTTTGGCAGGCCAGACGACGAGGGCGGCGCGATTCCGCCGCTCGCCCGTGCAGCGAATACACCCGCGAGCGTCTTCGAAGAAGCCGCCGCCGGTTTCGCCGAGATCTACGGCTCCTCGATGGTCCGTGAGCAGCGCTGGTTCATCGTGACCACGCTATGCGTCCTGCTCGCCATCGCGACAGTTGCTGCAATCTCCTTGCTGCTGCCCCTCAAGGAAGTGCGCCCCTACGTGGTCGAAGTGAACCCGGGTACCGGCCTGGTCAATCGCCCAGTGGAGGTACTGAAGATTGAGCCGAATTTGGCAGTCATCAAGAGCGAGCTCGCCCGGTGGACGGAAGCCATGTACACGCTCGATCCCTTGCGCACCCGCGATGCGCAACGCTGGGCCACCGAGCGCGTTGCAGACAAGGCCGTCGGTCAGGCGGCGGAGTTTCGCGCTCGTGAGCGCGTTTACGAGCGCATCACGCGCGAGCCGGACCTGGTGCGTGAAGCCAAGGTCACGGCGGTAGACGCTTCCCAGAAGGGCACCGCTTTCGTCTTCGTCACCACGACGGAGCGCGTCGGTGCCGCTACCCCAGCCGACGAGCAGGCAAAGCGGTATCGCCTGACCATCAACTACAAGCTGCTGCCGCCAACTGACGAGGCAAAGCTCATTGCGAATCCGCTGGGCCTGTACGTCACCTTCTTCTCAGACGTCGAGGAACGGTCCAAGTGAGCGCCCCCAAGTTCATTCTTCGCGCGGCGGTGCTCGCGCTGGTTATTCAGTCCTCCGTGCAAGCGGAGGTTGTTGTGGGCACTCCGGTGCGCGGCGACACCCGCCTGATCCAGTACCACTACGACCCCGATGCGACCTACCTGGTCCTCGCCAAGCCGAAGGCCGTCACGCATCTGCAGTTCGCTGCCAACGAGGTGATCCGCAGCGTTGCCGCCGGCGACACCAGCAGCTTCGAGCTCACGCCGACCAAGGATCGTCACCACATCTTCATCAAGCCGAAGTGGGACGACATGGAGACCTCCATGACGGTCCTGACGGACCAGCGCACGTATCAGTTCGTCCTCAGGTCGACCGGCGAAGGCAAGAAATGGCACCAGCGCGTCAGCTGGATTTACGCATCGGAGATGCTGCTGGCGCTGCCGGAGAGCGACGTTGCGCAGGGCGACGCCGCACCGGCAGCACCGGCGCCCGCGCGGCTCCCCGAGCCCGCCCAAGCTGACCCAACGGCTGCGGCCGCGGCCGCGCCCGCCGGTGTGCCCGGCATCAAGCCGGACTCCCTGCGGTTCAGCTACGAGGTCAGCGGGGATGCGTCCTTCAAGCCGTCGGTGGTCTTCGACGATGGCCGGTTCACCTACTACAAGCTGCCGCAAGACATCCAGGAGCTGCCGGCGCTGTTCGCCGTAATCGACGGCAACGACTACAGCCTGGTCAACTTCGAAGTGAAGGGGCAGTACCTGGTCGCCCAGCGCCTCATGCCTCAGGCGGTCCTCAAGCTCGGTCGCGCCGAGGTTCGCATCACGAAGCTGGAGCCGAAGAAGTCGTTCTTCGGCTTCCAGACGGAGCAGAACTGACGTGGCGATCTCCGAGAAGCCCATCCTGGAGCCAGAGGCGCCGAAGCCGGGGATCCCGCTCAAGCGCTCAACGCTCTTCGTGCTGCTTGGCTTGTTGCTGGGCGGGGGCATGCTCATTCCGCTGCTCCTATCCAACGGCGGCGCCGCGCAGCCGGTCGCGCCGGCCGTGGTCGCCAAGGACTCGGCGGAGCTTAAACAGGTCGGTCGGAAGGACGCGCTGGCTGACGAGGAAGCGCAGGCGCTGCGCAACCTGCCCAAGCCGGCTGCGTCCGCGCCGCGGCAGGCCGCATCCGCTGTAGCAGTCAATCCGCCGCTGCCTCCGGGAGTTCGCCGGGACGACAACACGAGCGCGCTATTCGATCGCAGCGCTGCGTCGCAGGCCTCAGGCGGTGGCGCGGCAGCGACGGCCTATGCAGGCCGCGGGGAGCGGGGCATCGAGGAAGAGGCCACCGCGCGGATCGCAAAGGCACTGGTTCACGACTTCAGCGATCACTCGGAAGCCGCTCCGGCGCCCGCTGAGGCTTCGCGCTCGGCGCAGCAGCGCGTGCCTGCCGAACAGGTCGCCGCGGTGCAGGCGCCCAGCACGGCGATCTCCAGCCAAATCGAGGCCCTCAAGGCCCAACTCGGCGGGCAGCAAACGGCACGCCCGGGCGGCTGGCTGCGCGAGTACGCCCAGGAGTCCAAGCAGCAGGGCGACGTGATCACGGGCTCGCCTGCGCGCGGGGGCTTCGTACTTCGCAAGGGAAAGATCATTCCCGCCGTTCTCGGCCGCCAGATCAACTCGGATCTGCCGGGTCGGATCGTGGCCTATGTGCGCGAGAACGTCTATGACGCGCAGGGCAGCCTCCTAATCCCGATGGGCTCCACGCTGGTGGGGCAGTACGACTCGCAGGTGAAGGTCGGGCAGAGCCGTGTGCTCTTCGCTTTTGAAGACCTGATCCTGCCGAACGGCTACTCGTTTCGCTTACCTGCTGCTGCTGGTGCCGACATGGCGGGCGCCGCGGGAATGAGTGGCGACGTCGACAACCACTTCTTCAAGATGTTCGGCACGAGCCTCCTCATCGCCGTCCTGGCCGACCGGACCAAGCAGCCTTCCAACGTCACGAACATCGGCAGCAGCGGACCCGGCACGGCCGCGGGCCAGGTTCTCACCGACGTGAGCAAGACGATCCTGGATCGCAACCGCGTCATTCCTCCCACGATCACTGTCGACCAGGGCACCCGTATCAACGTGGAAGTCGCCGCCGACATGGTCTTTCCTTCGGCCTACCGGGCTGCGCGCTAACTCCAGCGAGATCAATATGGAATCCCGCCTCATCACTTCGCAAGTTTGCCGCATCGCGCGCCTGAGCAGGCTGAGCGCCGCGCTGTTGTTCGGTGGCCTCGTGCTGCTGCCGGCGCAGAGCGCCGACAGCGTGCGGGTCGGCGCCTACGACTTCAACTACCTCAGCACGGGTGACTCGGCAGCGCGTCCCGTGCAGGTGTTCGATGACGGGCGCAGCACCTACCTGCAGTTCCGCCCTGGCATGGTGGTGCCGGCGATCTTCAGCAGCAAGAGCGGCGCGCCGCAGCTGCTGGTGCCGGCCCAGGAAGGCCCCTACGTGAAGGTTCCCGAGCTGCATGGCCGATTCCTCCTGCAGGTCGGACGCGCCCAGGCCCAGGTCATGCACGGCGGCGCCCGGTTCGATACGGCAGGGATGTCCGTCAGCACGCCGGCTGGCCAGCAGCCGTACGTCCCCGGCACACCCTACCCGGCCGGTGCCCATCTTGTGGCATCGGTTGCACCGGTGCCGCTGACGAGCACGGGTGCACCGGCCATCGTGGACGACATGCTGGAGCGCAACAGCTACGCCACGCCGCGCAAGGGCGACAACCTGACGTGGCAGAAGCAGGCGGAGGCGAAGCGCGACCAGCGGGAGATCTGGTTCAAGGCCGGTTCGGCTGCCTTGACGGCCGAAGCGCGCAATGCGCTGATCGCCGCCGCGAAGGCCACACCCGCCGGCGCCCGCGTGACAGTCATCGGTCGTGACGACGAGACCTTCAAGGAAGGCCTGGACCGCGCCCGTGGAAAGGCAATGCGGGATGTGCTCGTTCGAGCGGGCCTGTCGCCGGAGCGCGTCACGGTGCGTCAGGGCGTCTCAGACAAGCAGTCGGGCCAGCAGTGGGCCTCGACGCTGGTCATCGAGTCGGGCGCCGAGGAAGTGGTGGCTGCGGGCGGCTCTGTGCGCCGCAGCAGCGCAGTAACGGAGAACCTGCAGGCGCTGGTGCGCGCCGGCGTTCTGCGGCTCGAGCAGGCCGAACATATCGCTCGCGGCCACGGCATGACGATGGGCGGCGCGGCAGGGCAGGGCGCTGTCCCGCCC